>NZ_VHKL01000008.1:0-320000 GCF_007474605.1 Rhodoligotrophos appendicifer | reverse complement strand
TGGTAGAGTATACCAAGGCGCTTGAGAGAACGATGCTGAAGGAACTCGGCAAATTGCCTCCGTAACTTCGGGAGAAGGAGGCCCCGTATATGGGCAACCATGTGCGGGGGGCACAAACTAGGGGGTGGCGACTGTTTACTAAAAACACAGGGCTCTGCGAAGTCGCAAGACGACGTATAGGGTCTGACGCCTGCCCGGTGCTGGAAGGTTAAGAGGAGAGGTGCAAGCTTTGAATCGAAGCCCCAGTAAACGGCGGCCGTAACTATAACGGTCCTAAGGTAGCGAAATTCCTTGTCGGGTAAGTTCCGACCTGCACGAATGGCGTAACGACTTCCCCGCTGTCTCCAGCATCGACTCAGTGAAATTGAATTCCCCGTGAAGATGCGGGGTTCCTGCGGTCAGACGGAAAGACCCCGTGCACCTTTACTATAGCTTTACACTGGCATTCGTGTTGACATGTGTAGCATAGGTGGGAGGCTTTGAAGCTGTGGCGCTAGCCATGGTGGAGCCATCATTGAAATACCACCCTTGTTGTCATGGATGTCTAACCGCGGCCCGTTATCCGGGTCCGAGACAGTGTATGGTGGGTAGTTTGACTGGGGCGGTCGCCTCCCAAAGAGTAACGGAGGCGCGCGATGGTGGGCTCAGACTGGTCGGAAATCAGTCGCTGAGTGCAATGGCATAAGCCCGCCTGACTGCGAGACTGACAAGTCAAGCAGAGACGAAAGTCGGTCATAGTGATCCGGTGGTCCCGCGTGGAAGGGCCATCGCTCAACGGATAAAAGGTACGCCGGGGATAACAGGCTGATGATTCCCAAGAGTCCATATCGACGGAATCGTTTGGCACCTCGATGTCGGCTCATCACATCCTGGGGCTGGAGCAGGTCCCAAGGGTACGGCTGTTCGCCGTTTAAAGTGGTACGTGAGCTGGGTTTAGAACGTCGTGAGACAGTTCGGTCCCTATCTGCCGTGGGTGTAGGAAGCTTGAGAGGATCTGTCCCTAGTACGAGAGGACCGGGATGGACGCACCTCTGGTGGACCTGTTGTCGCGCCAGCGGCACAGCAGGGTAGCTATGTGCGGACGGGATAACCGCTGAAGGCATCTAAGCGGGAAACCCACCTCAAAACGAGGCTTCCCTTGAGAGCCGTGGTAGACCACCACGTTGATAGGCCGGGTGTGGAAGTGCGGCAACGCATGCAGCTTACCGGTACTAATAGCTCGATCGGCTTGATCGCTCTCATTTTCACCAATCATCAAATATCGCGCAGAGCGCGCTCAGTTTGCAAATCTTCTGTTCTTCGCCGGCCCGGTGGCCATAGCGAGGTGTCCACACCCGATCCCATCCCGAACTCGGCCGTTAAACGCCTCTGCGCCAATGGTACTTCGTCTTAAGACGCGGGAGAGTCGGTCACTGCCGGGCCTGCAAAGAACAGAACTTCTGAAAAATCCTTCTTCATAATGGGTTTTGGCGCTTAGATTAAAAGTCCAAGACAATTACCATTCGTGGCTTTTAACGCGGGGTGGAGCAGCCCGGTAGCTCGTCAGGCTCATAACCTGAAGGTCACAGGTTCAAATCCTGTCCCCGCAACCACTGATCACAGCAAAAACTCCGTAGCATCAGCTACGGAGTTTTTTCGTATTTTAGCTCGTTGCTGCTCGAGTCTTTGGCGCGGTTCCCTAGCCCAGTATGATGACGCTCGACCATTTCGGGTTGGCCAGTACGGGGCGAGCAATTTCAAGGTGCGCAGATTCGTTTCTTGTCCGAGGTGTTTTACAAACGAGTGTGAAACGTTTAGACGGCGCTTGTATCCGAGTGATAAGAGCCCTTTCGGGTCCGAATGTCTTACAGTGAAACCGTTCAACTATCTGCCAGGGCTACACAGCAGAGGCCACAATGAACCAGCTTTTTATCCATCCCCGCCTTGGAAAGAAGGCTGCTGCCTTTCTGGCTCGTGAGCATAAGTTGCTGATCGGCGGCAAGTGGCTTCCGGCGCGCTCTGGAAAAGTCTTCGATACTTATGATCCGGGAACGGGTCGGGTAATTGCTCGGGTTGCAGAAGGTGATGCCGGTGATATCGATCTCGCCGTGAATGCAGCACGTGAGGCCTTTGAGAACGGACCGTGGGGTCGCATCACGCCCAGCGATCGAGGTAAGATGATCTGGAGGTTGGCGGATCTCCTCGAGCAGAACGCTGACGAGATCGCCGAACTTGAAGCCTTGAACAACGGCAAGTCGCTCTCCACCGCCAGGAACAGTGATGTGCCTTTAAGTGCTGACTTGTTCCGCTACATGGCCGGTTGGGCCACGAAAATCACGGGTGAGACGCTGAGCATCTCGACCCCGGGCACTTATCACACGTTTACAGTACGCGAGCCGATTGGTGTGGTGGGTCAAATCATCCCCTGGAACGGCCCCTTGGCGATGGCCACTTGGAAGCTTGCGCCGGCGCTTGCCACGGGTTGCACAGTCGTCCTGAAGCCCGCGGAGCAAACTCCGCTGACGGCTTTGCGTCTTGGCGAACTGATTCAAGAGGTGGGTATCCCAGATGGCGTCGTTAACATCGTAACCGGCTTCGGTCACACTGCCGGCGCTGCCATCGCTGCCCATCCGGGGATAGATAAGGTAGCCTTCACCGGCTCTAGCGAGGTCGGCCGCATCATCGTCAAAGCGGCAGCGGGGAATCTTAAGAAAGTATCACTCGAGCTCGGTGGCAAGTCCCCAGTCATCGTTTTCCCTGACGCGGATATGTCTGTAGCTGTACCTGGCGTGACACAGGGGATCTTCGCAAACAGTGGTCAGGTTTGTACGGCGGGCTCGCGACTTTTTGCGCACAAGAAGGTCTTTGACCGAGTAGTCGAGGGTATCGCGGAACAGGCGTCTAAGATACGCGTCGGTCATGGCTTGAACGACGGCACGCAGATGGGTCCCGTTATTTCCCAGGTTCAAATGGAGCGTGTGTCGGATTATATCGAACAAGGCAGAGCGGCCGGGGCCACGGTGGCGGCGGGTGGTGGCCGTGTCGGCGATGAGGGTTACTTTCTCGAACCCACCATTCTAACCGATACCAATCCTGAGATGTCTGTGGTGCGCGAGGAGATCTTCGGCCCGGTGCTCTGTGCGATGAGTTTCGATGACGACGATCTCGATCGTATAGCCAAACAGGCGAACGATTCGATCTATGGCCTTGCCGGCAGCATTTGGACTCGTGATCTCTCGACCGCTCATAAAATGGCGCGCCGTATCCGCGCCGGTCGCATCGGGGTGAACGTCCACGGGTCAACCGACGCCGCCATCCCCACGGGTGGATTTAAAGAATCTGGCTGGGGCCGGGAAAAAGGCCACGAAGGCCTGCATCTCTATACTGAAGTCAAATCTGTGATTGTTGCACTGTAAAGGGACGACCGGAAACTAGACCTCATTAGCAGGCTGTAGGCGAGGGGACCGTATCATATTACGATGGCCTAGATACGCGTTGCAGCGGTGAAATGCGTCTGCGGCGTTCCAAAGCTTCATATGCACGCGACGGAATGGCCAGTCATTTTCGATGTCAAGAGGCTGACGCTGATCACGAGGGAACGTCAGGCGCCCTATGAAGCCGGCTTCTCGCCTGGAGAAGACTCGGCAAGTTGTTGTTGAACTTTCGAGAATTCGAGCTCTAACTTTGCCTTGTTAGCCTCCTCTGCACCAGCGGCGAGGAGGTTTACCATAGGCTGATTGGTTCTTGCCCGAACTTCAACTGCTCGCACAGGATTCAGATGGTTTGGCAAAAGACGACAGGGCGTACCTCTCGACAACCTACGGTGACAAGGGCGTATCGCAGGAAACTCAACCGATGAGCTGACCAGCAACGCGTACTCAAGTATGTCCTGCTAGGACGCTCTATGTTAGTTGGTCCTGAAACGTTCACAACTTTGGTGGCGAGCTCGATGACGACCGATGTACGGCCCGCGCTGCTCACCACATTGTGTTATGCCGCTATGATGTGCCTAGCGGTCGGCCTTAATCTATTGCCCGTGTTTCTGGTAAACATCGGCACCAGTTTTGGTGGTGACGACCCACTCAGCCGGGAAGCATTGGGCCGGCTGGGCGCTGTAACCTTTGCCGGACTAGTCTGTGGCATCCTCGTTACAGGACCGCTAGCCGACCGGTACGGGGCAAAACCGTTTGCATTGCTGGCAAACCTGCTGACGGCTATCGGTTTGGTTGGGATGGCATTATCCGACAGTTACCAGATGCTGTTGATCATGGTCTTCGTGCTCGGGCTAGGAGCAGGAATGCTGGACATGATATTGAGCCCGGTCGTGGCCGCGCTCAATCCCGACCGGCGGACGGCGGCGATGAACTGGCTGCACTCGTATTATTGCGTGGGTGCGGTGGTTACGATCCTGATCTGCACGACGGCGCTGGCCTTGGGTATCGATTGGCGTGCCGTGTGCTGGCTGGCGATCGTGCTGCCTTTCGGACTTGTGATGGGGTTTCTGCCGTTACGCTTTCCCGAAATGGTCACGGAAGGTGGACGTACACCGATGGCAGGCCTGTGTCGTCGGCCTTGGTTTTTGGCGGCCCTGGTCGCCATCTTTCTTGGTGGTGCAACCGAGCTCGGCATGGCTCAGTGGCTGCCGGCCTATGCCGAGACATCGCTCGGCTTTTCGCCCGTGGTGGCCGGCGGCGGGCTGCTGTTCTTCTCGATCGCCATGGCTCTGGGGCGGATGGTGGTGGGCGCTCTGGAGCACCGGGCAAATCCCTATGCCGTTATGGCAGTGGGGAGTGCCGCCTCGGTCGTGCTGTTTCTCCTGGGTGCGTTTTTGGACAATCCGGCCTGGGCGCTACTGGCCTGCATCGCCTCTGGTTTCGCGGGAAGCAGCTTATGGCCTACCATGCTGGCTGTCACTGCCGACCGCTATCCCGATGGCGGCGCCAGCATGTTTGCCGCCTTGGCGGCGTTGGGCAATGCCGGCGGCATTCTCATGCCCTGGATCGTGGGAGTGGTCGGCGATCTGCATGACTTGCGATGGGGTCTCGCCACGTCTGCAATCGCTCCCTTGCTCATGTTGCCCCTGGTCGGACTCCTATTCATCGGCGCTCAGCGCACGAGAAAACTACTCAGCGCGTAGGCCCAGTAAGGTCGTCAACTGCTTCGCCAACTTGGCGCCACTGTTGAGGCCGCCCTCCATATAGCCGGTGAACAAAAGGCTGGTATATTCCCCGGCGAAGAACAGGCGCTCCTCGAAGCCCTTCGCCAGGTTCGGGTAGACGGATGTAACCTCTCCCAATCCCGGCGAACAATATCCGCACTGGGTCCATTTTTCGTTCGGCCAGCCCATGAACATGGTCTTCTCGACGCTGGAGGCATAGCCGGGATAGATCGCCTCTAGGTAGCCTTGGAGCTTTTGGCTTCGCTCCACCTCCGCAAAATCCAGACAATCCTGAGCTGCCTGACCACCAGAAAAAACACTGAGACAGGCGGGCTCCTCCGCATTCGACCGTTGCCCGTCTGTGCCTTCCCACGTCTCTCCGACAGGCGTGTCGGTCAATGCGTTGGGCAGGAGCCCCGCCTGCTCCCAGAAGGCGTGCGACACTTTAGAGAGATATTTTACGGCGGGGCCGGTGGAAGGCTGATATCCCGCCGGAAGCGGGGGATCGATTTCGAAAGTGTTCCAGGCGCTGGGCGGAACGGTCAGAACGACCAGGTCGCCTTCGACGGCCGTCCCGTCGGCCAGCTCTATGGTGACTCCGGATCCGCCAAGCCGGATGTGGGTGACCGGCGCTCCGATGCGAATGTGATCATCTCCGATCGCTTCCGCCAGTTTGAAAGCCATCTGCTGATTGCCGCCAACGCAACGGAATACCTCGGTTTCGGTCCAGAAATTTTCGTGCCCCCCGCCGGCGATGCAGGAGAGGGTCGCGAGATAGCTGCTGCGCCCTGGCCAGGATGCATCGTCATTGGCCAGGAGGGTCAAAGCACCATGGCGTGCTGCATCGTCCAGATCCCATGAGGCAAACGCCGAGGCCAGGCTGCTGCGATCCAGACGCGCGGCATCGGGCGTTTCCCAAGGCCGATCCAAGTTGATTTTACGAGCATCGGCGTTCAAGTGGGACAGAGCCTGCTCAAGTTGTTCCCAAAGCTCCTTCAGTTCTTCGCCCGCATATCTCTTGCCCCGGAGGATGATGGGCGCCTTGTCAATCTGCGGCTCGGTGACATCGCGAAACTCAAGGCCGAAATGCTCGCCATAGGCCATCCAAGTCGGATGATTTGAGCCGATGAGCTCCGCGCCGCCTTCGACCACTCGTCCTTCAATGAAATCATGTAGGGATAGGACGCGGCCGCCAACCCGGTTTCTGGCCTCTAGCACGGTGACCCGGGCACCGGCATTTTGCAGCTGAAATCCGCAGCTCAGGCCAGCGAAACCTGCGCCGATAACGATAACGTGCGGTGTTGACGCAGCTATCTTGCTTTGGGCGAAGCTCCCGCTCAGCATCAAGCCGGCACCGGCCGCCGCCGTTCCCTGCAGGAATTGGCGACGGGTCACTGTGTCGGACGCAGCTCCGACTCGACGCGCGATGCGGCCGATGAGACCCGGCCTCATGGACGACCAGCAGGAAGCGTCTTCAGCCAGTCGGCCGTGCCGTCAAGCGAGACGAAGACACCGCAGGTCAACGCGGCGATCTCCTCCGTCGAAGGCAGAAGGTCGGGGATCAGGGCTACGGACATGCCTGCCGCGCGGGCTGCGCGAACCCCGCTATGAGCGTCCTCGAACACAAGGCAATGTTCCGGCTCTTGCTTTAGGGCTTGCGCGACCTTCAGATAGATTTCGGGATCGGGCTTGCCGTGAATGACCTGATCGCCGCCGATGACGGCGGCAAAGTGATCAAGAATACCATGATGCTTTAGCCGGTGGCGTGCCTCCTCGGTGACGGTTGATGTGCCGATGCCGCAGGGAAGGTCCAATACGGCTGCCCAGTCGAGCAGTGTGCACACGCCCGGCTTCAGCGGAATGCCTTCGGCGAGGACAATATCCTCATAACGGCTGCGCGCATCCGCGCGGAACTGTTCCAGCGGAAAATCCTGCCCGAAACTCTCGACTAGGCATTTTTCGCAGTCGGCGATGGTGATGCCGATAAGGGACAGATACAACGTGTCGGTCAAGTCGTAGCCCAAGCCTGCAGCTGCAACTGTCCAAGACCGCTTGTAGACGCCCTCGGTATCTAGGAGCAATCCATCCATGTCGAAGATGAGGGCATGGGGACGCTGCTTCATGGAGTCGCCTCCGCAGAGAAACCACCGAATTTCGGGGCCTCGTCAGGCTCGATGGCGTGAAAGATGTCGACCTTCGGATCGGCGAAGAAGTTATCTGTAGCCTCGTCGCACCAAGTGCTGACCTCGCCGATGAGCGTATCCGGGGCAGACGGCGCAAATGCGTGCCATATCCCGGGCGTCAGGGTGATGCGCTCCCCAGGTTTGAGTAGAAAGGCTTCTCCCGACGGCATGATGCGCAGCTGCCGGTTAATCTGCACCGACACCGAGCCGCTTGGGGTATAAAGTGTTGGATTGGCATTCCAAAGGGTCAGCCGGAGCTCGCCCGACCGGCAGATGATGTCTTCCTTCTTCTTGCCGTGGGTGTGCGCCGGCGTCGACATGTTCACGGCGGCATACATGATCTTCTCGCAATATTCGGGCTCGTTGGCGAGCAGCACCTCGACCAGCCCCGCCGACCGGTAGTCGCCGAGGCCAAAGTCGGTGGCGGCGAATTCAGCGTTCGGCGGCAGCGCCCAGCCCCGCCGACGCAGACAGTCATCGGCTTCGCGGCACAGACGATTGACCTCGCTCTGCTTCATTTCAGCCTGCCGCCAGCTGTTCCAGGGCTTCCTCGGCGGATTTGCCATGATGCAGCACCGCCTGGAGGGCGCTGGTCATGGCGGCAGGATTCTCGTGCTGGATGATGTTGCGCCCGTAAATCAGCCCGGCGACACCTTGAGCGACCAGCCGCTCGGTGTGCTCGAGCACCTCGCGGTCGGACGCCTTGCTGCCGCCGCGAACCGTAACGGGAACGCCCGAAGCGGCCTCGATAACGCGATGGAACTCCTCCTCCGGTTCGGTGGCATCGGTCTTAATAAGGTCGGCGCCGAGTTCGGCCGCCATGCGCGCCAGCGTGGTCACTCGTTTCGGATCCCCATCGCCGACATAGCCGTCCTTGCTCTTCTTGAAGGACAGCGGCTCGATGGCCATCGGCATGCCATAACGATCGCAATCATTCTTAACAAGGAGGATGTTTTCCACGCACTGGTTCAACATCTCCGGATGGTCATCAATCTGTAAGAGGTTGAGAAGAATGCAGGCGGCATCCAGGCGCAGCGCGATCTCCACCGCGTTCTCGAATGCCCGGCAATGCAGGCGCGAGACCGGTGCAATGTCATTGTAGAAATTGGCCGGATCCACCCGGAGCAACAAGCCCGGTTTGCTTCGACCTGCGAGCCGCTGGAGATGTGGCGCCTCGCCGACGGAGAGCAACACTCCGTCGGCCTCAGCTTCGGCGACCTTCTTCACGCTTGCTCCCATGTTCTCAATTCCAGGAAGGAACGCCGAATTGTTGAACAAAGCGTGGTCGATTGCCACGATCAGAGTGCGTCGCGAGTCCGAATGAAACAACCGCTGAAGACGAAACTTTTCCATACTATCCCCGATCCCCCAGGAGCCAGAACCCCAAGACATTCCGCCCCAAAAGATCATGGCAAGAATGTGTTGGGCGTTAGGAGTAACGAGGGAACGAGGCGACCGCTACAAAATTCTAAGGCTACATTGATACAGCCGGGCGTCCTCGCCGTTGTAAATTCTTTATGACGCCTGTGTGTAGAGTGGCCCAGCTGATATGGTCCAGGAAGACGCGGATCGGAGGCAGCAAATTCTTCCCAAACTGATCATATGGCAGCGACCTCGGTTATCTTTGTCTTGGGCATTTCCGACAGTACCGGCACTGCATCACCATGCCATCGGTATCGACTAACAGGGAGGGAGGGGATCCTACCGCGTTTCTGAGAAGACAAACCCTGCCGCGTCGGGGAACGTCAGACTTAATTGCAAGGGCGTGGAGGGTAAAACACTGCCGCCGATGATTTGCGAGGCCAGACTCTGGAGATAGCCAATCCCTGCATCTCTCGTTGAGTCAACCGGCTCCCGTAGTGGCATATCCCGACGGGACTGGTGCGGGTGGTCGGAATCGAACCGACACTCCTTTCGGAACCGGATTTTGAGTCCGGCGCGTCTACCAGTTCCACCACACCCGCAACTGCGCAGTCTTCATTCCCGCCGCGCTTCGAAGGCTATACTGCAAGCCAAGCGAAAATCGAAGTCCGAAGTTTAAAAAATTTCGGCCTTTGGTCAAAGGAAGCCTGTGGGAAGTGATAGTTCAGATCATCTCATTCATGGTGCCTTTGGAAACCTGCCCTGTGAAGCACGGTGAAAAACGGCGAGTGGCTCCGGGGGGGGGCGGGTACCAAATCAATTTTGCAGTTCTTAGCTCTCGTTAGGCCTTTAGAAATCAAGTTCACGGTTTAACCAAGGCTGCGGTAAAAATTGAGGTGTGCGTTTGCGAGCCGGTGGTGCCTTGGGCTGGAAACTGATGGGGGTCCTTCTTGTGTCAGTGCAGATAACAGCGTGCAGTGGCCGTCCGTTCTACGAGGCGGGCACGGTTGTTCACTCGAGCGTCGCTGATGAGCGTGAGTGTCTGATGCGCGCTGTGTATTTTGAATCCAACCGCTCTAGCGAGGATGGTATGCTCGCTGTCGGTACAGTGGTAATGAACCGAGTAAAATCTCCCGCGTTCCCGAATACAATTTGCGGAGTGGTCGGGCAAAAGAACCAGTTTGCACAAGGGGTACTCTCAAAGTCGATGCGGACCTCGGATCTTCCTAAAGTGCAGCGCATTGCGAATGAAGTACTCGCAGGTGCGCGTCACGAAACTGTCGGCAAGGCAATGTTCTTTCATACCGCAGGACTTCGTTATCCCTATAGCAACATGTTCTACGTGGCCCTCGCTGGCGGGAACGCTTTCTATGAAAAGCGACGGAACTTAAGGCCACCGGCCGAGGAAAATCCAAATGAACAGCCTCAAACCATCGAGGATTTGATCATGCCCGTGTCGGGGGGCTCAACGAAATTCTGACATTGAGATCGTGCTCAAAAGCGATGCGACAACTGCAAACAGCCCTCTCGGAGCCAGTCTCAGTTCCGCAACTTGGACTTGAGGCTGACTGAACCATCAAGGAAACGTGACTGGCAATCAATGTCATCGCCACCAATCTTCTAACTGGCAACGTCCTACCTGCCATGCTAGCCTATAGGCAGGGCACCAATGCGACGCTTTAGCGTAACAGGAGACGATCCATGTTCTGGAGAAAGCCTGTAATCGAAGAGATCTGCATTGGCTTGGAAATTAACGATTACTTTCCAGCCGAACTCTGAGGCAGATACAAGCGTAAGCCGGGACACTTAGGTGTCCCGGTCTCGTATTGTAATCCTCGGTTCTGCGGCGGGCGGTGGATCTCCGCAATGGAACTGTCGTTGCACCGTCTGTTCCCTGTACTGGGCAGGCGACCCGCGAGTTATTGAGCGAACTCAGTCTTCAATTGCCGTGACTGGTGACGGGGAGAATTGGCTCTTACTTAATTGCTCCCCGGATCTTCGTGCGCAGGTTCTTCGTTCACCTTTTTTGCGGCCGGTTACAGGACTTAGACATTCGCCCATATCGGCCGTCGTTCTAACGAACGGTGACATTGATCACACAGTGGGTCTGCTAAGTATGCGCGAACTCCAGGCCTTTGAAATCTACGCGACTTCAAGAATTCTAAAGTCACTCGCCGAGAACTCAATGTTCTCGGCGTTGAGTTCTTCACTTGTGACGAGGGTGCCTGTCCGTCTGGGAAAGGAAGTAAGCCTCCCTGGTGACTTGGCTTTTGAACTGTTTGAAGTTCCAGGTAAGGTTCCGCTTTACGAAGAAAGACATAAGAGTGCCTCCAGAGTGGAGGCAACGGTTGGCGTCAGGCTTTCCGTGAGAGGAAGGACTGCACATTACATTCCTGGTTGTGCTGCCGTACCCTCTGAACTCAAACGCAGATTAATGGGCAGTGACGTTCTTTTATTTGATGGCACTTTGTGGTCCGACGAGGAGCTGTTGATCGAAGGTGTTGGCACAAAGACTGGGGAGAGGATGGGGCATATCTCAATCTCGGGGGTCGCAGGATCTCTCGCCGAACTGTCAGACTTGGATATAAAGAGAAAAATTTATACTCATATCAATAATACAAATCCAGTTCTGATCGATGGGTCGCCGGAGCGGAATCATGTCGAAATGAAAGGCTGGAAAATATCTTATGATGGTATGGAGATAATGTTTTGATAGAACTTCTTTCTCCAGATCAACTTGAAGAAAAGCTCCGGGGTATAGGAGAATGCCGGTATCATCATTTGCATCCATTTCATAAGTTGCTTCATTCGGGGGAGCTTAATCGAAATCAAGTTCGGGCCTGGGCCTTGAACCGCTATTATTATCAATCGATGATTCCGTGCAAGGACGCTGCGATTCTCGCCCGCATGTCCGATCCGGCGTTGAGGCGTGAATGGAGGCAGCGCCTTGTTGACCATGATGGTGTCGAAAACGGCGATGGTGGAATTGCCCGCTGGTTGGTTCTGACATCCGGCCTTGATCTTGACCCTGAATATGTTCGCTCGACGGCTGGAATTCTGCCCGGCACCCGGTTTGCTGTCGAAGCCTACGTGAATTTCGTTAAGGAGCAGAGTCTCTTGGAGGCGATTGCGTCTTCTCTGACCGAGATGTTTGCCCCCTCCATCATACAAGCTCGCGTCTCTGGAATGCTGGCAAGCTACCCGTTTATTTCTGAAATGACCCTTGCTTATTTCGAGAAGCGTCTCGTCCAGGCGCCAAGGGATGCAAGTTTTGCTCTGAATTATGTAAGAGAAAATGCTTGCCGGCCGGATCAGCAAGAAGCGGTTATAAACGCACTATACTTTAAGTGTAGCGTCCTGTGGGCTCAACTGGATGCACTATACTATGCGTATGTGAATCCTGGTTTCGTTCCTCCAGGTGCCTTCGATTCAAGACTAGACAATGAGTGATCAGTCCATATCTGGAGATGCGACCCCTAGGCTTCTTAGGGGAGTGCGTCTTAAGTATGATGCCATCCGAGAAAACTGGGTGCTATTGGCGCCAGAGCGAATTCTGAAGCCAGATTCAATCGCTCTTGAAATATTGAAAAGATGTGACGGAAAATCTTCTTTGAACACAATTATCGAGGAACTGGCGCAGCAGTTTTCCTGCGAGCGGGATATGATTTCGACAGATGTTGTGGAGTTTCTATTAGATTTAAGTAAAAAGAGAGTTTTGGAACTATGAGATTGAAGAGTCCAGTGGCGCCTCCTACAGGAATGCTTGCCGAGCTCACTCATCGATGTCCGCTGAGATGTCCCTATTGCTCGAATCCCTTGGATTTAGACAGAAGAAGTAAGGAAATCGATACAAAGACATGGTGCAGGGTGTTCTCAGAAGCGGCGGAAATTGGGGTGATTCATGTGCACTTGTCGGGTGGAGAGCCCACATCAAGAAGCGATTTGGAGATAATCGTCGCCCATTGCCATGCAGTAGGCCTTTATACTAATTTGATCACATCAGGGATTTCCGTTGACATTGTTAAATTAGAAGCTTTGGCAATGGCTGGCTTAGATCATGTTCAGTTATCAATGCAGGACACGAGAGATGAGGTTGCCGACGTAATTAGTGGTCTCAAGGGATCCCATCATCAAAAGCTTGGTTTCGCCAAGGGCGTCATAGATCTTGAATTGCCACTCACTATAAATACAGTAATTCATAGGCGTAACATAGATAAAATTGAGGAGTTTGTTGGTTTAGCTGTTTCGCTTGGGGCGAGGCGCATAGAGATTGCTCATGCGCAATATTATGGATGGGCACTGAAAAATCGAGATGCCTTGATGCCAACAAGGGAGCAGACCATTGAGGCCGTTCAAGTCGTTGAACGCCTGCGGGCTGAGTACAAGGGCGTTATCGTTATTGATGCAGTCGTCCCTGATTATTATGCCAGGTACCCAAAGCCTTGTATGGGGGGGTGGGGACGGCAGTCTCTGAATGTCACGCCTGTGGGCAAGGTCTTGCCATGTCACGCTGCAGAAACAATCAAGGAGTTAGAATTTTGGAGTGTGATTGACTATCCGCTGTCTGACATTTGGGAGCGATCTCCTGCCTTTTCAGCCTTCCGCGGAACAGGCTGGATGCGTGAGCCATGTTCAACCTGCGCAAGGCGCGAAATTGACTGGGGTGGCTGCCGTTGCCAAGCTTTATCAATTACGGGATCCGCTAGAGAGGCTGATCCCGCATGTCATCTTTCCAAGTTCAACCCGACGCTTGTCGCCCTCGCAGAGAGTGATTCTGTTGCATCGACTCTCGATTATCAGTATCGCGAATTTGCTAAGAAGATAAAAGAATCTGAGGCTTGAGCATGGGAATAAGTTCACTGCGATCTTTGTGTTGCGCCATACTGGTTGCGCTTCCTGGTGTTCCTGGCCTCGGCGCAACATTGAACGATTACCCAACGGCTGCGCGCGCTGATTACGTTTTTGCATGTATGAAGGCAAACGGCGAAAATATACAAATGCTCGAAAAATGCTCCTGTTCAATCGACATAATCGCCTCCCTTTTAAGTTATGAGCAATATGTTAGCGCCGAAACTTTTCTGCAGATGGGGCAGATTTCGGGAGAAAAGGGCGTTCTGTTCAGGTCAAGCGAGCCTGCAAAAGCTGCCATAGATAATCTGCGCAGAAGTCAGGCAGAAGCTGAGGTGCGGTGCTTCTAACCCGCACTTAGCAAATGTTCGATGCGGATCGAGATCGTGATTATCTCTCGCTTACTGCTTGTAACTCTTCGCTTGTGATTGTTCCCTCATGAATGGCCGTCGCCATAAGGACTCCTGAAATTCCGCGTTCAGCCAAGAGTTTGAGGTCTAGTTGATGTCGGACGCCGCCTGCGGCAACGATATTTCGATTGCCGGCTCTCTCAAGTATGGAGTCGAGGCGGCCGAAATCAGGGCCCATTCCGCTTCCCACGAGAGAGAGAGACATTACAATTACCGTGTTAGGCCACCAAGATTCGTCCTCCAGTAATCCTTCCGGACCCAAAAATTTATCTCCAATAAAATCTAATGATAGAATTGACCCCCGACTGCTGCTAACTCGCCTAAAATCATGGCAGTCATTCATGCTCTCGCTCGCAAATATATTTCGTAAGCGAGGGGCAGGTGGAGGTGGCGGTCCGTCGATTATGTGCCTTGGGCCTTGGTCGAGCCAGACCTCCAAATCGGGATGATGAAGAAGAATTTCTCTTATCTCCTCATCGTTTTGCCCCTGGGTGGTAATGGCATCCAGATCGGCAATGTATATCTCTTTGAATGGATAGAAGCCCAGTAGCCCAGCAATAACATCCAAAGGTTTTGCAGAGGCGCTAAGTCGGCTCCCAATCGGCCGGTAATGGCCACGGTCGCCGCGCCGTGCATGCACGACCAGAGAGTTTTTTAAATCGACGACGGGGATGATCTTCATTGCCGGATCGAAACGAACGAGTGTCGGAGAGATGGTGACCATAATTGGATGGGACGTTGGAGGTGCGCATGTCAAGGCTGCACGCGTCGAGAATGGAGTTGTGCGGGAAGTCGTACAAATTCTTTGCCCCTTGTGGAAGGGCCTGGAGCAGCTTGATCGAGCGTTGGAAAGTGCCAGGAAACTAATTGGCTCGTCAGATGTCAATGTTATCACGATGACGGGAGAGCTATCTGACATATTTCCCAGCCGGGCGGAGGGAGTCGTTCAGTTATCAGAGATATTGGCCTCTTTAATGGGAAGAGAGAATACGAAATTCTATGCGGGACCGGCGGGGTTTGTTGATGCCTCTTCTGCGAGAAGATGCGTGCATGAGATAGCCTCCGCAAATTGGCATGCAAGCGCAAGTTATGTAGCAAAAAAAATTCCACGTGCATTGTTCGTCGACATGGGATCCACGACTACTGATCTGATAACCGTTATGGGTGGTCAGTGTATGAACAATGGCTATACAGATGCCGACCGTTTGACCAGTGGTGAGCTAGTTTATACGGGCTTTACAAGAAGCTTTCTGATGTCAATTTGCCAGAAGGCGCCGTTTGCCGGGCAGTGGACCGCTTTGATGAACGAGCATTTTGCAACAACTTCGGATATTTATAGAATATTGGGACAACTTGATGAGGCCGTGGACCAACATCAAACAGCGGACAACAGAGAAAAGAGTATCTCTGCTTCTGTTCAGCGGCTTTCGAGAATGATAGGTAGGGATGCTTCGGATCTAACTGAACTACAGGCCAGAGATCTTGCTTTATGGTTCGCTGAAAGTCAGTTGCGAATGCTCGTTGACGCCGCCGCTCTGAGCCGTTCGAGATTCGGTGAGGCGCAAGAAGGACCTATTGTGGGTGCTGGAATTGGACTTCCTGTAGTGCGACGCCTGAGTTCCGCTCTGGGAGTGCAATTCGTTCAGTTTGGAGACTTGGTGGTCTGCGAGGAGCAACACAAACAATGGGCAAGCGCTTGCGCGCCCGCAGCCGCGGTGGCGATGCTGATGGACGGATCGAGGGCGGGCTAGTTCATAGGCATGATCACAATTGCAACGAACAGAAAATATCTGCTGCGATGCAATATTAATTATCGAAGTTTTACTGCAATGCAGATAAATCAACTTGTTGCCAGCGCCGGAAATCCATCTTAGAATTTATTTGGTTTCCGGCTTCAAGAGCGTCAGTTGTTTGGGAGCGCTGACATTTCTTCGCAGGCCAGGTGGGGTGCTCATATCGGTGCCCCGAGTACCTCGCTGAGGTCGTGACACGCTGCCGGAAACCCTTCCCATACTAAGATCCGTCTGTGCGGGCTGCGCCTGCAGCATGGCGTCGGACCTGGATGAAATCGACGACAGTCGAGGGAGGAAGAAACATGCGCAAATTTTTGGCCTTGGCATTTGGCTTAGGTGCTCTGGCCTCAGGCCTGTCATCCGCAGCTTTAGCTAATGATGAATTAGTAAAGATGACTGAAGACCCTAAAGTCTGGGCGATGCAGTCGGGAAATTATGCAAATCACCGATATTCTAGTCTCAATGAAATCAATAAAGAGAACGTCGGAAAACTGCAGGTGGCATGGACTTTCTCGACGGGTGTCTTGAGAGGGCACGAAGGTGGACCGCTGATTTTTGGCGACACGATGTATGTCCATACTCCCTTTCCTAACACTGTCTATGCTCTAGACCTGTCTAAGGAGGGAACTATCAAGTGGCGCTATGAGCCGAAGCAAGATCCCAATGTCATCCCTGTAATGTGTTGTGACACGGTTAATCGTGGTGTCGCTTACGGAGATGGTAAGATTATTCTCCATCAAGCAGACACGACAGTTGTTGCACTAGATGCAAAGACTGGCCAAGTCGTTTGGTCGGTCAAGAACGGAGATCCTTCCAAGGGCGAGACGGGGACCGCTACTCCGCTGGTGGTCAAAGACAAGGTCTTGATCGGCATCTCGGGTGGTGAATTTGGCGTTCGTGGGCACATGACGGCCTATAATCTGGCGGATGGAAAGCTGGTTTGGCGTGGCTATTCGATGGGACCGGACAGCGATACCCTGATGGATCCGGAAAAAACAACGCATCTCGGCAAAGCAGTTGGTAAGGATAGCGGGACGTCGACGTGGGAAGGGGACCAGTGGAAGATCGGTGGCGGTACCACCTGGGGCTGGTTCTCTTACGACCCTAAGCTCAACTTAGTTTTTTACGGTACAGGCAACCCGTCAACGTGGAATCCAAGTCAACGCCCCGGCGACAACGCTTGGTCAATGACGATATTCGCCCGCGACGCAGATACGGGAATGGCCAAGTGGGTTTACCAGATGACGCCCCATGACGAATGGGATTTTGATGGCGTCAATGAAATGATCCTAGTGGATGATTTCGATGTGAACGGCACAAAGCATCAGGCCTTGGTTCATTTTGATCGAAATGGTCTCGCTTACACAATGGATCGCGAGACTGGCGAACTGCTTGTTGCAGAGAAGTATGACCCCGCGGTCAATTGGACCGCGGGCGTGGATATGGATAGGAATAGCAAGAATTATGGGCGTCCCGCCGTGGTCGCAAAGTATTCCACGCAACATAACGGCGAGGACACCAATACCACTGGCGTGTGCCCAGCCGCGCTAGGTACGAAAGATCAGCAGCCTGCAGCTTTTGATCCGGGCTCAAAGCTCTTTTTCGTGCCGACGAACCACGTCTGTATGGACTACGAACCCTTTAGAGTGAGTTATACGGCAGGTCAGCCCTACGTGGGCGCCACTTTGAGTATGTATCCCGCACCAGGAAGCCACGGCGGCATGGGCAACTTTATTGCTTGGGATGCAGGCAAAGGCGAGATCGTTTGGTCGAAGCCTGAGCAGTTCTCCGTTTGGTCGGGAGCGCTCGCGACAGCAGGTGGTGTGGTGTTCTACGGAACGCTTGAGGGGTATCTCAAGGCAGTCGATCCCAAGGATGGAAAAGAGCTTTACAAGTTCAAAACCCCATCTGGCATCATAGGTAACGTCACCACCTATGAGTACGACGGTAAGCAATATGTTGCAGTTCTGTCCGGTATTGGCGGATGGGCCGGAATTGGTTTGGCAGCTGGGTTGACTGACCCACAAGCCGGTTTGGGAGCGGTAGGCGGGTATGCCAGCCTTTCGAACTATACGGCTTTGGGCGGCCAGCTGACAGTATTTGCAATTCCGGATTGACCATCAAGGGGGCACCCTAAGTGCCCCCTTTTCCATTTTTGATCTCCTAAAAACTGAGCAAAGAGGAATGTATGCGGACTTTTTCATGGGCCGCGGTTCTAATGCTTGCGTCCTTGACCGCGGCATTGGCAGAGCCGCCTGGCGATCCTGCGTCTATTTCAGAAACGGATGGAAAATACTTCGATTCAGAGGGCGACCCAACGTTCAGAATACAGGCAGATGGCACTGTAGACTGGTTCACTTACTCAGGGTTCAGGCGGTACCATTCTGAGTGTCACGTCTGCCATGGCCCTGACGGGGCGGGTTCGAGCTACGCGCCTGCTTTGGCCACTTCGATGAAAACTTTGAATTACGGAGACTTTACGGAAATTGTCGTCAATGGACGGCAAGTTAACAACGCAGCCCAGCACAGCGTCATGCCCGCCTTCGGTTTGAATCAGAACGTGATGTGTTATCTGGACGACATCTATGTTTACCTGCGAGCAAGGGCGCAAGGTGATCTTCCTCGCGGTCGTCCTGCGAAGCGGGAAGATAAGACGGAGGCGACACGAGAAGCAGAGAACGCCTGCCTGGGAAGCTGACAACATGTATCTTAATAGATTCAATGTTTTTGGGACGAGTCTCATTGCTGCGGTTGCAGTCGTCCTCGCCCCAATGCAATGCGCATTCTCCCAGAAATCAGGTTTGGGAATGCGCATTGAGCTTGTGGATCCTGATACTCTCCGCGTCTGTGCCGATCCAAACAACTTACCCTTCTCAAACGATAAAGGGGAGGGATTTGAAAATAAGATCGCAGAGTTTTTGGCTCCGAAATTAGGGCGAAAATCAGTTTCCTATATCTGGTTCCCAATGGTGACTGGATTTGTTCGGAGGACTCTAGGAGCTCATCGCTGTGACATCATCATTGGTTATCCTCAAGGCGATGAACTTGTCCAGAATACCAATGCCTATTATCGGACGGCTTATGCATTGGTCTTTAAGTCCGGACGAGGCTTGGACGACATTGTGACGCTTGAGGATCCCGGTTTGCGCGACAAGCGGATTGGCGTGGTTGCAGGTACTCCACCTGCTTCAAACCTCGCAGCAGCGGGTTTGATGCCGCAAGTGCGCCCCTATCCCCTTATGGTCGATACGCGTCTGATTTCATCCTCCAAGATGATGACGGATGACATTCGATCTGGTGAAATAGATGTAGGAATTCTTTGGGGACCTCTAGCGGCGCATTTCGCTGCCGAAGAACCCGCTCTCAAAGTAGTTCCTCTTACTAAGGAAACAACCGGGCCAAGGATGATCTACCGGATTACCATGGGGGTGCGCCCGTCCGACCAAGAATGGAAGCGCACCTTAAATAAGATTATACGAGAGAATCAGAACGAGATAAACTCCATACTTCACTCTTTTGATGTTCCTCTTCTTGATGAGAAAGACAACAAAATGTCTAGATAACGAGGAAATTTGGTTAATTGTCAGTTTGTTATAGCGCCGTGAATTATCCTGGCTAATTGAAATAAACGCTGGTCTATCAGGACGGGAACTTCGCAGACGGCGGTGAGTGATCTTTGCCGATCCTCAAAAACACGTGTTTCCCAAAGAAGTTCCTCCTCCTCCGTGGATCCTTCTGAACTAATTCTGGATGCCGAACGATCGTGGTCGACTTTTGAACTCTGGGCACGGATTTTGTCTGCAAGCTCCTCTTGACGGCGGGCATAACGCTCAATTCCTTCTATGACCGCACTCCGCTCGCGATTTAAATTCTCAACAACTCCGACCATCAAGGCAGGAAGAACTTGCCGCTCGCGTCCTTTGACGCGATCCTTAAAATCTAGGATAATCTTACGTGCCTCCTCAAAATTGGTCCGACGCGACGCGATCCTCTCAACCACCTCATTAATCTCTGGGTCGTCAAGCAACTTCAGAGAATCTTGAGCTAATTCCGGCCCTGACCACACCGTCGCCAATGTGATTTCCGGCACCCTTCGCTGCACACAAGGCCAGTCAGTAGAACTGCTTGCATTAGCGCATGCCAGTCCGGCTGTTGATGCCAGAAGCAGGAGGGAGACGACTTGCAACATTTTCATACTGCTGTTCCTTGGACACCACGTCGCCCCAAAAGACCTCGTGAGGGATCATAGGCAATGAAGGCACTTCCCAGAAATGTGACAGTGCAGCCAACGACAATACCAAGTGAAAACCAATTGATCTGCAGATAAAGCGCGAACCGAATGAGTTCGACTGCATGGGTGAATGGATTCCATTGACAGATCTGGAAAAGGATTGGGCTGGCCTCACGGATTCGCCAGAGAGGATAAAGAGCAGACGACGCGAAAAATATAGGGAAAATGACGAAGTTCATGACCCCCGAAAAATTCTCAAGCTGCTTGACCAAGGAAGAAAGCAACAATCCGAAGGCGCCAAGCATAAGCCCAGCCAGAACAAGGGCTGGTAGTACAGCGAGATAGCCGAGGGTCGGCACTTTTATGTCCCAGAGCAAAGCAATCGCCAAGAAAACATAGACTTGAATGATGGATACGGTCACTCCAGAAAGCAGCTTCGCGGTAAGTAAGAACCACCGGGGAAAGGGGCTGACGAGAAGCGTCCTCATATGGCCTGTCTCCCGGTCATACACCATGGAGAGCGACGATTGCATTCCGTTGAACAGCTGGATCATTGCAATCAGTCCGGGGACGATGAAGACCTCGTAGAGAATGTATGTCTTGTACGGGGGTATGATAGACACACCGAGGACTTGCCGGAATCCGGCAGCAAAAATAAACAGCCATAGCAATGGGCGAACCAGAGCGGCGAAAAAACGCTCGCGCTGATGGGTAAAGCGAAGGGCTTCCCGGCGCATAATCCCAAACAGGCAGATGAGATAATGGCGGAGAGTCAACTCCCGTGGACCCCGGGATCTCGCCACAGCACCTTTCATTGATCGACTGCCAAGCTGGTATTTTGCGTTGAATCGGCGGCAGTAAGAAGAAGAAAAGCTTCTCGGATATCTGAAGCATTAGCTGCCAGGACGATCCGGCTCGCAAAATCTTGGGCAAGGACGCGCCCTTCGTGCAAGATGATGACCAAATCCGTCGGAGAGACCTCGTCAATCAAATGCGTAGCCCACAGAGCGCCGATATTGTCTTGCGAAACAAGCTGTCGGACGTGCCGGAGAAGGTCTCCGCGCGACGTAACATCTAGGCCCACCGTTGGTTCGTCCAGGAGTAGAAGCTGGGGGGTGTGAAGCAATGCGCGCACGATCTCTACGCGGCGCATCTGTCCGCCAGACAGCGTCCTGACCTTGCTATCAGCACGTGCTGACAGGCCGAACCGTTCGAGAATTTCGGCTGCGCGCTCTCTTCCGTCCCGCGATCCGATACCATGAAGAGCGGCATGATAGGTTAGGTTCTGCAGAACCGAAAGATCAGGATCGAGTGTTCTGGACTGAAAAACCACACCCAACATGGCAAGGGCCTCGCGCGGCGTCTGGTTCACATCAAAGCCAAAGACTCTGAGGAAGCCACTGCGAGCGGTGTAGAGGCGTGTGATTAGGGAAAATAAGGTCGATTTACCAGCGCCATTCGGCCCTAACAGGATCGCAAAGGATCCTGCAGGGACGGAAAATGTGACGTCTGCCAGTGCCTGTCGCGAGCCATAGGAATAGTTCAGCCGCGCCACTTCCAGCGCCAGCAATCCATCACGCCCTCGTATTTCGCCATTCACGTCGGAGCTACTTAACGGTGAAAGTTCCTTTCATTCCTCGACTTTCCAATCCTCTGCAACTCCACTCGAACGTCCCGGGGCGGATTGGCACGAAGAATATGCTAGCCTCGCCCTCTTCCTCGAACTCCAGTTCATAAAGATGCGTGGCCTTAATCTCCACCTCTCCAGCTTCAACTTTGCGAAGCCAAACGAAATTGAAGAACTCCGGAGCGATCCAGGCGCACTCCTGCTTTCCACTGGAGGAAATCGTCAAGCTGTAGGACTTGCCCGTTTCAATGTCATAGTTCTGATGTGATACGCCAAAGCCAAGGTCGTCAGTGCCAAGGATGAGGTCGCCCAATTCGATTGCCTTGGCTGCGAGATAGCCCTCAGCCAATGCGCACGGGGTCGAAACAGCGAATAAGGCCAGTGAACCTAGAACCAGCGACTTCATGGTGGGTATGCTCCCTCTATAATTTTTCATTCTGGTGAGACTGCTACGCCCCAAGGCTGCTGCCCTACGGCGATCGACTGGATCGGCTCTAGGCTCTCCACATCAATGACGGTGATGTCATTGGAATTTCCGTTGGTGGTGAAAAGCAACTTTTCATCAGGGGAAAAGGCCAGCTGCCACACGCGTTGTCCCACTAAGATGTATTTCTCTACTTCGTAGGTTTCTCCATTGACCACCGCGATCCGATTGGCGGGGCCGAGAGCGACAAAGGCTTTCTTTCTATCTTTCGTAATTCTCACACCTACGGGCTGGATGGCCTCGACACGGATGCCAGGGATCTCGAAGCTGATCTTTTTGATGACTTCCCTGGTTTTGTTATCAATGACGCTGACCGTCCCGCCGATCTCTGCCGATACCCACAATTGCGAACTGTCCGACTTGAATTCGGCAAATCGAGGCCGAGAATCGACGAGGACGTTGTGGGTAATTTCGTTTGTCTCAACATTGATGAAGTGAGCCATGTTTGTCGTTTCCGAAGTATTCACGACAGTCTTCCCGTCAGGAGAAACCGCCATGCCTTCCGGCTCAACGCCAACGGTAATTTCGGCGATCACGGTACGTTTATCGAGGTCGATCACGGTAACGAGGTTGTCGTCCTCATTAGCGATGTAGAGAGGATTGCCAGAGGGGTGCAAAACGAACAGCTCGGGATCCGGACCTGAGGGGAGTGTCCCGACGATTTCACCTGTTTTCGGGTCGATGACCTCGACAGTATCGTCATCGCTCGCGCAGACCAGCAGAAATTGACCATCTTTGGTCATAGTAATTCCACGCGGGCGTTGCCCGACTTTGATTGTCTTCGTCACCTCCATAGTGCCAGAGTCGATGATGCTGACGGTATTGTCGCGCTCATTTGAAATATAAATCATGTACGCGTTGGCTGGGCTTAGTGTGAGATACGCGAAGGCCAGTCCCACCAATGGCGCCATTAAAGTTTTCATGGCGGTCGTCCTCCCCTTGTTATTTTAGTGCGCAGGCCGTTTCTGGGCGGTCGATACCCAGAGTGTCGAGAGTGGAAGTCTCGTGAAGGAAGCCTTCTTGCGGCGAAACAGCGATTGCGGCGACGCCGTCACCGAGGAGGATCGGCTGCCGAAGCTGCCAGTTCCAATCTCTGAAGGTGAGCTTTTGCCCTTTGAACGCGGCGATCGAAAAATCTGGCGACTGGATATAGTCGATGAGAACATGGGGGTCGCCGCTGTTCTTGCGGCTGGCTGCTTCGCCCACGATGCGAACGGCGGTCCAGAACTGTATGTCTTTTGGCCGCATCCTACGCGGGAACTTCGCTGCAAAGCGGTTCTGGATCTGCATGGCCGCCCATTGTTCATGGGCCGCATGCCAGCTCGATGGCACCAGCCCGGCAGACCCGGCGACGGGACGCGCTTCCCAGGTTCGATAGGGAAGATACGTAGCGAAAACATTGTTCTCATCTGCTGCAATCATGACGTCATAATCCTGGGCGTCCTGAGTGAAGGTCGAGATCTGGTTCTGAACCTGCACTTGTCCGGTGTCGGTGCGCCGGGCGCCCCCCGTATCCTCGAACATCTTTTCGCCGACGACCTTGGCGCCGAAACGGTCGGCGGCGCGCCGGAGGGCATCTGCCCAGAGTCGGTCTTCCGGATGAGAGCCGAAAACCAGATACCAGCGTGTCCATCGTTTCAGGACCAGGTACTGGGCAAGCCCGTCGGCGAGCATCGTCCGGCTGGGAGCAATGTGCAGCACGTTGCTCCGGCAATTCTCTTCCCGGAGCGAGTCATCGCTCGAGCCGACATTGAAGATGGTGGTGCCGCTGCCTTGGGCGGCGTCGCTGACGGCCAGGACCTGCTCGGGAGGCAAATCGACCAGAATGAATTTTATCCCCGCCTCGGTGAGCGTCTGTAGCGCTGGGAGGGGGTTGTCTCCGGATTTGAGGGGGATATCGACAAATTCGAAGGTCTGATTGAGAAATTTGCCCGTCGTATTGTTGTCGGCGATCCCCAACTCGGCGCCGGCAAAGCCGTCATTCTCCGGCGCTTTTTCAACGATCGAGAGAGTCAGTTCGTTCTCGACGAGCCGGATGGACCCGATTTTGATGGAAAGAGGGTCAGCGCTGCCGAGCGTGACCGAGGGGCCAAACATGATGAGCGCGATAAGACAGAGCTTCCATGCGAAACGGCACACTCGTCCTGGCATGAAACCTCCCGCCATGACATGATCAGCCTCACCGCTGTGCGGTTGTGACTATTATTCGGTGCCACCCGCCATGATAGTGATCTGATGAGCGTTGTGAAGCCCTTTAAACTGTTGAGACTATGTTTCTTTCTGACGATCTCACAATGCGGGATCGCAATGGCGTCGGAGTCCCCGAGGACGGCTGCTGTCTTTGCATTCGAATTTCTCGATACAGGCGTGGCAAGTCCCGACGGGCAGGTATCGGCGGCTGAACGCCAGCGCCTGGATCGACTGACTCAGCAACTGCGACAGGACCTAGCCGCTACAGGCAAATTCAGGATCGTCAGCACTGACTCGGTTGCTCAAGAGGCTAAAAAAATCAATCTTTTTGCTTGTGAGGGGTGCGAGTTGCAGCTTGCGCGCACTCTGGGGAGCGACGTCGTCGTCACCGGTTTTGTACACAAGGTGTCGAATCTTATCCTCGGCATCCGGGTTCAGGTTAAAGATACGCAGTCCGGAAAGCTTCTTGCCGGTGGGAGCGTCGATATTCGAGGCAATACCGATGAGTCATGGTCGAGAGGATTGAAGTACTTGATGCGCAACCGCTTGATACCGCAGGTGGCTCAATGATGAGCGTGAAGATGCTTGCCAGCGTCGTGGGAGCCCATGAGGCGGAGCTTGCTGTGGCCGGCGGCGCCGATATCATCGATTTCAAAGATCCCAAGGCTGGAGCGCTCGGGGCGCTGCCGCCTGAGGTTGTTGCGGGTGCGGTAGCACAACTAAGAGGCCGTCGACCGACAAGCGCAGTGACAGGCGACCTACCCATGATCCCCGAGCAGGTCGTGGCGGCTGCGAGATCCATGGCGCAGACGAGCGTCGACTACGTCAAGGTTGGGTTGTTCAACGAGCCAGGTCGGGAGGACTGCATCAGAGCGCTAAGCTCTGTCAGCGAAAGTGCAAAGCTGATCGGCGTGCTATTCGCTGACCAAGGAATACCGCTCGATCTTCTTGAAATACTGAAGCAATCAGGATTCTCAGGTGTGATCGTGGACACCGCGGCGAAGGGACGGGGAAGGCTTCTGGACTTCGCTGACTTGAGCACCCTCAGAAGCTTGGTCGACGCTGCTCGGAATTTGCAGCTGATGGTTGGATTGGCGGGGTCCTTGGAGGCCCCGGATGTTCCCCGGTTACTTCCACTTTTGCCCGATGTGATCGGGTTTCGGGGCGCTCTTTGCCGTGGTGATAGAAAATCGGCTCTGAGCCTGGATGCCGTGCGCGAGATCGCCGATCTGGTGCATCAGACGCGTCCAAGAATTCGCAAAAATGGCGAAATGCGACCAGGAGGCTTGGACCGAGTGGTCGTTGAGGGCGTGATCAAGTCCATGCCCGTTGGAGCATACTCCAGTGAACTGGGCCGCGAGCAGCGTGTAAGGTTCGACGTGAACGTCCAGATCGCAGCACCCAAAGCGCGGTTCGACGACATGCGCAATGCCTTCTCCTACGACGTCGTCACCGACGCCATTACCGAAATCTGCTCGGCAGGACACGTCGTTCTTCTGGAAACTCTGGCCGAACAGCTGGCCGAACGGGTCCTGGATGAGCCTCGCGCCTTGAGGGTTGCGGTGAAGGTGACGAAGCTGGATATCGGCAATGGCAGTGTCGGCATTGAGATCATTCGTGAGAATGAATCGGCTCAATCGGCCTTGGAGGAAATGTCTGCGAGCATGGAGCGCGCATGACGAAAGTCTCGGTCGTCAAGCTGGGAGGAAGCTACGCTCGTTCAGCCGCGCTAACAGAGTGGCTGCACAGCCTTGAAATGCTCGGCGGCCGTATCGTTCTGGTGCCGGGCGGCGGTCCCTTCGCAGATATTGTTCGCGAGCTGCAGCCGAAAATGGGTTTCAGCGACGCGGCGGCCCACCACATGGCATTGCTCGCCATGGAGCAGTACGCGCATGCGATCTGCAGCCTGACTGGGAGACTGAGGGCAACATCGACGGTTGCGGAGATCAACAGCGTCCTTCGCGAGGGCTTGGTGCCCGTCTGGTGCCCTTCGGCCATGGCCTTGGCTGACTCCGAGATTCAACAGTCCTGGGAGGTTACATCGGATAGCCTGGCGGCTTGGTTCGGCGGTCAGATCGGCGGTAGAAGACTGGTTTTGATAAAGCACGCAGCTCCGGCATCTCAGGCTATGTCGGTAGAGGCTGCAGTGGATGCCGGTCTGGTCGATCCTGCTCTTCCCGCAATGCTGAAGCGGTGGCCCCAAGAACTTGTCCTACTTGGTCCAGGATCGCAGGCAGATTTGGTTGCTGCAGTGACGGGCGCGGTGGCTTCACACCACCCCCTCCATGCCTGAGCACTTTGCATTTGTGACCGGCCGGCTTGCAAGGCCACGTCTCGAAAAGATTCTGTGCGAATTGGCCGACCTTAATTTTCGGTGGTCCATCGTCGACATCGGCGTCAAAGTCGCAGCTCTCATGACAGAGGCGATCATCGAGCGTCGCCTGATGCTTCCTCCGGAAACAGACAAGGTCATTCTTCCAGGCCGCGCGAGGGTTGATCTTGGCCGCCTGAAAGCGAGGTTCGGAGTTGTCTTTGAGCGCGGGCCGGATGAGCTCGTAGATCTGCCTCGCTTCCTGGGGCGCGTGGGACCGCCACCGGATCTGTCGGCCCATGCCGTCAGAATTTTCGCCGAGATCGTTGATGCTCCAGCCTTGGCGGTTGATGCTGTCGTCGCACGCGGCCTGTTGTTGCGCAGCGAAGGGGCCGACGTCATTGATCTTGGATGCTTGCCGGGGGCGCCCTTTCCTCATCTCGAGGACGCGGTCCGCGAGTTGAAAGCTGCAGGTCTGCAGGTGAGCGTGGACTCGGCAGATCCTGAGGAACTCGAGCGTGGCGCCAAGGCTGGCGCGGATTGGTTGCTGAGTCTCAATCGAAGCACACTGTCCATTGCTCAGGACACCGGAGCGGCAGCCATTCTCATCCCTGAAATGCATGGTGACATGGCCTCCCTGTTCGAGGCCATGGAGATGGCGGATCGCGCCGGGATCAGCTGGGTCGCAGATCCGATCCTTGATCCGATCCATTTTGGTTTCATGGACTCTCTCAGTCGCTATGCCGAGCTTCGGCGGACTTACCCGGATGCCCCCATCCTCATGGGAACCGGCAACCTCACTGAGCTCACGGACGCGGATACGGGTGGGGTCACGGCGATGTTGATGGGAATCTGCTCGGAGCTGGACATCGCCAATGTCCTGGTGGTTCATGTGAGCCCCCATACCCGCCGCACCATTCAGGAACATGACATCTCGCGGCGTATCATGCATGCAGCACGTCGGGACCATAGCCTGCCACGCGACTACAGCAGTGCTCTGCTGCAACTCCATGACCGCATCCCCTATGCGTCGACTCCCGCGGAAGTCGCCACCCTGGCCCGTCAGGTCCGCGACCGAAATTTCCGCATTGAGGTGACCAGCGAGGGGATCCACATTTACAACGCCGACGGGCACCATGTGGCGGGAGACGCAATGTCGCTTTTTCCCAAACTCGGCGTCGAGCAAGACGGCGCTCACGCCTTCTATCTCGGGACCGAGTTGATGAAAGCTGAGACAGCCTTTCGTCTCGGTAAGCGTTATGCCCAAGATGAGCCGCTGAACTGGGGCGTTGCGGTTGATCAGCGGAGTGAGGATAAATCCCGCCTCGCCGAGGCTGGACATACGCTGCGTGCAAAGACCAAGGGCTGAACCGATGCCCATGATCCGCGAATGCGTGGTGACCACAAGCGGCCTCAACGGCCAGGTCCATATCGCTCCCTTGGGTCTGATCGAGGACAGCGACTATTGGGTGATCGCGCCCTTCCGCCCGTCGGCCACACTGAAGAACCTCGAAGAAAATCCTTTTGCCGTCGCGAATTATGTAGACGATATCAGGATTATCGCCGGTTGTCTGACGGGGCGCCGGGACTGGCCGACCATCGAGATGCCGAGATTCAGTGTGCCTCGACTCCAGGCGAGCCTAGCCCATGCCGAGATGGCTGTGGTCGATGTCACCGATGATCCGTTGCGCCCGCGATTTCGCTGCAAGGTGCTGACGGTCGTCACTCATGCACCGTTCCGCGGCTTGAACCGGGCAAAGGCGGCCGTGCTCGAATTGGCAATACTGGTGAGCCGGATCGACATGCTGCCACGGGAGAAGATCGAGGCGGAGATCGCCTATCTGGAAATTGCGGTATCCAAGACCGCAGGCCCCGAGGAGCAGCAGGCCTGGGACTGGCTGATGATGCGGGTTGAGGAGAAATTTCCGAAGGAATCGAGGGGGCACGGGGCCCCCTCATTTTGATACCTTCGAAGCGGTTACGCAGCGAACGGATGCGTGACGGAGTTGCGCTTCTGGGTGACCTCGGCGGCGTTGGGTTCGCCGGCCACTGCGCGAGCAATCGACTCTTTGACGGCTTGGTAATTGTACTGCTGGATCTTCTTGTCGTCTGCCGCTTCCCAGTGGATGAAGACGCCGACGCAGATGAAGAGGTCGTCGGCCTCGTCGGCGGGAATGACCCCTTCCGCGACGCTGTCCTGAACCGCGAGCGCGACCGCATGTTGTGCCGGTCCGAACATCTGCACCGCCTGCTTAGCGCCCTTGATGGTGACCTTGTTGAACATCACCGTATTCGGCTTGCAGGGCATGTTTGGTGCGATGACCGCAAGGAGCGAGGTAAACCCATCCTTGTTGTTGACCAATGCATTGCAGAACGCCGACTCGACCGCACTTCCTCTGGGTCCCATGATCAAGTCGATATGGGCGACTTCGTTACCCTCGCCGACGAGGGATTCACCGACGCAAACCTTGTTGATCTTTGCCATAAGCCAAGTTCCTCCCTTTGCATGCTTCTGCCACGGCCGCCCGCTACGCGAAGCGGCAGTGCGGCTATCCTTGTTGACAGCATCCAGCAGGGCGCCGGACCGGTTGGCCAGATAGAGCGGAAATGCTTCCGCGTAGCTTCAGTCAACCACTACCAGCGTTTTTCTTCAAGATACTCTGCAGCCGATCAGCAAACAGCGTGGCGACCGTGAGATCCGCACAGGTGCCGGGATTCAATCCTGAAGCCTTGAGCGCGCGGTCGAAATCGAGCAGGCGTTCGAGGATGACCTCAGGATCGGCGAGAGCGAGAAGGTCGTCCTGCCGCTCCTTGGCCTCCAGCCGGACCGCTTGCGCCCTTTCAAGCCCGTGCTTGCGGTGGATATGGCTGTCGGGCGCGGCGGACAGATGCGCGAGATAGACGGCTGTCGCCGGCCACCATTCGGAAATATTCCGCTCGACGGCCTCGTCGAGTGCGGTGAGCCCGAGACCGAAGATCTCGTCGAAATCATCCGTATAGGCTCTGGCAATCCGATCCCGCGACGATGCCAGCATCATCGCCTCGCTCAGGCTGCAGGTAGCGGGACCGCGAACGTCTTGCTCCTCCACCGTGCCCAAGCCGGCCGGTGCGGCGATCGAAATGGCTTCGAAGGCGGCGTTGGCATCGTCGATGTCCAGGCCTGTGAGGACCGTGGCCAGGCCCGCCCTCAGGGGCTCATCGAGCTCGGCTCCCGCCGCGAGCGGAGCAGCGAGCAGAATGATGCCGAGGTTGGTATTGCAATTTACGGCCACCTTTGTTGCGGTGACCGCATCGAAGATGCGCTCCCCCACGCGGGTGTTCCGGCGCGAAAGTGAGGCTGCGGCGGCATCTGCGCTGGTGAGAAAATCTTTCACCGACATACCGTGGCCGTCCGCGAACCGATGGACGTTTCCGGGTTTGGGCGCCTCGATTTCGGCCACGCAGGCCGCAATGAAGGCATTGGCAATGTCGGTTTCGGTGGGGATCAACCCACGTCCCTCCGCATCAGGACGGAATCCAGAGCCAGCAGCAACGCGGCGGCGATTTCTCCGGGAATGTCGGCCTCCGTTACCTTCTGCAGGCCGCTCCAGGCCGGCATCGAGTTGACCTCCAACACCGCAGCCTCGCCCGCACGGTTGCGGATGATGTCGACACCGCAGAAGTCGGCGCCCACGGCCGCTGCGGCACGCACAGCCACGGAGTCCAGTTCGGGGTCGGGGTCCAGCGGCAGCGGTTGTCCTCCCTGCTTCACATTCGTGACCCAATGAGTGCTGTGACGGACCATGGCGGCGATGGCCCGGCCCGCGACCACGAAGACGCGATAGTCGCGAAATCCCTGCTGTTCCAGTCCGATGAAGCGCTGCAGGTAATAAACCCCGGCGACGTCCCCCGCCTCCGGAAGATCGGCGGGCGACTGGATGAGTCTGATGCCTCTGCCCTGGGCGCCGAAGAGCGGTTTGAGCACCAGCGGCCCGGACATCATTTCGCGACGCACGAGGCGCTCCGCTTCGGCTTTGCTTTCGACGGTCCAGGTGGCGGGAGTGCCGATGCCGGCGCGCGCCAGCAGGAAGCTTGTCGTCGACTTGTCCACGCAGCGCTCGATTGCGCGGGCATCGTTCCACACCAGGACGCCCTGTTCCCGCAGACCATGCAGGATGCCGAGACGGCGCGTCACGGCCTCGAAGCTGCCCGACGGAATGGAGCGGACGATGGCGGCATCGGGCAAGGCCCGCCCGTAACCTGGCAGAACAATGCCGATCCGCCGGGTGGTATCGAAGGAACACTGGGCAAGACTGATGCGCCGCACCTCGGCGCCGCCAGCCTCGAGCCGGCGAGACAGAGCGCGCGCGTGACTGTCGCGCGTTTCGGCGAACAGGGCGATGCGGGGCGCGAAGGGGTTCACGGTCACGGTTACCGAAACGACTTGTCGAGAAGATCGCGGCTCCTGGCGCCGGAATGGAACGAGGCGCCATGATCCACAGCGGTGACGATGACCTCCGCCGGGCTGAAGAGCAAGGGATCGATGGCGTAGAAATCGCCGTTGAAGCGCTTGAAGATCTCCGCGAACGGGGCACCGAAATCGCGGGATCCTGCACTGGGCAAGGCTTGTGCGAGTCCCTCCGCATCCTCCTTCGAACCCGAGACGAAGAGATGAACATGGCCACCATAAATGATGGCGTCGTTGGTGCGGCCAAGCGCTGTCACGAAGTCTGGATGCGGCGGCGAAATGGGCGCGGTGCCGAGCCCGTCGAGAATGCGCTCGAGGGGGAAATGGACCGCATGCGCCTTGTGCAGGGCGACTTCGAGAACGCGGGCGACCACCTGGATCGTGCCGGCCAGCGAGCGGGTCGGTGCGTAGATGAAGGTGAGATTCGAGGGAGGAATTCCGCAGTCTTCCGCCACTTTCTCGACGATCACGGGCGGCGGCGCCGTGTCGGTCTCGAGCACGAGCACGCCATGATCGGCCTGATCCCGATAGGCGACCTCATCGAACAGCGCTTCTTTGTGCGCGAGGGCGCGGGCCGGGCCCGATCCCAAGGCAAAATAGGCGTCTCCACCGTCTCCGTGATGGAGGCTCCAGCCGGCATATTGGCTGCCGAGGCAGGCGATGACGGGCAGCGACGACCGCACCACGACGCTCCATGGCCAGGAATCGGGCCCGCGATCCGCGGCAGCGCTGACAGTGCCCAATCCGCCCATGCAGATGCGGGCGAGATGCAGGCCGGCCTCGATCCCGCCGGCAACGGCGGCGCCGGCATCGATCAGCCGCTCCCCGAGGGGGCCGGTGGTGACCGAGATCCGCAATTCTGCAGCATCACGGACCATCTTGTCCACCAGCCGAAGAGCCTTGGCATTGACGCTCAGAATGGTCATTCGCTGTTGTTTTTCAATAACTTGGACATGTACCTCTTCCGCTCGGCCAGCAACTTCCTGGCCTCGAAAACAGTAGCCGCCTCGGCCCGCACCGTGCACAGGGGCCAACCCCGTTCGACCGTCGACCCCGGCGACTGCCGGTCCACCGCCCAGTCCGGCCAATCCAACGCAGCGACCGCAGCAACCCTCTGGGATGCATAAAGGATTTCCGCTGCAGCCGCACCATCGAACATGCAGGAGGGCGCCGGTTCGGACCCGCTACAGGCGGCCACGTGACGGGCAAACAGTGAATGAGAACGGTCTCTGAAAACGTCGCAACTGGCCCCCGGCCGCGGGTTGATTTCCAGCAACCAGAATTGCTCTTCGTCGACCATGAAGTCCGCGCTGTTGAGCCCTACGAGCCCAGCCTCCGTCGCCATCGCTCTAACGGCGTAACTCATTGATTTTTCAAGATTATGCGAGAGCGCGGCGGGACGCGCGGTGCCGGCATAGAGGAAGGATTGCCCATCCTGTTGATCCGTCCACTGATCGCTGTAACCCAGAATTTGGCAGGACCGGGACATTGCACAAAACAAGGCGGAAACTGACCGTGTCCCAACGCGTTCCTGTACGTATTCGTCAGCGTTTAGCGTCTTCTCTTTCAACGGATGGATATGGGCGCCACCGGAACCGCCGGCGCGCTTCACCAACCATTCGCATTCGTCCGCAACCGGACTTTTGGCCACGCGGGGATGGGGGATGGAGAGGCGGCTGCAGGCATCCGCAAACCAGAACGGATCCTTGACCTGTGCCACAACCTGAGATGGGTTTCCGATCAGTCGGTGACGTTTCTCGAGTCGCTCAAGCAGATCGGGTCGGCCATCGAAGCCACCGCCATAGACGACACCGATGGGATGGCGCCCCTGCGCAAGGGTCTCCAAGGCGAGGATAAGGGCATCGCCGTCGAATCCCTTGTCCAAGTCGCCAGGGACGACGGCACAGTCTTGCGCCAGGGCCAAAGTATCCAAGTCTCCAAACATATCGGCGACCAGCGGCGCAAATCCCGATTCTGAAGCGGCCTCCGCCAGCGACCGCCCCGAGATCGCCGCGATCAAGACCGAAGGCCGCTCAACCGACGAGGTCGCGGGCGAATTTGAAGGCATCGCGGAAATCATAGGTGACGGGCTTCTTTGCCTCGGTCATCTGCTTGAGCAGGCCGAATTGGGTTTTATACTTGATGGCGCCCACCGCCAAGGCACCGATGCCGAGGACCTTCGTATCACCGATGGGCTCGCCATTCGACGAAACGCTCAGCCCCTCTATACCGGAAGGGGGCACGGCATTGACGTCGCAGGCGATCAGCAGGGACGGGGCGCTGGCGATCTGCGCCGTGCTGAGCACTTGGACCCCTGCCTTGCCGGCAGCGAGAACGATGTCGGTGCCGTCGAGAATCTGGGTTTTTTTGTCCTCCGAACTGCCATCGGCGAAATTGGCCTCGGCTTTGAACCGCCGGGCAATCTCCTGGGCCAGATGTTTGACGCGGTCGGGTCCGTCATAGCCCACCAGGGTCACCTCGGCACCCTCCAGCGCTGCGATGACGCCCGCCGAGAAACCGACCACGCCCGTTGCCCCGAAGATCGCGATCCGGGCGCCTTTCAGTTCGAGATGGGTGGTCTTGGCGAGCAGCGCCTCCACCACCGCCACCATGGCGGCGGCCGTGGTGAAGGATCCCGCGGGATCGGCGAAGAGGGAGAGCCCGAACGGCGGCACCAGGGCTTTTCTGGCGTGATCGAGCATGTCCAGGGCAAGGATTGCATCCTTGCCGCCGATGAAGAATCCAGTCCTCACGCCGAGCTTCGGCGGCCGGGAGAAGATGGCATCCTGGACCAGCCCCGTGATCTCTTCGAGCGTGGCGTCGGTATAGGTTGCCAGCACATCGAAGCCGGCATCCGCCGCCATGTTCACGTCGAACGGGCTCATATGCTTGGTCGGCGTCACCATGTGCAGAATGTTTTTGTCGGTCATGGGCGATGATCCGTTGTCATGCAGTCCAGAGCCAGTTCGCCGGCGGCGATGGCAGCGGGGCGATTGGAGGCGGAGACGATCCGGACGTCGAGGCCTTGGGCCGCTCCGGAGGAGGTCAGATGGTCGAGCAGGGACCGGGCCTTGTCTTCCGATGCGGTGAAGGCAAATCCGGTCGGTCCCCAAGAACTCTGGCCGATGCCGGTTGCACCGAGGTCGGCGAGACGGTCCAGGGCCAATGCGACCCGCGGGCTGGTATAGCGTCCCCCCTGGGCAGGAGCGAAGTAATCCCCCAGCCTTTGTTGGATCTCGGTGATGGCTGATCCGAAGGCATCGAGATCACGCTCCACCACCGCAGGCATCGCCTGCATGACGGCGAGCCGGCAAAGTTCCCCGGCCAACGCGTCGGAAAAGCGGGGCAGGGCTTCGAAGGCTTTGATTTCGGCGGGCCCGTGGGCGCCCTCGACCTTGTGGTCGAGAACCAGGACGATACGCCATTCAGGGGGAAACTCGAGCCGCGCCAAGATGGGTGGGGGACCGCTCACCGGAGTGCGCCCGCCATCCAGGACCAGGCCGCCGGTTTCGAAGAGGCCGATGCCGATCCCCGACCGCGCTCCCCGTTCGAGCAGCGCGGCATCGCCCCGGACATCCAGCTCCAAGCCGTGGAGGCGCCGCAAGGCCGCTGCCACAGCCAGCGCCATCTGCGTTCCGGAGCCGAGGCCGGCATGAGGCGGGATGGCGCTGTCCACATGGAGATGATGGGATTGCCGGGTGAGATCGAGAAAGCGCTGCAGCCGTGCCAGATGGCGGCTGGCCCGCGCGCTGTCCGGGCCAGAGCTCAGTGACTGCGAAGAGCGTTGCAGACTGATGCGAGTGAAGGGGTCGCTGATGGCCAGCCCAAGACTGCCGAACCGCCGGCCGAGGCTGCCGCCGAGATCGAGAAAACCTAGGTGGAGGCGCGCTGGCACCAAAACGGACACCCGGTCCAACATGGTCTGCATTCAGCCTTTGCCGGTGATGCCGGCCAGTCGAAATGTCGGTGCCCGCCGAACAGGAGACGGCTGAAATCCGTCTGTGCATGAAGGTGCTTCCGAGCGATACTGGTCGCAACGCCTCTCGCGTCGATACTGTGGCAGAAGCCAGGAGAGCGATCAACCATGAACGACAAGCCCCGGGAAGAGACCTTCAGCGACACGGACATACAGACCCGCCTGGAGAAGGATCTGCCGAAATGGCATCTGGAGAATGGCTGGATCCGGCGCAAATACAAGACCAACAGCTGGAAGGGCACGTTGATGGCGGTGAATGCGGTGGGTCATCTGGCGGAGGCCGCCTGGCATCACCCGGACATCACGATGTCTTATGGCTGGTTCGAGGTTCGGCTGAAGAACCATGCCGCCAATGGCATTACGGAAAAGGACTTCGCCCTCGCGCGCAAGATCGAAGAGGTGATCCAGTGGCAGCCGGGCGAGGAGGAGGGTCCTCTGGAGGGCACGCCGCAAAAAGATCTGCGCTTTGCTTACCTGAAATATGATTGAGGGGGTTGCTTATCCCCCATAGCAGGTGCGTTCCCTGTGACTTCCCCTACCGTCCGCTAAGGGCCGACCTCCCCCTCGGGGGGCGAGGTGTGAGAGGCCCCATTTTCCGTAATGGTGAGACCCCTAACTGCCCAGCCCGTCCGGTTCCGGCAGGCGGTTGACACGGCAAGTCGCGGTGACGGTGTTGGCAAGCAGGCAGGCGATGGTCATTGGGCCGACACCACCCGGCACCGGTGTGATGGCGCCGGCGACCTGAGAGGCGCTGGCGAACTCGACGTCGCCGACCAGCCTGTGCTTGCCTTCGCCCTTGTCCGGTGCCGGCACTCGGTTGATGCCGACATCGATAACGGTGGCGCCGGGCTTGATCCAGTCACCCTTGACCATTTCGGGCCGGCCGACGGCGGCCACCAGGATGTCGGCCCCGCGACAGATCCCGGGAAGATTGCGGCTCCTGGAATGGGCGACGGTGACGGTGCAGCTTTCGCGCAGCAGCAACTGCGCCATGGGCTTGCCCACGATGTTGGACCGCCCGACGACGACTGCATTAAGGCCGGTGAGATCGCCGAGCGCGTCCTTCAGCAGCATGAGGGAGCCAAGGGGCGTACAGGGCACCATGGACTTTTGCCCGGTCGCAAGCAGCCCGGCATTGATGACGTGGAAACCGTCGACGTCCTTCTCCGGCGCAATCGCCATGAGCACACGGTCGGAATCAATCTGCTCCGGAAGCGGCAGCTGGACGAGTATGCCGTTCACCGCGGGATCATTGTTGAGCCCATGGATCAGCGTGAGGAGATCGGCCTCCGACGTCGCGGCATCGAGCCGATGCTCGAAGGAGTTCATCCCCACCTCGACCGTCTGCTTCGCCTTCGAGCGGACATAAACGGCGCTGGCCGGATCCTCCCCAACGAGCACGACGGCGAGTCCCGGCGTGATGCCGTGCAGCGACTTCAGACCCGCGACATGCTCCGCAGTGCGCGCGCGCAGGCGCTCGGCAAAGGCCTTTCCATCGATGAGAACTGCAGACATGGGAGTCTCCGTATTGCCCCTCTCCCCTTGCGGGAGAGGGAGGGGCCCATTGCGGCGGCAATGGGAGGGTGAGGGGAGGCCGCAGGCTCCGAGCTTGGGGCGCCCCCTCACCCGTAGCGCTTGCGCTCCGACCTCTCCCGCAAGGGGAGAGGTGGAGTAAGGCGCTCAAAACAAACCGACGATCTCGCCGGCATCGTTGAGTCCGATCACTTCCGCGGCCGGCTTCTTGGGCAGACCCGGCATGGTCATGATCTCCCCGCAGACGACCACGATGAATTCGGCACCTGCAGACAGCCGCACTTCGCGCACAGGCACCACGTGATTGCTGGGCGCCCCGCGCAGACTCGGATCCGTCGAGAACGAATATTGCGTCTTCGCCATGCAGACCGGGAAGGTGCCGTATCCCGCCTTCTCGAAATCCGCGAACTGCGCGCGCACCGCCTTGTCGGCAATCACATCGTCGGCGCCGTAGATCTCCTTGCAGATGGTCCGCACCTTCTCCCACAGCGGCATCTCGTCGGGATAGAGAGTGCGGAACTGGGCCTGTTCGGCCTCCGCCAACTCGGCGACCTTGCGCGCCAGTGCCTCGATGCCCTCCGAGCCCTTGGCCCAATGTTCGCACAGGATCGCCTCGACACCGAACTCGGCGCAATAGGCCTGGATCGCTTCGATCTCGGCCATCGTGTCGGAACCGAAGCGGTTGATGCCGACCACGGCGGGCACGCCGAACTTGGCGATGTTGCGCAGGTGCCGGCCGAGATTGGCGGCCCCCTTCGTCACCGCCTCGACATTCTCCTTGTTGAGATCCTCCTTGGCGACGCCGCCATGATGCTTCAGCGCCCGCACGGTGGCGACCACGACGGCGGCGGAGGGATGGAGACCGGCCTTGCGGCACTTGATGTCGAAGAACTTCTCCGCCCCAAGGTCCGCGCCGAAACCCGCCTCCGTCACCACGAAATCGGCGAGCTTGAGCGCCGTCTTGGTGGCCACGACCGAGTTGCAGCCATGGGCGATATTCGCGAAGGGTCCGCCATGGATGAAGGCGGGATTGTTCTCCAGCGTCTGCACGAGGTTCGGCTGCATCGCCTGCTGCAGGAGCACGGTCATGGCGCCGGCAGCCTTGATATCCGCGGCCGTGACGGCAGTCTTGTCGCGGCGATAGCCGATGACGATGTTGCCGAGCCGGCGCTCGAGATCATCGAGATCATTCGAGAGGCACAGGATGGCCATGACTTCCGAGGCGACCGTGATGTCGAAGCCGGCCTCACGCGGGAAACCGTTGGAGACGCCGCCGAGCGACGACACGATCTGCCGCAGGGCCCGGTCGTTCATGTCGAGCACGCGGCGGAAGACGACGCGGCGGGTGTCGATATTCTGCTCGTTGCCCCAGTAGATGTGATTGTCGACCATGGCCGCGAGCAGATTATGCGCCGAGGTGATGGCATGGAAATCGCCGGTGAAATGGAGGTTGATGTCCTCCATGGGAATGACCTGGGCATAGCCGCCGCCGGCCGCCCCGCCCTTCATGCCGAAGCAGGGGCCGAGCGAGGGCTCGCGCACGCAGATCGCGGCCTTGCGTCCGATGCGGTTGAGGCCGTCGCCGAGGCCCACGGTGGTCGTCGTCTTGCCTTCCCCTGCCGGCGTCGGGCTGATCGCGGTGACGAGAATCAGATGCCCGTCGGGCCTGTCCTTGAGGGAGGCGATGAAGCGCGCCGAGACCTTCGCCTTGTCGTGCCCGAAGGGGAGCAGTTCCTGAGTGGGGATGCCCAGCTTCGCGCCGATCTCCTGGATCGTCTGAGGGCTCGCAGCTCGCGCAATCTCGATATCGCTTTTGACCTCGGCCATGGAATCCCCTTCCTCTGTGCTGCGCGGTGGAGCCCGCGTTCTCGCATATGTCTGTGACATGTCGAGGGGCAGCCATGCCGCACCCGCGGCGACGTGGCGTCGCCTGGAACCGACAGGGGATGAGAAGCCTCGGAGTGGCTAAAGGGTCTTGCCGTTCGCGCCGGGGATCTCGCAGCGCCATTTCTTGACCTGCCACTGCGGATGCGTGCCGGCCCATCGCGCGATATAGGGCTGTGCCGTCATGGTGCATTGGTTGAGGGAGAACGAGGCCTCGAAGGTGATGTTTTCGTCATGGCAATCGGCGCCCGTCCCGATGGCGCACACGGTCATGACGATGGCAATGAACATGGCTGTCAGCCTTTCTTCCGTGGTTTGGGCCCGATGCCTTGCGGCGGAGCCATCGGTGCCGAAGACACGTCCTTCGTGTCGTGAACGGTGTGAGCCTTGCGCGGCAGGAGCATCTCGCCGCGCCCGAGCATGGCGGTGTCGCCTGCCAGCCGTCGCGTGGACCCTTCCAGGCCGGCGACCGCGAACCCGTCCTGCTCCAGCGACCGCCACAGCAGTCGCAGGAAGACCGGCGCCGCCTCGCCCGTATCCACGAAACTGGGACTGAGCTGCAACGGTTCCCGGCCCAGGATGATGGTCCCGCGCCTCATCAGATAGCCGGGATAGGCGCCGGCCTGGCCGCCGATGATCACGGTGCCGGCGATCATCCGGCTGCCCGCGTAATCGCCGGCATCGCCCTCGATCACCAGCAGGCCGCGACGCATGCGGTCCCCAGCCCGGTCGCCGGCATTTCCCCGGACCTGGATGCTGCCGCCGCGCATGCCGGCCATCTCCCCCGCCAGCGGTCCTCCGGCCCGGTCGCCGGCATGGCCCTTGACCTCGATGCGTCCGGCCTTGAGACCCGAGCCGAGCAGCGGTCCGGCATTGCCGGCCACCACGAGCCGCCCGCCCGCCATCAGCCGCCCCGCCTGCTGGCCCACATCGCCCTCGACCACGATCTCGCCCGCCGCCAGGCCGTGGCCGACCATGTCGAGCCGCTCGTGACCGCCGGCGAAGCGGATCCGCCCGGCCTCGCTCCCGCGCAGCCGAAACATGTCGCCGACCACCACAGGGAGCCTCGTGGTGCCGATGGACAGCCGCTCGATCTCGCGCTGTGAGAGGGCGGCAAGCGTGGCCGGCGTCAACAGCGAAAGGTCGAGCCGCTGCTCGGGCGCGTGCCGCAGGGTGAAGGTGAGCGCGTTCACGCCAGGAGCTCCTTCAGGGGATAGAGGAACTTGCCGAGCTTGCCGCCGTAATTGCCGGCCGTGATGCGGGACGCGCCCCGAACCGGGCCCAGGGAGGCGGCGGCGTGCAACCCGACCCGCATCGCCTCGCGCACGCAAGCATCCTCGAGCCCGTCGATGACGATCTCCGTGACCGAGCCCACCTCGGGCTCCAGCGCGCTGATGGTGATGCCGCGCAAGGTCGGGCAATAGGCATCGTTGGTGGAGGCGACCATGCTCTTGTAGCGGGACCCCACCTTGGACCCGGACCGCACGATGCCGCCGGGGAAGGGCAAGATGGCGCCGCGCACGGTGGCGATGGCATCGACGGCGGCCTGTGCTGCCGCCATGGCCTGATCCCACCCCGACGCGAGGAACAGGAGGTTGCCGCCCCCGACGGCGGCCTTGGTGAGCCCCGTGGTGGCTTCGACCACGAATTCCCCGTCCATCACCGGCACCCGCCAGTAATGCCGACCGGAAAAGCGTTTCGAGATCTGCCAGCCATCGCCGAAATAGCGCAGATTGGCTCCCAGCTTGAGGGTCTCCTCGCCGTCGATGCCGGCATAGCAGGCAGTTCCCGGGCAGGTCAGCACGCATTGCCCGACGCGACCCTCCAGCTGCTTCTGCAATTCGGCCGTGGAGACCGCAAACAGCAGCACCCGGACCCCGGGCCGCCCGTCCGGCGTTTCCGAACGACGCAGAGTCCCATCGATGCCCGCTTCGCAGCCGCAGCCGATGACGGAGGTGGCATAGCCGGTCATGGTGACGGCTGCCTGGCGCGCCCATTTGAGGTTCGGCGCCGTGATCACGATGGCCGTTGCCCGCATCCCGAACGCCTCGGCATAGGTATCGTCAATGGCGACGCCGTTCAGCGAGAGCTTGCGCATGGCACCGTCTCGAAGGGGTTGGCACGGCCGATGGCGGCCTCGGGCACGGAGAAATAACGGGCCGAAAGCCCATAGGTCGCCTGATGGAAGGCCTCCAGCCTGTCCGCCATCTGACGAGGGGCCGGAAGGTCGAGCGTCAGCGCGCGACCGTAAGGTTCGGCAACCACCCGGCCGTCGCGGACGACGAGGGTCCCGGACTTGAACACGAGATCGGCGGCACGGAACATGGCGGCCTTGTCCTTTTGCTCCGTATAGACGGAGATGTCCGCGATGCCGCCCTCTCCGAGATGGCCGCGATCCGTGAGCCCGAGCAGCCGGGCGGGTGCTGCCCGGGTCATGACGGCGATGTCGTTGAGGGTATATTCGCGGGTGATCGACGGCAGCGTCGTGGTCTCCATGGCGGAGGCGGGCAGTCTTGCGATCCACTCCGCCCGCAGGTCCCGGTCCATGAGCAGCGCAAAGATCTCCGGATAGGTGGTGAAGGGCGCGCCATTGGGATGATCGGTGGTGAAGAACACCCGCCACGGATCCTCGATCAGCAGGAAGAGCTCGAGACCGATCGCCCATTGGAGGGCGTTGTGATAGCTCGATGGCTTGTAGAGATAGGGCACGACGCCTCCGCCATCGCCCATCCCGTCCCACAAAGTCCATTTGCGCGGATGAGCCGTGGCCCTCGACTTATATTGCAGGATGACGTCGCAGGAGACGGTCACGGTCTGCCCGAACATGACCTGGCCGATGTCGACCGTGACGGTCTTGCGCGCATTCACGGCCTCGGCGATCCGTCCCGCCGCCGACGAGAACCCGCGGCTGCCCTCGGTTCCATAGGTGTAGAACTGAATATGGGCGAAATGCATCGGCAGGTCGCCGGCGGCCTCCATCGTTGCGAGGGCCACCTCCGCCGCCCCCGGCATGCCGAGATTGTTGCAGTGGACATGCAAGGGATGGGGGATGCCGAGGCGGGCCGTTGCGTCCTGCAGTGCCGTGACGATGGCGCGCGAGGTGAGACCGGTGCCGGGCACCTCGTCGTCGAGCCCGAAGGCGCGGACATTGTCCTTGAACGCGGCGGCACCGCCCGCATTGATGCATTTCACGCCTAAGGACCGGGTCGTCGCCACCATGTGGGCCACATAATCGGCGAGCGCCGCCTTGCCCTGCCGGTCCCGCATGAGCTTCAGCACGAAATCATCATTGCCGAGGACCGTGAGCCCTGCCTTGTCGATGATGGGAATGTCGCTGAGTTCGAGATGGGCGTGCAGGGCATGGCTCGGCACGACGGCCGGCTCAACCACGGTGGTGAACCCCATCTGCGCATAGAGACGGCCGGTGTCCGACGTCGACCACCCCAGCTCCGAAAGCGGCGTGGAGGAGGGGCGGGCAGCATGCGCCTTGTGCTGTTCCGGCAGCATGAGCCGGGCCGTGTTCACATTGCCGCCGGCGATATGCGAATGGATGTCGATCGCCCCCGCCATCACGATCCGGCCGGCGAGGTCATGGGTCTCATGGGCATGGGCGCCGCGCGGCGCGGCGACGATGTGGCCCCCGTCGATCCACACATCGCCGATCTCGTCGCGGGACCGGACCGGGTCGATGATGCGGCCGCCCTTCAATCGGATCATGAGGGGCCTCCCAGCCGATCGAGGAGGGCGGTGAGAATGGCATGCGCCGACGGCTCAGGGCTGGGCCGTGACGCCTCGATGAAAGCCAGGGCCCCGCTGCCGGCACGGAGATCGACGCCGTCATGGTCGATGCCCGGTGTGCCGATATCGATACGAACGGCAGGCGTCTTGCTGAAGAGGGTCCCTGACGGGACCAGGGCAACAGTGGGAATGCGGCTGACCCAGTCCGGGCCCTGTGCGCCATAGGCCTCGACCCACACCGCGGCATCGGCCTCGCCCGATGCGATCAGCCGCTCCGCATCATGTGCCCAGGGATCATGTGCCGGCAGCCCGCTGCCGAAGCTGATCCCCGTGGGAAAGCCGGTGAGCCAGCCGAGGCTCTGCCCGACCCCTGAACCATTCCCGCGCGCGGGAATGGGAATGCCCGAGAAACGGGTCTTTGCATTCAGGTCTTTGACGAGACCGCAGATCATCTCGACCACGGGGCTGGCAAGGCCCGGCGGCCATATGACGACGCCGAAGCGCGCCGCAGTCAGAGCCTCGACCAAGGCGTCCGTCGATGCGGTCGCCTGATCGCCCAGAGAGATCGGGTGTCCGGTATGCCGGGCGCGCAGGGCGGCGACGACGCCCGGCAATGTTTTCTCGCTGGCGGCAAGACGCAGGGGCTCAGGGCCTCGTGAGGCAAGCGCTCCCTCGACGTCCGGTGCGCCCACGGTGATGATCCGGGCGGTCGTGGCGTCGGGCATCAGCTGGTCGATCATCTCGGGCCAGGCCGAGAGCGCTCCGGCACCGATGACCATGAACAGATCGGCACGATGCCGTGCCTCCCCGGGTGAGACGATCATCCAGCCGGTACTGCGCAGCACGTCGAGATTGTTCAGGAGGTCGCCCGAGCCCGCCGGGTCGATGACGCAGGAGAGGCGTCGCGCCAGACTGGCGGCCATGCGCAGACCGGCCGTGTCGGTGCCCAATCCTGTAACGACAGGCAGCTTGGCTCGCTCCAGGAGCGACGCCGCCTGATCCACGGCCTTGGCCAGGCTCACGCGTCGGCCGCCGATGAAGGCTTCGGCCATGAACGATCTTTCGCATCAAGTCTGGCGCCCGATTAGACTTTAGCCGAAGCTCGGCGTCTGTGAAGCCACGAACTGCTGGCGATGGTCGCATCGCAACAAAGTGTCGCTCCATTCCCTTGACGGAATCGATCAGCAGGCGGCACAACTCCAGCCACTTCGATGCGAGGCGACAGGGGCTCCATGACCGACTTTTCCCACAAGCTGCTGGACGGCCGCAAGATCGCGGCTGGGATGCATGATGCGATCGCCAACGACGCCCAGGCGCTGAAGGAGGTCGGCTGGCCGGTGCGTCTCGTCTCCATCGCGGTGGGCGAAAGTGAGCCGGCCGCCCTCTATATCCGCAATCAGGCGCGCGTCGCGGAGAAGCTCGGCATCGCCTTCGAGGATCGTTTCTATCCTGAGACGACGGGGGCCGACGAGCTGACCGGCATCATCCAGGGGCTCAATCTCGATCCGCGCGTGAGCGGCGTGATCATCCAGCGGCCGCTCCCCGCGCACATCCAGGTGCGCACCATGCAGCGTGCGGTGCACCCCTTCAAGGATGTGGAGGGCATGCACCCCTCTTCGATCGGCGACATCGTCTATAACGACCTGGTCATGGGGCCCTGCACGGCCGTGGCCGCGGTGGAGATTCTGAAGACGACGGCGTTGCAGCTCGAAGGCCTCGAAGTTGTGGTGATCGGCCATTCCGACATCGTCGGCAAGCCGATCGCCTTCCTGCTGATGGGGGCAGGGGCGACAGTGTCCGTCTGCCATGCCCTGACGCGGAATCTCGCGGTTCACTCCCGCGCGGCGGATGCCGTCTTCGTGGCGGTGGGCAAGCCGGGTCTCCTCACCGGCAATATGCTGAAGCCGGGAGCGGCGGTGATCGATATCGGCATCAATCAGGTGACCGCGCCCGATGGGAGCGTGAAGGTCGCGGGAGACGCGGATTTCGACTCCTGCGCCGAGGTCGCCGGCTGGATCACGCCAGTTCCTGGCGGGGTTGGTCCGGTGACGGTCGCAACCCTCATGCGCAATGCGGTGAAGGCCGCCAGCCTGCAGCGGTCGGCCTATGAGCGCCATTTCGGCGCCACCGAGATGGTACGCTAGGCTCCGGCTACTTCACGAGCCGGGCTGGGAAATCCACGTGGAACACGGAATCCTGGTTGAAGCGCTTGTTGTATTCGGCCTTGATCGCCTCGATCTTGGCGGCCTCGTCTGCCGTGTTCGGATGGATGAGGATCAAGAGCTTCGTGGTTTCCGAGAACATGATCGGCGCGCCCGTCTTCGGCGTTGAGCGGCCCTGGCCATAGGCGTTGAGTACCGTCAGGCCCTCGGGGAACCGCGGCGTGACCACGTCGAATACGAATTGTGCCCATTCCTGCTCGGACACGCCGGTCCCGTCTGTGGTCCGCAAGCCGAAATAGAGCTGCGTCTGCACGGAACTGGCCTCGGGCCAGCCCATGGTCTGGGCCGATGCGGGACCGAACGACAACAGGGTCGCGACGGCTGCGGCAAGGGCGATGGTGCGGATCGTCATGATGGCTCCCCTAGGGACCTCATCCCCACGGACGAGGTCGGAATGCGATAGCATTCCAACCAAGAGGCGCCAAGGGCTCCGATTGCGCCGGCCGACGCCTTAGCGCAAACGCTCCAGGATCGACACGTAATTGGCGACTGCGGCGCCGCCCATGTTGAAGATGCCGGCCAGCTCCGGATCCTTCACCTGCATGCCGCCGGCCTGGCCCAGCAGCTGCAGCGACGCCATGATATGCATGGACACGCCCGTCGCTCCGATGGGATGACCCTTGGACTTGAGCCCGCCCGACGGATTGACCGGCAGCTTGCCGTCCTTCTGCGTCCAGCCCTCCTTGATCGCCCGAGCGCCCTGGCCGCGCGGCGTCAGGCCCATGGCCTCGTATTCGATCAGCTCGGCGATGGTGAAGCAGTCATGGGTCTCCACGAAGGAGAGATCGGCGAGGCTGGTGCCCGCCTGGGCATGGGCCCGTTCCCAGGCCGCGGTGCAGCCTTCGAAGGCGACGATGTCGCGCTTGGCCATCGGCAGATAGTCCTGCGCATGGCCGACGCCGCGGAAGTGGACGGCCTTCGGCATCTGCGCGGCAGTCTCGTCGTCGGTGAGGATGATGGCCGCGGCGCCGTCGGAGACGAGCGAACAGTCCGTGCGGCGGATCGAGCCCACGACGATGGGGTTCTTTTCGCTGATCGTATTGCAGAAGTCGAAGCCGAAATCCTTGCGCAGCTGGGCGTAGGGGTTCTCGACGCCATTGTGATGGTTCTTGGCGGCGATGCGCGCGGTCGCCTCCGTCTGGTCGCCATAGCGCTGCTGATAGAGATCCTGGATGCGGGCGAAGACGCCGGCAAAGCCTCCCGGCGTATCGGCCTCGGTCTTGCGGTAGGAGGCGTTCAGCAGCGCGTCGCCGATATCGGCGCCGGAGGCGACCGTCATCTTCTCCGCGCCAACAACGAGCACGAAGCGGCTCTTCTTCGCATTGATCTCGTTCAGCGCCTGGTGGACGGCGGCAGAGCCCGTCGCGCAGGCATTCTCGACCCGTGTGGCCGGCTTGAAGCGCAGGCCAGGATCAGCGTCGAGAGCGAAGGCGGCGGGAAAGCTCTGCTTCTCGAAGCCGCCGAAATTGCCCACATAGATCGCATCCACATCAGTGAACTCGATGCCGGCATCCTTGACGGCCTCCTTCGCGATGCGAGGGATCAGGTCCTCGAGCTGCTCGCTTTCGAGCTTGCCGAAAGTGCTGTGTGCCCAACCGACGATGCTGGCCATAACGGATATTCCCTATCTGGATGGTGGTCAGGTGAATTTCGCGGTGATCCCGCCATCGACCACGAGTTCTGTTCCTGTCACATATTTTGCCTCGTCCGAGGCGAGATACAAGGCCGCATAGGCCACATCCCAGGCATCCCCCATATGCCCGGTGGGGCACATGGCGTCGCGCTTGGCCTTGATGACGGCCTGGTCTTCCTGGCTGTCATAGGCGCGCGCGACATCGGCATAGACGAGCGGCGTGTCCATGAGGCCGGGCAGGATGCAGTTTGCCCGCAGGCCGCTGCCCGCATATCGCAGCGCCACCCCCCGCGTGAGCGACAGCATGGCGCCCTTGGTGGCGTAATAGCTGGCGTAATCGATGCCCGTATAGCGGATGGCGGCGATCGACGAGATGTTAATCACCGACCCGCTCTTCCGGGCGAGCATGTGAGGGATGACGTGCTTGCAGGTCAGGAAGACGCTTTTGAGATTGATGGCGTTCGCCCGGTCCCAATCTTCCTCGGAGAGCTCGACCACGCCCCCGAGCCGCACCACGCCGACATTGTTCACGAGGATGTCGATCCGCCCGAAGGCGGCAAGGCAGGCATTCACGGCGCGCTCCACATCATCCGACTTGGAGACGTCGGCGGCGAAGGTGGCGCAGGTGCCGCATTCGTCATCAATGATGGAGCGGGTCTCCTCGGCGGCGGCGGCATTGATGTCGACGGCGAAGACCTGAGCCCCTTCGCGGGCGAAGAGCGTCGACATCGCCTTGCCATTGCCCCAACCGGGCCCGATGGAACCCGCGCCGGTCACCAGGGCGACCTTGCCCAACAGTCTCGACATTCGTCCTCCCCAGCTGATCGTCGAACCCGCGCACTTTAACACGCACTGAGCTGTGCGGGGACCGCCCCCGACGCAAGCGTGCTATGCGCAAGGCGAAGACAAGGCGCTGATGTGGCGATGTCAGCCGGCCTTCTTGGCCACCCGCTTGGCGGCAAACTTCTTGTTGGCACGAACCCGGGGATTGGCGCCATCCCGCGGCTTGTCGAAAGTCTTGCGGGGCTCGCGTGCCCCCGAGGGGGCCTCCGCCATGGGCTCGATGCGCGGCTCGCCCTTCTCAGGCGGTCGCGTGGCGGTCGCGGCAAACCCGTCGGCGGCAGCCGTGGCGATCTCGACGGCGGTCTCATGCTCGAAGATGCGGATGGCGCCGATATCCCGCTTCGTCACGTTGCCGCGTTTGCAGAGCATGGGCAGCAGCCATTTGGGATCGGCATTCTTCGACCGGCCCACGGCGACCCGGAACCATCGGCCGGCCTCTTGCACGAAACCGGTGCTGGCGCGTTGCCGCTTGCCTGGTCCCTCGCCGGGGTCGGTGACCTCCTCCGGCGCGGGCAGCTGCGAGCGATAGAGGCGGATGAAGGCCGACGCCAGCCTCTCCGGCGGATGCTCGGCCAGCAGGGCCTGTCCCAGGGCGATGTCCTCCTCGGCCGGCGGCTCGCGCAGCAGCGGATCCTCCAGCATGCGGGCTTGATCGCGGTCCCTGATGTCCTCGGCGGCGGGCGGGCCTCCCCATTCGGCGGCGATGCGGGCACCGGCGAAGAGACGCTCCGCCTTGTGACGCTGGCTCGTCGGCACGAGCACCACCGAGATGCCCTTGCGTCCCGCGCGCCCGGTCCGTCCCGAGCGGTGCTGAAGACCCTCGGAATCATGCGGCAGCTCGGCATGGATGACGAGGCCCAGACTGGGCAGGTCGATGCCGCGCGCAGCCACGTCGGTCGCGACGCAGACCCGCGCCCGTCCATCGCGCAGCGCCTGGAGCGCCTGGTTGCGCTCGCTCTGCCCCAATTCGCCCGACAGCGCCACGGTCGAGAAGCCGCGCTCCTGCAGGATCGCCTGTAGATGGCGGACGGTTTCGCGGGTATTGCAGAACACGATGGCGCTGCTCACCTCGTGGAACCGCAGCAGGTTGACGACGACGAGCTCCATCTCCTTCGGCGCGATGCGCACCGCCCGATAGTCGATATCGGCATGCCCGCCTTCGGAATTCTTCACCTCGATGCGTAGCGCATCGTTTTGATAGCGCTTGGCGAGTGCGGTGATGGCGCGCGGCAGAGTGGCCGAGAACAGCAGGCTGCGGCGGCTGGACGGTGTGGTCTCGAGGATGAATTCGAGATCCTCGCGAAACCCGAGGTCGAGCATTTCATCGGCCTCGTCGAGAACCAGGGCCTTCAGCGCCGACACGTCCAGCCGTCTGCGCTCCAGATGGTCGCGCAACCGGCCCGGTGTCCCGACCACGATATGCGCACCCTCCGCCAGAGCGCGCTGTTCGCGCCGCGGATCCATTCCGCCGACGCAGGACACGATCTTCGCCTGGGTATAAGAATAGAGCCAGGTAAGCTCGCGATGCACCTGGAGGGCCAATTCCCGCGTTGGCGCCACGATGAGGGCGAGCGGTGCCCCCGCAGGACCGAAAGTCTCCGCGCCCTGCAGCAGGGTCTCGCCGATGGCCAGGCCGAAGGCGACGGTCTTTCCGGACCCGGTCTGCGCCGAGACCAGCAAGTCGCGCCCTTGCGCGTTCGCGGCCAGCACGGCGCTCTGCACCGGTGTTTCGGTGTCATAGTTACGTTCAGATAGTGCCCGGGCAAGAACCGGGCTGGAAGTCGTGAAACCCACGAAACGAACCTTGTTGAAGGCGGCAGCATCGAATGCGCCGCTGCAGGAGCCGATGCCGGACTCCGCGGATTGGCCTCGGACAGATCGAGGAGGAAGCTGTTTCATAGCCGAGCTTGACGCGGAGCGCCACGGGACTTGTGTCGCATTGCGGCAAGGACGCCGCATGGCAGGGGAAACAGGGGGCGTTCGAAGCGATCAGCCGCTCTTTGCAGTCTGGGGAGTGCACTGGATTTGCACCGTCTGTGCAAACAGATTGCCCATCCCCTCATTGGCCTCCTTGTTCCAGAAGTCCTCAGTATACTGAAAATTATCGGCCTCTGCGGCGCTCTTCGTGACCGCCACCTGGCAGGGGGAGGGCAGGGCGCCGATGATCTGGATGGGATCCTTCTCTGCCAAGACGATCGCGATGTAGTAGGAGGGGTCGAACACCGCGAGCTTTGTTTCGCTGATGCGCGGATCGACCGGCGTCGCCAGCGGAACCTGGAAGTAGAAGGTCAACACGCCATTGGAGAATAGATTTCCATATTCCGTGACGTCCCCGAATTTGATCTTCTCGCCTGCGGCCGTCGCGGTGACGAAATAGTCGTATTCCTTCAGCGCCTCGATGTTCTCCTGTGCGAGCGCCTGGGTCTCGGTGGCTTCGTAGATGCCGTCGCCATTTGCATCGAGGCCTTCCACTGCGACCTGGCTGTACATTTCATCGAAACGCCATTCGACATTGATCGCGGTGATTCGCCCCTGATCGTCGAACACGAGATCGGACCGGTTCTCGATCCACACATGAGGATGCGCCGCCGCCGGCTTCTCTGCCGCGAACAACGCCGCAAATGCAGCCGCGACGAGGATCAATCGCCGTGGAACCGTGAAGCCGGAAAGGACTCTGAATGTCATGGACAGCATTCTATAGGAAATGACGGCAGAATAGTGAAGCTGTGCGACGTCTCATCACGACAATCTCACGATCATGTCGGCAATCATTCCGCTCGGCGTCGACGCGAAGTTCGGTGCCTGCGCCCGGGCGAGGGCTTGAGCCCGTGCGTGAAGGGCTGGATCGATATAGCTTTGGGCGACCATCTTCACGAATCGATCCGTGTCGACTTCGTCGATATGGATGGCCTTGGCGACACCTAACCGCGACAGGGCCCGGGCGGTGAGGAATTTCTCTGTGTCCGTATAGATGATGATCTGCGGCAGACCGGATCCCAATGCGAACGAAGCCAGACCCAGGCCGCCATAATTGATCATCAGGCGGAGCCGGGGGGCGTGTGCGCCGAGATCGAGCAAACTGCGTTGAAGGTGCCACGACCGCGCAGCCAGGCGAGCGGCAGCCTCCGCACCGAGGGTTCGGGTGAGCACCCGGCCCGGCAGATCGAGCTGTTCCAGGCCTCGCATCAGCGCCTCATTCCGACCGAAACGGGTGATGGGCGAAAGGAAGATCTCGTCTCCGAGTTCTTCGAGGACCTGCGGCCGATGCGATATGATCGGCGGCAGGGGCGGTTCCAGACGGAAGCTCCGATAGGGGTCGAGCATTGCCAGGGTCTGGTTGGCGCTGACCTCACCCTGCATCAAGGCAGGCAGGCGCGGCAGCCGCGACAGGGATCGCTTGACGAGAACGCCGTCGATGGCCTGGAGCAGCCTGTCCTCGTCGTAATAGAGCGGCCCGTCATGCGGCCAAAGCGGGGGAAAGCGGTCGAGATGGGATGGCGGCACGGTGTAGCCGCTGCCGAAGATGACCAGGGGCAGGCGACCGCGGACAGCCAGGTTGAGCGCCGGAGAGTAGTCGCTGACGATCACGTCCGGTCGTTCGCTAGCGATCAGCGTCTCCCACGCCTGCAACATTCTGTGCAGGCATGCTGGTTCGCCGATGCCAAACAGGCCCATGATCTGGCTGAAACTGACGTCCTTGTAGCCACGCGGTATGGGTGGGAGTCGGGCCTCCGGCGTCCAGTGCGGGGCTTGGCGGATGGCATCCGGTTGGATGCCCGCCGTGAGGGCTGCAGCGGTATTCTGGACGACGTAGACGACGTCGAAGTCGCGGCGTTCGAGGTGATCGCCCAAGGCCTTTAGGGGCACGACATGGCCGAGCCCGCTGCCGAGCTCCCAGCCGAGAAGAACTTTCCGCCGCGTCATGCCGGGATCATAGCGGCTCCGGCAAGACGCGCACGGACTTCATTGAGACGGCTCAGCCGCCAACATATTCCAGGGTCATGGTCGTGATGCCGCCGGCGACATCGAGGCCGGTCTGGGCCTGCACACTCAGAGGCTGCAGCTGGATGGTGTTGGAATTGCCACCGATCAGGGCATTGGCGCCGACGCCCACCCCGACGCTGGCTTCGGCACCGGCTCCGCCATAGGCACCGGCAAGCGCGCCCTTCTTGAAGCCGCCCGTGGGAGCGAAGACGCCCCAGGCAACGACGGCCTTTCCGGTGACGCCAATATCCACGCCGAAGCGGTCGACGCGGCCGACATACATCTCCGGCGCACGGCCGGGAGCGTTGAAGGTGCACTGCATCTTCTTGCTGGATCCGATGATGAAGCCGACGCCGCCTGCGACTTCGCATGTCAGGGTGCCGACCTTCACGCCAGCGGCGGAGGACGGGCTGGTGGCGAATGCGGTCAGAACGCCCACGGCGGCCATTCCGGCCACGGCAATAGATTTAAAGTTAAACATCTCTTTCTCTCCTCAACACTCAACTGGCTGTTCCATAACATCTCGGAGGAACAACACGAAAGTGTTAGACACACTTTGTCTTACTAAATCTTGAGCACGGAGAAATTTATATAAATTTGCCAAGAATGCCATCGATCTCCACTGTCGTTGCCAGGCACCAAGGCATCGGCGGCAGTTAGCGGATCTCCGCGGACTCCGTTGCGAAGGCGAGCGTGTAACCGGGCGGCTGTATCGGCTTTCCCCGTATGGAACGCTCACTTTGTGGCACGTCCTCGAGGCTTGGCCACAGGCCGGTCTCCAGACAGCGGGCGAAATCATCCTCAGGGCTAATCTGCCTAAGCTTGGCAGCCGTGGTCCGATAATCATAGGCGAGGGGCCGATGCTCGAAGCTGATGCCGGCAGGCGTGGCCTTGATCGCCGACAACCAGACACGAGGGGTGCCGTCATTCGCAGGCAGGCCGAGAGCGCCGGAATTGTGCCACAGCTTGCCACGAAGCCCCCGGGTGAAGGGGATGCCGCTGCGCCCGGCGACCACGACGTCGGCTTGCGCCAGCTCGAACTCCTCCAGGAAATCCGGCGCGGCGGACGAGCGGAACAGCAGCTTGTCGATCCGGCTCACGGCTCCATGTGTGACGCGGAACCGCTTGCCGGCCAAGGAAAAGCACAAGCCGTCGGGCAGGCTGTCCATCCACGTCTTGAGCCCTTCAGGCAGGCCTTCGGCAGCCATTCGCTGCCAGCCGAAATCGAGCTCTTCAACGCTCTCCGGTGACAGCCGCGGCGCCGCCTCTTCGAAAGAGCCTCTGATCGTCGGGATGCCCAGCTCTGCAATTCGCTCGCTGCAGGCGATGGAATCGACGCAAAACGGCGCCACGCTGCCGGTGTTGATCAGCCGGGTGAGCGGGATGGCCTCAATGGCAGCCATCGCCAGCAAGGCCTCCAGCGCCTCGAGATTGCCGTTGACGCCGCCGAAGAGGAGAATGGTGCCATCGAGCTCGCCGAGATCCGGGACGGGCGGCGCGTCGGTGTTCATGGTCGGATCCTCAACTCAACAGGTTAGCGGCACCACTACCATGTCATCGGTGCGGCGCTTTTGCGGCGTCCGTCGCACGCTGCACGACCATAACACATCAGGGCCTGGGCCTGTCAGCCGTTCAGGCGGCCGAGGACCTCGCCTGCCGACGCATGGCATAATCCCTTGCGGCCTGTCCGAAAGCCTTGAAAATCTTGACGGAATCGGGATTTGCGGAGGCTTTGAACTCCGGATGCCACTGGACGCCGAGCACGAATCCTCGGGCCTCTTTCATCGACACCGCCTCGATGGTGCCGTCCTCGGCCCGCGCTTCGATCTGCAGCGGGGGCGCCAATCGGTCGATCGCCTGCCGATGCAGCGAATTGACGGTGATTCGCGGTGCCTCGAGGATGCGGGCGAGCAGACCGCCTGGGGTCAGATCGATGGAATGCCGGGGTCCGTAGCGGACGTCCTGGTCCTCGACCTTGGGCGCACGATGGTCGAATCGGCCCTCCTGTCGCTGGATCTCCGTCGCCAGCGTGCCGCCGAGGACGACGTTCAGCTCCTGGAAGCCACGGCAGATGCAGAACACCGGCATGCCCCGCGCGATCGCCCGGCCGATCAGCGGCATCGTCGTGTCGTCGCGGCTTTGGTCATAGGGCTCGTAGTCCGTATGCGCCTCGAGCCCGTAACGGGTCGGGTGAACATTGGACAAAGCGCCGGTCAGAACCACCCCGTCCAGCCGGTCAAGCAGCGCGTCCGTGTCGATCAACGGCGCCAGCGCCGGGATCATCAGCGGCATGGCATCCGCGCATTCCGCGACCGCGCGGACGTATTTGTCGCCGATCGAGTGGAAGACCATGCCTTTGGTATCGGCAGTGTCCGCCGGCAGGCCGATGAGCGGTTTCACGTCTGCAGCTCCATCAAACACACGAAAACAGGCAGCAAATACCACGCCTGTGCCGCCGCGTCACTTGACGGGCGCGCCCGAAATGTCGCTTCTCCTCCTCGGTAACACGGAAGGGAGACGCCAGCGCATGACGGCAGCGATACGGGCAGCGGACATTTTCAATCTCGAAGGGCAGGTTGCCCTGGTCACCGGCGCCTCCAGCGGGCTGGGCTGGCGCTTTGCCAAGACCTTGGCGGCCAATGGCGCGAAAGTGGTGATTGCGGCCCGCCGCCTCGACCGCCTCAAGGCCCTCGAGGAGGAGATCAAGGCCGATGGCGGCGAGGCCCTGGCGGTGGCGCTGGACACTTCCGACGCGGCCAGCATCCCGGCGGCCTTCGATGCGGCGGAAAAGGCTTTCGGCCTTGTCACCATCGTCGTCAACAATGCCGGCTTCTCCGGCATCAAGCCGACCGTTGACGTGACCGCCGAGGACTGGCGCGGCACCATGGCGGTGAACCTGGATGGCGTCTGGTTCGTGGCTCAGGAGGCGATCAAGCGCCTAATCGCCGCCAAGCAGCCGGGCTCGATCATCAACATCGCCTCCATTCTCGGCATGCGCGCGTCCAAGACCCTGGCCGCCTACATCGCCTCCAAGGGCGGCGTGATCCAGCTCACCCGGGCGCTGGCCGTCGAATTCGCCAGGCACAAGATCCGCGTCAACGCGATCGCTCCTGGTTACATCGAGACCGAGATGAACAGCGACTTCTTCAAGACCGACAAGGGCGAATATTTGATGCGGGGCATCCCTCAGCGGCGCATCGGCGACCCCTCGGAGCTCGACGGCGTGCTGCTGCTGTTGGCCGCACCGAAGGCGTCCTCCTTCATCACCGGCTCTGTGATGACCGCCGACGGCGGCCAATCGATCACCCTCGACCACTGACCACGGGAGAACGCATGATGGACTTCACCCTCGATCCCGAGATCGAACGCCTGCGCCTCAAGGTGCGGGAATTCATCGCCGAGGAGGTGATCCCTCTCGAGGCCGACCGCGACAACTACAATGAATATGACAACATCAAGCTGTCGCTGCTCGCGCCCATGCGGGAGAAGGCGAAGCAGGCTGGCCTCTGGGCGCCCCAAATGCCCAAGGCGCGCGGCGGACTGGAGCTGCCGATCACCGGCTGGGCGGCCTTCTACGAGGAGGCGAACCGCTCGATCTTCGGCCCTGTGATCCTGAACTGCCAGGCGCCCGACGACGGCAATATGAGTGTCCTCAACAAGACGCTGAAGACCGAGGCCCTCAAGGACCAGTGGCTGCAGCCGATCATCGACGGCCGGGTGCGCTCCTCCTTCGTCATGACCGAACCGCATCCGGGCTCCGGCTCCGATCCCGGCGGAATGATGCTGACCCGCGCCGAGCGCAAGGGCGACCGCTATGTGATCCATGGCCACAAATGGTTCATCTCCGGCGCGGCCGTGGCCACCCATTTCATTCTCATGGCGCGCACCTCCGACGACGAGCGCAAGGGCCTGACCGCCTTCCTCTTTCACCGCGATGACAAGGGGTGGGAGATCGTCCGCCGCATTGCCAACATGGGCCCCGACGAGCATGGCGGCGTCTGCGAGCTGAAATTCGACGGCCTCGAGATCCCCGTCGAGCACCGCCTGCTCGAAGAGGGTGACGGCCTGAAATTCACCCAGATCCGCTTAGGCCCCGCACGCCTCACCCACTGCATGCGCTGGCTCGGCCTCGCCAAGCGCTCCATGGAGATCGCCCGCGACTATGCCTCCGAGCGCTATGCCTTTGGCTCCAAGCTCTTCGACAAGGAATCGGTCCAGATGATGTTCGGCGACGTGGCCAAGGACATCGCCGTGGGTCGGCTCCTGGTCATGAACGCTGCCTGGAAGCTCGACCAGGGCGACTATGCCAAGAAGGAGGTCTCCATGGCCAAGATCCATGTGGCCGACCTTCTCAACAAGGCCGCCGACATGGCGATCCAGGTGAACGGCGCCCGCGGCTATTCCCGCGACACGATTCTGGAATGGATCTACCGCTATGCCCGCTGCGCCAAGCTGGTGGACGGAGCCTCGGAAGTGCATCAGATGGTTCTCGCCCGCGCCTACGAGAAGGAACAGGATGGCTTCTGGAAATGGGGCGTTTGAGGGAAATGTGATTTCCCTCGGGGCGAGACGGGGGTCTAGCTGGCAACCATGACCGTCTCGCTGTTCGCTGCCATCTTTGCCGGCCTGCTGAGCTTTCTTTCGCCCTGCGTGCTGCCGCTGGTGCCGCCCTATCTCTGCTTCATCGCCGGCACCTCCCTGGAGGAGCTGGCGGCGGAGGATGATTCGACGCCCGATCTCACCGCTCAGGTGATGATGGCGGCTCTCCTGTTCGTCCTCGGCTTCGGCACGGTCTTTGTTACCTTGGGGGCGACGGCCTCCGTCCTGGGTCAGATGGTGCGCGAGCATCTGGCCCTGCTCGCTCAGGTCGCCGGCATCATCATCATCGTGATGGGGCTGCACTTCCTGGGCCTCTTCCGCTTTGCCTTCCTGCAGCGGGAGGCGCGCTATCACCATGAGGCCCGTCCCGCCGGCCTCATCGGCGCCTATTTCGTGGGCGTGGCCTTCGCCTTCGGCTGGACCCCGTGCATCGGACCGGTCCTGGCTGCGATCCTCGCGGTGGCGGCCAGCGAGGACAGCGTCAGCCGCGGTGCCATTCTGCTGGGCTTCTATTCCCTGGGGCTGGGCTTGCCCTTTCTCGCCGCCGCCTTCGCCATGCGCCGCTTCCTTGGCTTCATGACCCATTTCCGCCGCCATATCGGCAGGGTCGAGAAGGTCATGGGCGGGCTCCTGGTCCTGACCGGCATCATGTTCCTGACCGGCACCATGACGACGATGTCGTTCTGGCTTCTGGAGACATTTCCCGGCCTGGCGACCCTGGGCTGACCGCGGAGCCCGCAGTCTCTCCCTCACCCGGCCGCAGACTTCCCGCTCCGCAATCTGACACACGTAGACGCAATCGCCTTTTTCTGCTTCAAGGCCGGGATTATTCCACCCGTTCAAGGAACTTCAATGAGCCGCATCGTCCATCTCAACGGCGCCTTTCTGCCTGAGCAGGAGGCCAAGGTGTCTATCTTCGACCGCGGCTATTATTTCGGTGACGGGGTCTATGAGGTGACCGCTGTGGTCGACGGCAAGCTTGTGGACTACGCGCCCCACATGGAGCGGCTCGATCGGTCCCTGCGCGAGCTGTCGATGCCTTGGCCGTGCACGAAGGATGAACTTCGCGCGGTCCATGAGGAACTCGCAAAGCGCAATGGGATCACCGAGGGCCTGATCTATATGCAGGTCACCCGCGGTGTGGCCGAGCGCGACTTCGCCTTTCCGAAGAATATTCCCTCGACATTGATGGCATTCACCCAGGTCAAGGCCCTGGTCGACAGCCCCAACGCAAAGACCGGCGTGAAGGTGGTGAGCATACCGGACATCCGCTGGAAGCGCCGCGACATCAAGTCGATCGCTCTCTTGGCGCAGTGCATGGGTAAGCAGCAGGCGAGCGAAGCCGGCGCCTTCGAGGGCTGGATGGTGGAAGACGGTTTCGTCACCGAGGGAACCTCGTCGTCCTCCTATATCGTCAAGGAGGGACGGGTGATCACGCGACCGCTGTCCAATGCCATCCTGCCGGGCATCACCCGCAAGTCGCTGATGAAGCTCGCAGCTGACCATGATGTCACCATCGAGGAGCGTCTGTTCAGCGTCGACGAAGCGATCGCCGCCGACGAAGCCTTCCTGACCAGCGCCTCAAGCTTCGTGATGCCCGTGGTCGAGATCGATGGCCACCCGATTGGTTCGGCCAAGCCGGGACCGATCACCACCCGCCTGCGCCAGATCTATCTGGAGTCCGCCCGGGCCTGATCCACTGGCATGCTCCTTGCGCCGAAAGCTGGGGAAATGTGCCAGCACGGCACAGCGCGAGGGGCAGGACATGGTGGCAGCGGATCTTGGCGGAGCGAGGCTGCGGCAGGCGCGAGCCTTCCGGCGTGAATCCCAGATGGAGGTCCACGCCCGTGCCTTCGTGCCCTCGCGGCGCAGTACGGTGGGCCTGCCACAGCCCATAGGCAGGCTGACCCTGGAGGCGCATGAGAGCCTGGCCTCCGCCGAGCGTGACTGGCGGAAATTCGAGAGCGCGGCCGCGGGCCACCCCTTCCAGCGCTATGCCTGGCTCGAGACCTGGCAGGCTCGGATCGGTGCCGACGAAGGAGTAAGGCCCTTCATCGTCATGGTCAGGGACGCCAGCGGCGTTCTGCGTATGCTGCTTCCGCTCGCCATCGACCGTCACCTCGGGATGAACCGTCTCGTTCCCATGGGCGATCCCGTCTGCGACTACCACGCACCCCTGGCGGATGAAAGCTTCGCCGAGATCCTCACCCCCGAAGCCACGGCGACGCTCTGGCGTGCGATCATCGCCCTCTCCGGCGCCGACTACGGGCTTCTGACACGCATACCGCCGCTCCTGGGAAAGGTCGCCAATCCCTTTGCAGCTCTCCGTCTCCATCGCTTCAGCGCCGACGCCCATGGCACGCGCCTGGGTCCCGATTGGGAGGCCTTCTATGCGGCGCGGCGCAGCACCAAGACCCGCCGCCGCTTCCGCGAGAAGGAAAAGGCCCTCTCCAAGCTCGGACCCGTGGTCTTCGCCGAGGTCGAGAAGCCGGAAGCGCGTGCCGAGCTGATCGCCGAGATGATGCCCCTGAAGGCGCGCCAGCTGGAAGCCACCGCAGGCGCCTTCAACACCTTTTCCGAGCCTTCCGTTCAGGCCTTCTACCGGGCGATCGCCGTCGACCCGGAGGCGACGGATGTTTCCCTGTTCAAGCTCACCGCCGGCGACACGCTCGTTGCGGCCGCCCTCGGCGTGGTCCGCGACGGCTCGTTCTATTACGAGGTCCCCGTCTATCCGGATCTTGCCCTGCAGCGATACTCTCCCGGCAACCTGCTGCTGCATCGGATGATGGAATGGGCCATCGGCCGCGGTTGCACGCGCTTCGATTTCACCATCGGCGATGAGAGCTACAAGGCCGACTGGTGCGAGGAGACCTGGGAGCTGGGCTGTGGCGCCTGGCCCCGCACCCTGCTGGGTCGGATCGGGGCGAGCGCGGCCATGGCTTCCATCGCTTTGAAACGGGAAGTGAAGAAGCGGCCGGCCCTGTTTGCTCGCGCCACCGAGTTCCGCACCGCCATCGGCCGGCTCAGATCATGGCATGCTTCTTGAGTTCTCCCCCTGTAGATGTGTTGCGCTGAGACAGCGCCGAGGTATGAGACTGATGTCGTCGCTCGCCATGGAAACCGGCGTTTCACGCACCGATTGGTCGGCCATAAAGGCGCCGTCGGCTCTCAGTGTCAGCGAAGTGCCCCTCGACCGCTGGGACGCCTTCGCGATGGAATTCAGGGATACCGTTCCCGACCAGACGGCAGCCTATGCCACGGCACGCTGGGGCGCCGAGCGCGTTCGCGGCCTGTCGGTCGGGGACGGTAGCCGCAGTCTGGGTGGGGCGTTGGTCATCGATTTCAGCCTTCCCCTCATCGGCCGTGGTCTGTCTGTCGTGAAATTCGGCCCGCTCTGGCGCCGCAAGGGTGAAACGGCCGAGAATCGCGCCCTGGAGCTCGTCGTCTCAGCGTTGCAGCGGCATGTCGCAGGCGAGGGCCATAAGGCCCTGGTGATCCTGCCCTTGCCGGATCCTGCGGCTCCCGACCTATTGGCCTCAACACTGTTGACCGCGGGATTTACGCGGCGTGGCTCTATTCCCAACCCGGAGCGCTATTGCGTCAATCTCGGACTCGACCTCGACGCCCAGCGCGCCAGCCTTCACAGCAAATGGCGCTATAATCTGAAGCAGGCGCAAAAGGCGAAACTCGAGATCGGCCTTGCGACCGGCGAGGCCGGGTTGGCGAGCTTCATGCAGCTTTACGGGGCCATGACCGAGCGCAAGCGCTTTGCCGATCATTCGTCCATCGATTGCCTCGCCGCCATGATGCAGGCCGTCCAGCCGGAAATGCGGCCTGAAATCGTGATTGTGAATCATGAAGGCCGCCCTACCGCGGGCGCTGTGATCAGCAGTTTTGGCGACCGAGCCCTCTATCTCTTCGGCGCGACCGACGACCGCGCCCTGCCGCTGCATGCAGGTTTTGCCCTGCAATGGTGGATCCTCGAGCACCTCACCAATCGAGGGTGCCTCTGGTACGATCTCGGGGGCACCGAGGGGGACGAGGGCCTCGCCCGCTTCAAGCGCCACTTCGTCGGCAATGCGGGCGTCGTGACCGATCGCCTGGATGAATATGCCTATGCCGTCGACCCTGTCAGCCGCGTGATCGCCAGCGGTGTGTTCGCTCTGCGGGGGCTGCAGCGCCGCCGTGCCCAGCCTGTGGCGAGTGCGGCATGAAGCCGATGAGTGGCAAGCGGCTGCTGACGATCTCCGCGTCCCTGATCGGGGCTCGGGTGATTGGCGCCGGACTGACCTTCCTGACCCAGATCCTGATCGCCCGCTGGCTCGGCGCCGACACCCTCGGCCATTATGCCGTGGCGATGTCCTTGGGCGGCGTCCTGGCGGTCGTGGCGTCGGGAGGTTTCCCCTCCATCGCCCAGCGCTTCATCGCCCGCTATCGGGTGGACGAGCGGCCTGACCTGATCGCCGGCTTCACCCGCTCCGGCCGTCGCGCGACTTTGATCGGGTCCCTGGCCCTGATCGCCTTCGTGTGGACGGGTCTGTTCCTGTCCTGGAGCCATTGGGGCTATGATTACGGCCTGGCCTTGGCGATCGGCGCGCTGACCGCTCCGGCCATGGCGCTGATCAACCTGAACGGCTCGATCGCCAATGCCTTCAGGCGGCCCTTCATGGGCTTCCTGCCCGACACGATCCTTCGTCCCGTGCTGTTCATCTCTGCGATCGCCGCGGGCGGATGGCTCTATTCGGGCGCGGCGACCGCCGTCGAGCTGATGGCCATGAATCTCGCCGTCATCATCCTGGCTGCCGTGATCCAGATGATCTGGATGCACCGGGCGAAACTGACCCCCACGCGCGACGTGGCGGCCTCCCGCAACGATCGCGAGTGGCGGCAATCGGCGATTTCTCTCGTCCTGATCGTGCTGTTCACCAACTATTTCATCGACGTCGACATCCTGCTGCTCAGCACCCTGCTGACGCCGGAGCAGATCGCGGTCTTCAACATCTGCGTCCGCTTTACTGCCTTCATCGTCTTCGCCCTTCACTCGGTGAACCAGATCGCCTTGCCGGATCTGGCCGATGCCCATGCCCGTACCGATACGCGCGGCGTGGGTCAGGCTTTGGCCCGGGCCAATCTGACCGGCGTGGGCCTGGCGCTGGCCGCGACCATCGGCCTTGTCGTGTTCGGCAAGCCGATCCTGGCGATGATCGGGCCGGAATTCACCGAAGGCTATGTGCTGCTGCTCCTCCTGTCGGCGGCCCAGGTGCTGCGGGCGGCCTTCGGCTCGGCCTCCGTTCAGCTCCTCACGGTCACCGGCCACCAGACCAAGGCGCTCGCACCGTTCATCACGGGCTTCCTGACGCTCGTCGCGCTGAACTTCCTTCTGGTGCCGCTCTATGGCCTCGAAGGCGCCGGCATCGCCATGATGCTCTCGGTGGTGCTGCTGTCGGTCTGGCTCGCCATCCTGGCCCGCCGGCTCACCGGCTATGACGTGACCATCTGGGCATCGCGGCCGTCGCTGCTGTTCCGCAGGCGCTCCCTGGCCGTCCAGGACTAGGACCGGTCGCGCCAATAGACCCCTTGTTCCGACCGGAACCGGTCGACCGCCTTGATGCGGCTCACCAGCGCCCGGTCGCCGCGCGAGACGATGGCGGCGATGAGGGTCTCCAGCATGGCGACGAGGGCCGTCTGCGAGGGAAAGAACTGCGGGCTGGCGACGGGCACCATCAGGAGATGGCTCGCCCGCTCGACAAGGGGTGAGGTCAGGCTGTCGGTGACGGCGATGAGGCAGGCCTTGCGCGCCACCGCGAGATCGGCGGCCCGCACCGTCTCCTTGGCGTAAGGGTCGACCCCCATGATCACCATGGCGTCCTTTGACGAGAGGGTGGCGAATTCGTCCACCATCGTGCCCATGGCGGGAGCGGCGAGCCGCACATCCCCGAGCATCATCCGCGCCACATAGGCGAAGTAATTGGCAAAGCCGTTGAGCCCGCCGACACCGACGACATGCACGCGGCGGGCGCCGAGCAGGGCATCCGCCGCGGCGGCGATCACGCGCGCATCCAGGGTTCGGAACGCCGTCTCGAGATTGCCGAGGCTTGCCGCCGCCATGCCCCCGACGATGCCGCCGGTATCTCCCTTCGCCGCGAGATCCTGCAGCCATTCCGCCCGATCGGCAAAGCCGCCGCCGCTGCGCAACGCCTCCTGGAACGGTCGCCGAAAGACCTCGTAGGAATCAAATCCTGCCTGTTTCGCCAGCCGGATCATGGTGGTCGGCGCGATGCCGAAGGCGGCGGCGAAACTGCGCATCGACCGCATCGCCACCTCCTCCGGCGCATCCAGCACCGCCTTCGCCGCCTGGCCTAGCTGCGGCGACAGCTGCGGATAGGCCGCCGCCAGCCGGGCCAGGAGCGTCTTGAGGTCGGGAACGGTCACAGGGGCACCGGTGATAAAGAATGATCCATTATCGATTAAGTATGGAACATTTGCGCCGAACTTGCTATAGCCTCATCGACAGAGCGAACAGGACGATGGTTCATGCGCTATTCGGTTGCGAGTGTGATCACCAAGGCCCTGGGGGGCAACAAGGGCTGGGGCCGGGCCTGGCGTGATCCCGCTCCCAAGCCGTCCTATGACGTGATCGTCGTCGGCGGCGGCGGCCATGGCCTGGCGACGGCCTATTACCTGGCCAAGGAGCATGGCATCCGTAACGTGGCGGTGCTCGAGAAGGGATATCTCGGCGGCGGCAATGTCGGCCGCAACACCACGATCATCCGCTCGAATTACATGATCGACGGCAACACCCGGTTCTACGAGCTGTCCATGAAGCTGTGGGAAGGCCTGTCCCACGATTTCAACTACAACGCCATGGTCTCCCATCGCGGCATCTTCAATCTGGCCCACACGCCCGGCCAGTACGACGCCTTCGCCTATCGCGGCAACGTCATGCGCTCCAACGGCATCGACGCGGAGATCCTCGACCGCGAGGAGGTGCGCAAGGAGATCCCGGTCCTCGACTATTCCGAAAAGGCACGCTTTCCCGTCTATGGCGCTCTCGTCCAGCGCCGCGCGGGCACCGCACGCCACGATGCCGTCGCCTGGGGCTATGCCCGCGGCGCCGACATGCACGGCGTCGACATCATCCAGAACTGCGAGGTCACCGGCTTCCTGCGCAAGGGCGACAGCATCATCGGCGTCGAGACGACCCGCGGCGAGATCCGCGCGAAGAAGGTGGCGATGGCGGTGGCGGGCCATACCAGCGTGCTCGCGGCCAAGGCCGGCATGACCCGGCTGCCGCTCGAGAGCCACGTGCTGCAGGCTTTCGTCTCCGAATCCATCAAGCCGCTGGTCGACACGGTCATCACCTTCGGCGCCGGCCATTTCTACGTGAGCCAGTCGGACAAGGGCTCCCTGGTCTTCGGCGGCGATCTCGACGGCTACAATTCCTATGCCCAGCGCGGCAACCTGCCGATCGTCGAGCATGTCATCACCGAGGGCAAGGCGCTCATTCCCTGCACGTCGAGGCTTCGCATGCTGAGGCATTGGGGCGGCGTCATGGACATGTCCATGGACGGCAGCCCGATCATCGACTTCACCCCGACGCCGGGGCTCTATCTCAATACCGGCTGGTGCTATGGCGGCTTCAAGGCGGTGCCGGGATCCGGCTGGGTCTTCGCGCACCTGATCGCCAAGGACGAGACGCATCCATTGGCGGCGAAGTTCAGGCTCGACCGCTTCCGGACGGGACGCCCCATCGATGAGAAGGGCGCCGGTCCCGTGCCCGGACATCACTGAGAGGGACTGAGGACGATGCGGATCAACTGTCCCTATTGCGGCACGCGCGACCACGCCGAGTTCGCCTATGGCGGCGATGCCAGCCTGAAGCGCCCGGATCTTGCGGATCAGGACATGGAGCGCTGGTATGATTACGTCTATCTGCGCGACAATCCTCGCGGGCCCCATCAGGAGTTCTGGCACCACATCTATGGCTGCCGCCAGGTGCTGGTGGTGGAACGCGACACCCTCACCCATGAGATCTCCAGCGTGAAGCCGGCGCGCGAAATGATCGAGCCTGCCGACAGGCGGAGGCAGGAGCCGTGAGCCAGGATTTCCGCACCAAGTCCGGCGGTCGCATCGACCGGTCCCGGACGCTGAGCTTTACTTTCGACGGCAAGGCCTATCAGGGTCATCCCGGCGATACGCTCGCCTCGGCCCTCCTCGCCAATGGCGTGCGGCTCATGGGCCGCAGCTTCAAATATCACCGCCCGCGCGGGCCCGTGACGGCGGGCTCGGCCGAGCCCAATGCGCTGGTCACCCTGCGCGACGGCGGCCGCCGCGAACCCAACATCGCGGCCACCACCGCCGAGCTCTATGACGGCCTGACGGCGATCAGCCAGAACCGCTGGCCCTCCCTCGACTTCGACGTCATGCAGGTCAACGACCTGTTCAAGCCGTTCCTCGGCGCCGGCTTCTACTACAAGACCTTCATGGGTCCGACCGAGAAGGCCTGGATGTGGTTCGAACCCTTCATCCGCCGCGCCGCGGGCCTGGGCGAGGCGGCGCGGGAACCCGATCCCGACACCTACGAGAAACTCAGCATGTTTTGCGACTTGCTGGTCGTCGGCAGTGGGCCAGCGGGCCTGGGTGCCGCCCTGGCAGCCGGTCGCGCCGGCGCCCGCGTCGTCCTAGCCGACGAAGCACCGGAGCTGGGCGGCGCGCTGCTGGATGAGCCCGCAGGCTCGGAAGCCGATCAGTGGCGCCAAGCAACTCTCGACGAGCTCGGCCGCCTCGACACCGTGACCCTGCTGCCGCGCACCACCGCCTTCGGCGCCTATGACCATGGAACCTACGGCCTCGTAGAGCGGGTCTCCGATCACAAGCCGGTGCCCGAAAACTTTGAGCCCCGCCAGCGCTACATCATCCTTCAGTCGAAGGCTGCCGTGATTGCCACCGGTGCCATCGAGCGGATGATCGCCTTTGGCAACAACGATCGGCCCGGAATCATGCTGGCCTCGGCCGTGCGCACCTATGTCAATCGCTATGGCGTAACGCCGGGCAAGAAGGCGGTGGTCTTCACGAACAACGACAGCGCCTATTCCTGCGCTCTCGATCTGGCGCATGCGGGGGTGCCGGTCGTCATCGTCGACGCGAGAGGAACGCCACCGGCACACTTCGCGGAGAGGCTTTCGGCATACCGGGTCGAGGTGCTGACGGGACACGTCCTGACCCAGGTCTTGGGCGCAAAAGGCGTAACCAAGGTGATCGCAGCCCCCTTCGATGCTGCGACGGGCCGCAGCGAGACCGGCTGGCGCGAGATCGGCTGCGATCTCGTGGCGGTGTCCGGCGGCTGGAACCCGGTGGTCCATCTGGCGAGCCAGCGCGGCGTGAAGCCGGTCTTCGATGCTGCAAAGGCTGCCTTCTTGCCCGTGACGTCGCGTGAGGAGCAGCATCTCGCGGGTGCCTGCCATGGGACCTTCGATGCGGTCGGCGCCTTCTCCGAGGGTTTCGCGGAAGGGGCCAAGGCTGCCGAGAGGCTGGGCTTTGCCGCGCCCGCACCGGTGCCGGCCCCGGCGGGCCTGCCGCAGGACGCCTGGGAGCAGCCGATTATCGCTCTCTGGGAGGTGCCTGCCGCACCCGGCATGCGTCAGGCGAAGCGCTTCCTTGATTTTCAGCACGACGTGTCAAGCTCGGACGTCGAGCTTGCCCACCGCGAGGGCTATGTCTCGGTCGAGCACATGAAGCGCTATACGACCCTGGGCATGGCGACCGACCAGGGCAAGCTTGCCAACGTGACCGGTCTCGCGATCCTCGCCGGGCTGCGCGGCGACGCGATCAACGATGTCGGCACCACCACCTTCCGTCCGCCCTATACGCCCGTGTCCTTCGGTGCGATTTCGGGCGCGGAAACGGAGCTGCATCTGAAGCCGGTGCGCCGCACCCCATTTCATCGGGCAAACGAGAAGGCCGGATCCGCCTTCATCGATACCGGCCTGTGGAAGCGGTCCTGGTATTACCCCAAGCCGGGGGAGGGCGTGAACGAGGCCTATAAGCGCGAAGCCGAGGAGACGCGCCGGACGGTGGGCATGGTCGACGTCTCGACCCTGGGCAAGATCGACGTCCAGGGCCCCGATGCGGCGGAATTGCTGAACCGGGTCTATGTGAATGCCTGGTCGAATCTGGAGATCGGCAAGGGCCGCTATGGCGTCATGCTGCGCGACGACGGCGTGGTCTTCGACGACGGCACCACGACGCGCATCGCCGAGCATCATTACTTCATGACCACGACGACTGTCGGTGCGGCCAAGGTCATGACCTATCTCGAGACCATGCTGCAGACCGCCTGGCCCGACCTCAAAGTGTCCGTGACCTCGGTGACCGATCAATGGGCCGGCGTGGCGGTCGCCGGTCCCAACGCCCGCAAGCTGTTGGCGGACGTGATCTCCGATCTCGACATGTCCGACGCGGGCCTCCCTTACATGGGCATGCGTCAAGGCCGCATCGGCGATATCCCGGTGCGCGTGCACCGGCTCTCCTTCTCCGGCGAACTGGCCTTCGAGGTCTATTGCGCCGCCGGCTTCGGCGAGGCGATGTGGAAGGCGATCTCGGCCAAGGGTGCGCCCCACGGGTTGCTGCTCTATGGCGTCGAAGCCTTGGGCACCCTGCGCATCGAAAAGGGACATGTCGCCGGTGGCGAGCTGGATGGACGCACGACCCTCGACGATATCGGGCTCGGCGGGATGGCGAGCAAGAAGAAGCCTTTCGTCGGGCAGGTCTTGTCCCGGCGCGAGGCCTATCTCGACCCCATGCGCGAGAGGTTCGTGGGTCTCGTCCCCGTCGATCCGGCGACCCGGATCAGGCCCGGCAGCATCATTCATGTCCATGACGGCGACCACACGGGTTTCGGCCTGGGCCGGGTGACGGCGACGACCTACTCCCCACAGCTGAAGCAGTACATCGCGCTTGGCTTGGTGGCCGGTGGTCCGGACCGGCATGGCGAGGTGGTGGATGCCTGCTATCCGCTGAAGGGCGACGTCACCGCAGCGAAGATCGTCTCGCCGCATTTCTTTGATCCCAAGGGAGAGCGCCTCCGTGGCTGAGATCCTGTCGGCCCTCCATGGGCATATCTCCGCCGGCCGCCATGGTGCGGCCGTCTCGAGACCGGGTGTGACGCTGTCGGAGGTGCCCGGCCGCATCATCGTCCAGCTGACGGCCTGGCCCGACACCTTTCTGAATGCAGCCGCGAAGGCTGCCGGCATTGCCGGTGCGGCAGTGCCCCTCTCCATGCGCATGGGCGTCAGTGGTGAGACGACGATCCTGCAAGTGGGACCTGAGCGGCTCTGGTTCGTGGTGCCGGGTTCCTCTGATCTGCTGTCGCGATTGTCGGCGAACTTCGCCACCGAGGAGGCTGTGATCACCGATATCGGTCACGCCCGCACGGTGATCCGCATCACCGGTCCTGCCGCCCGCGATCTCTTGGCGAGGCTCGTGCCCATCGACACCCATCCGGGCGAGCTTCCGCAAGGCAGCGTCGCCCAGACGCTCATGCATGGCGTAGGCGTCTTGCTGCATGTCTCAGCCGAAGGCGTCTACGACCTCTATATCCCCCGCAGCTTCGCTCTCTCGCACTGGGAATGGCTGCAGCACGTGGCCGAGCCTTTCGGTGTCGAGATCCTCGCCTAACGAAGGCTGCCGCAGAAGCGCTGAATGCGCTGGCAGGCATCCTCCAGCGCCGAGGTCGCGGTCGCATAAGAGATGCGGAAGAAGGGCGACATGCCGAAGGCCGCGCCCTGCACCACGGCGACGCCCTCCGCCTCCAGCAATTCGCGCACGAAGTCTTCATCCGTGACCAGCAGCGTGCCCTTCGGCGTGGTCTTGCCGATGGTCCCCGCGCACGACGGATAGACGTAGAATGCGCCCTCCGGGGTCGGGCAGCGGATCCCCGACGCCTGGTTCAGCATGGAGACGACGAGGTCGCGCCGTTCCTTGAAGACGACGTTGTGTTCGGCGATGAAGCCCTGTGGCCCGTTCAGCGCCTCGACTGCCGCCCATTGGCTGATCGAGGTCGGGTTCGACGTCGACTGCGACTGCACCTTGGCGATGGCCCCGATGAGCTCCTTGGGTCCGCCGGCATAGCCGATGCGCCAGCCGGTCATGCAGTAGGATTTCGACACCCCGTTCATGGTGAGCGTGCGCTCATAGAGCTCCGGCTCGACCTGGGCCGGCGTGACGAACTGGAAGTCGTCATAGACCAGGTGCTCATACATGTCGTCGGCCAGGATCCACACATGCGGATGGCGCTTGAGCACGTCCGTCAGCGCCTTCAGCTCGTCATGGGAATAGGCGGCCCCTGTCGGGTTCGAGGGCGAATTGAAGATCAGCCACTTGGTGTTGGGCGTGATCGCCTTTTCCAGGATGTCGGGAAGGAGCTTGAAGCCGTCCTTCATCTCGGTTTCGGCGAACACCGGCACGCCGCCCGCGAGCAGCACGATATCGGGATAGCTGACCCAATAGGGCGTGGGAATGACCACCTCGTCGCCTGGGTTCAGCGTCGCCATCATGGCGTTGTAGATGATCTGCTTGCCGCCGGAGCCCACGGTGATCTGCCCGGTCTCGTAGGTGAGACCATTCTCGCGCTTGAACTTGGCGACGATGGCCGACTTGAGCTCCGGGATCCCGTCCACTGCGGTGTATTTCGTCTCGCCCCGGCGGATCGCTTCGATCGCGGCATTCTTGATGTTGTCGGGCGTGTCGAAATCGGGCTCCCCCGCCCCGAGGCCGATGACGTCGCGCCCCTGCGCCTTGAGATCGCGCGCCTTCTGGGTCACAGCGATGGTCGGCGAGGGCTTGATGCGCTTGAGGGTTTCGGAGATCAGCGCCATGGGAGGCATCCTTCGGTCACGCGTATACGGTCGGGGCGGATGTCTAGTCCTGGATTGCGAGCAGGGCAAGAGGGGATGCGGAGCGCGTGCGGTGCTTCGAGACGCAGCCTCCGGCTGCTCCTCAGCATGAGGAGCTTTTTCGTCCGATTCTGGGTCCTCATCCTGAGGTGCGCGGTCGCGAAGCGGCCGGGCCTCGAAGGATCCCTTGTCTAACCCGCGACCTCGGCGCGGCGCAGGATGCCGGCATAGATCTCCTCGTCGCCGACGAGGCCGACCGCGCGCTCCTCCTCCATCAGCACGATGGGGCGGCCGGTCTGGCGGCGGCACTCGATGATCTCGCGCATGGAGCGGGACGCGGGCAGCCGCATCCAGCTGGCCTCGAGGTCGCGACGCTCCGGGGCGAGATCGCCGAGCTTGGTCATGAGGGCATAGCCGTCGAGCACGTTGAGCGGGTTCATATGGGCCACGAACTCGGCCACATATTCGTTTGCCGGGTTGAGCACGATGTCCCGGGGCGGCCCGCATTGGACGATGCGCGCCTCCTCCATGATGGCGATGCGGTTGCCGAGCTTCAGCGCCTCGTCGAGATCGTGGCTGACGAAAAGGATGGTCTTGCGCAACGTCTGTTGCAGCTCCAGGAGCTCGTCCTGCAGATGCGTGCGGATCAGCGGATCGAGCGCCGAGAAGGGCTCGTCCATGAGCAGGATCGGGGCATCCGTGGCGAAGGCCCGCGCCAGCCCGACCCGCTGCTGCATGCCGCCGGAGAGCTCATGCGCATGTTTGCCCGCCCATTTGTCGAGATGCACGAGGGCGAGCTGGCGCTGCACGCGCTCCTGCCGCTCCTTCTGTGGCACGCCGGCGAGTTCGAGGCCGAAGCCGACATTTTCTTCGACGGTGCGCCAGGGAAACAGGGCGAATTGCTGGAACACCATGGCGACCCCATGCATGCGCAGATGCCGAAGCGTGGCCCCATTGCACTGGGTGACGTCGATCATCTTGCTCCCGTCGCGCACATGCACTTCCCCGCGCGCCGGCCGGTTGAGGCCATTCACGGCGCGGATCAGCGTCGACTTGCCGGAGCCCGACAGGCCCATGAGGACGCAGATCTCGCCCTCCGCGACGTCGAGCGTGGCATCCGCGACGCCCAGCACGGTCCCCGTCTGCTCGAGGATTTCGGCGCGCGTGGCACCCTGGTCCAGCATCGACAGGGCTCGTTGCGGATGATCGCCGAACACGATGTCCACATGGCGGAACGAGACGGCGGGGGCCGGCATCACTTGCCTCCCCAGCTGGTGGTCTCGCTGCGGAACATCCGATCGAGGACGATCGCCACGATGACGATGGCGAGCCCCGATTCGAGGCCCATGGGGACGTTGACGCTGTTCAGCGCCCGCACCACCGGCTTGCCGAGGCCGTCTGCCCCCACCAGGGCCGCGATGACCACCATGGACAAAGACAGCATGATGCATTGGGTGAGGCCTGCCATGATCGTCGGCATGGCATGCGGCAGCTCGACCTTCCACAGGAGCTGCTGCTTGGTGGCGCCGAAGGCCTCCCCTGCCTCGATGAGAGTGCGCGGCACCGATGTGACGCCGAGATGGGTCAGGCGGATCGGGGCGGCGATGGCAAAGATGACGGTGGCGATGAGCCCGGGCGCGAGGCCCAGCCCGAACAGGACCAGGGCCGGAATCAGATACACGAAGGTGGGCAGCGTCTGCATGAGGTCGAGGATCGGCCGGATCGCCTGGAACAGCCAGGGACGGTGCGCGGCCGCGATGCCCACGGGAATGCCGATGGCCAGCGACACGAAGGTGGCGCCGAGGACGAGGGCGAGGGTCTGGATCGTCTCGTCCCAGTACCCCTGGTTGATGATGAACAGCAAGCCCAGGGCGACCCCGATGGAAAGCTTCCAGTTGCGATGCAGCAGGAACGAAAGCGCCACGATCAGGGCGACCAGGATCAAGGGCGGGATCCACAGCATGCCGTCGATGACGGCCTCGAGGCTGTTCTCGATGCCGAGCGAGATGCCGTCGAAGAACCAGTAGAGATAGGTCGTGAGCAGGTCGAAGAAGGCCTTACCCCACTGGCCGATGGGAATTTTGTGATCGGTGATCTGGTCGGTCAGCCAGTCCATGGCATCTCTCCGGCGCTCCGAGTCAGGCTTGGGGCCTCACAGATCATAGGGCGGCGACTCCGGATAGCGTTCGAGGGCGTCCTTCGTGTCGAACCACGCAATGCGCGCGCTGAACCAGCCATGCACCGTGGGTGGCACGGCCTCCGGATGATCCAGCGTGCCCGTGTTCACGCCGATTGAGCGGCCCTCTTTGTCGCTCATATAGAGCGGACTGCCGCAGGTCCCGCAGAACCAGCGTTGGTTCTGCGGCGAGGAGGCGAAACCTTTCGCCTCGCCTCGCGTGACGCGGAAACGCTTCGGCTCGACCTGCACCCAGGCGACCACCGGAGCGCCGCTGGCTTTCCGGCATTGGCTGCAATGGCAGTAATCGGCATCGTCGCTGGCGAGGGTTTCCACCTCGTAGCGAACCGCACCGCAGAGGCAGCCGCCGGTCAGCATCACGCCCCCAGCTTTGCCTTGACCACGGCCAGACCGTCCTTGCCGTCGCCGGTCTTGACGTCCTTCAGCCAGGCGTCGAGCACCCCCGGATGAGCTTTCAGCCAGGCCGTCGCCGCGGCATTGGGCTGCTCGCCCTTGTCGAGGATCGCCCCCATGATCTCGTTTTCCATCTCGAGCGAGAAGGTTAGGTTCTTGAGCAGCTGTCCCACATTGGGGCATTCTTCCACATAGCCCTTGCGGACATTGGTGTAGACGGTGGCCCCGCCGTAATTGGGCCCGAAGACATCATCGCCGCCATCGAGATATTTGAGCTCGAAATTGGAATTCATGGGATGCGGTGCCCAGCCGAGGAACACGATGTCCTCGTTGCGCTTCGTCGCACGCTGCACTTGGGACAGCATGCCCTGTTCGGAGCTTTCCACCAGCTGGAAATCCTTGAGGCCGAACTTGTCGGCTTTGATCATGTCGAGGATGAGCCGGTTGCCGTCATTGCCCGGCTCGATCCCGTAGATCTTGGCGTCGAGATCCTGCTTGTGCTTGGCGATGTCGGCGAAGCTCTTGATGCCCTTCTCATAGGTATAGGACGGCACCGCGAGCGTATATTTGGCGCCTTCCAGATTGGCCTTGACGCTTTCCACCGACCCGTCCTCCCGATAGGGCTTCAGGTCGGCCTCCATGGTGGGCATCCAATTGCCCAGAAAAACGTCGATGTCCTTGTTCTTGAGACTGGCATAGGTGACCGGAACCGACAGGATCTCGACCTTGGGCGTATATCCCAGGGCTTCGAGGATGACGGAGGCCGCAGCCGTCGTGGCCGTGATGTCGGTCCAGCCGACATCCGAGAAGCGGACGGTCTTGCAGGAATCCGGTTCCTGCGCAAATCCCTGTCCGGGACCGGCCACGAGCGACAGTCCCAGGACCGCGCCCGCGAGTATGGTTTTCAATCCGAAGCTCATGAAACGCTCTCCCTCCGACCTTAAGGCCCTGTTGCAGCCATCGTCTGCCATCGTTTCGCCGCTGACAAGGCGGAACTTGGGCTGAGCCGTTATTTTTAATTGAATGACCAACCAATGACAATGTAGGAGTCTTCGAGCGTGCCATCCCGCCTCGCGCCGGGAGGGCGTGATGAGCCGGGGACCGATGATGGGAGAGGCTTAGGAGGTTCATGCCCAAGATCGGGATGGCGCCCATCAGGCGACGGCAGCTGATCGATGCGGTGATCGCTTCCATCCATGATTACGGGCTGGCGGATGCCACGGTCGCGCGCATCGCCGCCAAGGCGGGCGTCTCGGCCGGGATCGTGCATCATTATTTCAAGGGCAAGGACGATCTCCTCTTCGAGACTATGCGCTTCCTCCTGGAGGATCTGCGTCGCTCCGCCGTGTCACGGCTGGCTGTCGCCCGCACTCCGCAGCAGCGTGTCTTCGCGATCATCGAAGCCTGCCTCGCCGACGAGCAGTTCGCACCGGAAGTCATGGCCGCCTGGCTGGCGCTGTATGGAGGTGCGCGCCATTCTCCCAGGCTGCGGCGCATCCTGCGGATCTATGCCCGCCGTTTGCGCTCCGATCTCCGCAACGCCTTGAAGCCGCTGCTGCCGGCGGCACGGGTGGCCTCCGTGGCGGAGGGTACGGTCGCCATGATCGATGGCCTCTGGCTGCAATATGCGCTGCATGGCGCGCCGGAGGATCCCGCCGATCCCAGGCGATTGACGCGCGACTATGTCGAGGCGCAGATGACGCTGCATGGACGGGTGTTGACCGAGCGACAGGCATGACGGAGACCTTCGACTACATCATCATCGGCGCCGGGTCCGCAGGCTGCGTCATGGCCAACCGGCTGTCCGAGGATGGGCGCAATTCCGTGCTGGTGCTCGAATATGGGGGCACCGATGCGGGGCCGCTGATCCAGATGCCTTCCGCCTTGTCCTATCCCATGAACATGAAGACCTATGACTGGGGCTTTGCCTCCGAGCCTGAGCCCCATCTCGGTGGCCGGGTCTTGGCGACGCCGCGGGGAAAGGTCATCGGCGGCTCGTCTTCGATCAATGGGATGGTCTATGTTCGCGGTCATGCCCTCGATTATGACGAATGGGAGACCCTCGGCGCCTATGGCTGGGGCTATCGTCATGTCCTGCCCTACTTCAAGCGCATGGAGCATTCCCATGGCGGCGAGGAAGGCTGGCGAGGCACCGGTGGGCCCCTGCATGTGACGCGCGGCCCCCGGAAGAATCCGCTGTACCACGCTTTCGTCGAGGCTGGCCGTCAGGCGGGGTACGAGGTCACCGAGGACTATAACGGGGAGAAGCAGGAAGGCTTCGGTCCCATGGAGATGACCGTCTGGAAGGGCCGGCGGTGGTCGGCGGCGAACGCCTATCTGCGCCCCGCTCTGAAGCGGAGCAACCTCAAGCTGACCAGCCGGGCTTTGGCGCGCCGCATTCTCTTCCAGGGCAAGCGTGCGACCGGTGTCGAGTTCTCGCAAGGGGGCCATGTCCCCACCGCCAAGGCGCGGCGCGAGGTCATTCTTTCCGCTTCCGCCATCATGTCTCCGAAGCTGCTGCTCCAATCCGGCATCGGCAATGGCGAGCACCTGCGAGCCGTGGGCGTGGACACGGTGCATCACCTGCCCGGCGTGGGCGAGAATCTGCATGACCATCTCGAACTCTATCTGCAGATGGAATGTCTTCAGCCGATCACGCTCTACAAGCATCTGAACTTGTTCTCGAAGGGCTGGATCGGGCTGAACTGGCTGTTGTTCAAACGCGGTCTCGGCGCCACGAACCATTTCGAGAGTGCAGCCTTCATTCGGTCCAGGCCGGGTGTGCGTTATCCCGACATCCAGTACCATTTTCTCCCTGCCGCCATCCGCTATGACGGCAAGTCGGCGGCGAAGGCCCATGGCTTCCAGGCGCATGTGGGACCCATGCGCTCGCAATCGCGCGGCCATGTGAGGCTGCGCGACGGCGCGCCCGAGACGGCGCCCCTCATCCGCTTCAACTACATGTCGCATCCGGAGGACTGGGCGGATTTCCGCAACTGCATCCGGCTGACGCGCGAGATCTTCACGCAGGAGGCTTTCGAGGGCTTGGCGGGACGCGAGATCCAGCCGGGCATCGAGCTGCAAAGCGACGGCGAACTGGATGGATTCATCCGCGATCACGTGGAAAGTGCCTATCATCCTTGTGGCACCTGCCGCATGGGAGCGGTCGACGATCCCATGGCGGTCGTCGATCCGCGCTGCAAGGTGATCGGCCTTGACGGGCTGCGTGTGGTCGACAGCTCCATCATCCCGCGCATCACCAACGGCAACCTGAACGGTCCCTCGTTGATGATCGGCGAGAAGGGCGCAGACCACGTCCTGGGACGCGAGCCCCTGGCGCCCTCCAACCAGCAGCCTTGGATCAGCCCCCGTTGGCGGGAGAGCCAGCGCTAGCATCAGCCGGGTTGTGCGGCGGCCATGATTTGACCGCGCTTTTTACCCTGTCGCACCTCACCGCCCAGACATATCCGCCCGATATTTGTCTGGACGGATGATTTTTATGGGACTTTTTTCGAAGGCCAAGAAGGCCTGGAAGAAACTGAAAAAAGAGGCGACCGCATTGGCCGCTGATGTGGAGGCAGCGGCAGAGAACGTTGCCGACTGGGGAGAAGCCAAGGCCAGCGCGCTCGCTCGTAAGATTTCCCAGAAGGTTGAAAATCTGCAGGACGGCGTCGCTCTTCTGGAGCTCGTTAAGGAGGCGGCCAAGTTCGAAGTCTGCGATCTAAGCCGCGACGCTTCGCCGATCGACGATGCGATCTGCGAAGCGAAGGCCTATTGGCGGGCGGCGGACTATCTGTCGCCGCTGATTTGGGACTAGGAGAGGGCGGCTGCAGTCATCCGCAGACCCAGACCCGGTGCCAGCCGAAGAGCTTCGGGCCGTGAAAGTCCCTCAGCTGATAGCAGCCGTCATTGTCATAGGCGCCATAGCCATAGCCGTCATAGAGCCCATAGGTCCCGAGACCGTAATAGGGACCGTAGAAGTGATGGCCGTGATGATGACCGTCGCCATGGCCGTGGTCGCCGCCATAATGTGCCGCGCTGTGGCCGCCGCCGAGATCGCTCCCTGGGGTGGCCAGCGGCTGGCCCGTGGCGATGCTGCCGCCAGGATGGCCGATTTGGCCGCCTGAGGCCAGGCCGCCACCAAAGCCACCAGGGCTGAATCCGCCAGCACCGATGCTGCCGCCACCATGGCTGAAACCGCCTCCACCGAGGCTCCCGCCACCAAAACCTCCGCCGCCATGGCTGAAGCCACCGCCGCCAAGTCCACCCCCGCCCGGCGACCAGCTGCTGCCGCCACCGAAACCGCCGCCGCCGAAATGGCCGCCGCTTATGCCGCCGCCACCGAAGCCGCCGCCCATATGGCCGCCGCCGCCGAATCCACCACCGCCGCCATGCGCCTCTGCGCTACTTGCAGCAAGCCCGCCGGCCACGACAGCAATCGCCACGGCGGAAATCAGGTCTTTGAACATCGGAAACTCCTTGAGCCGATTGATCGGCCTCAGGAGAGCAGGGGTCGGCTGGAGAGAAACATGTCCTGCATGTCTTCGTGAAGCGCCGGTGCTCCCCGGGGTCGACTATCATGTAGGCAGCGGCAGATGCCTTTTCTTGGGGCTTCCCGTCACATGGACACTTTTTAATTCAAGCGGGGTGACGTAGCCGCAATCTGCCCCATCTTCCGTCGGATCACGGACATGACTCGAAGGTATAGGGCCTGCCATAAGGGCTCGGGGCCGAGGCGCAAATCCGGACTGATGGTGGATGGTTTTTCGAGTTTGATAGGGAAGATTTTGATCGGGTTCGACAATTGGCCCGCTGCCGGACGTCCGAGTTCTGGACTGGGGGAAGAATTGGGGCGTGGGGCTCGGCAGCTCCTGGAGGGGGCTGGGGGGCAAGGCGGGATTTGCCCGGCCTGGAGCGGTCTCTGCGACGTCGATCTGCAGCCGTTCAATGAAGGCTTCTGGGGCAACGAGCTGGCCCAATGGCCTATTTCCTGAAGCGGCGGGTCTCCTCATAGAGCTGTTCCAGCACGGCCATGCGCGCCGACGCGGCCGGCCAGATCCGCTCGGCCGTGGCGGCGATCAGCGCCTCCACCAGGATCAGGGGCACGGCGAGGGAATCGGCACTGGAAGGAGCCTCGATGCGCAGCGGCAAGGCATGCCGCGCAACCGCGCTGATCGGTGACATCCATTGATCCGTGAGCAGGACCACGACGACCTCGCGACGTGCGGCGATCTGAGCGAGTTCGACCAGGTCCCGCTCGTAGCGGCGGATGTCGAACACGATCAGGACGTCCCCCGGCGCCATGTGCAGGAGACATTGCGGCCAGCGGCTGGCAGCGCTCGGCAGGGCATGGACGGCGGGGCGTATCCCCTCCAGATGGGTGGCGAGATAGGCTGCGAGCACGCGGGTGAGCCGCCCGCCGGCCACATGAATGGCCCGCGTCTCGTCCGCCAGCAGCGAGACGATGGCATCGAACTCCCGGTGATCGGCAAGCTGCAGCGACCGCTCGAGATTGTCGACCACGGCCACGGCGAAGCGGTTGAGCATATGCGTATCGGGCGCCCCGACGGCCCAGCGCTCATGCTTGGCCAACGGCGTCGACAGCTGCGCCGCGAGCTCGGCGCGCAGCTCTTCCTGGAATTCTGGAAACCCCGCAAATCCGAGCTTCTGGACGGTGCGGATGACCGTGGGAGCGCTCACCCCCGCGGCCCGCGCCACCTCGCTGACATTGGTTAGTCCGGCGACGGGATAATTCGAAAGAAGCGTCGTCGCCAGCAGCCGCTCCGCCCGCGTGAGCCGCTCGAAGGAGAGCCGGATGCGCTCGGCGATGGTGCCGGTATCCTGCGGGGCGGGGGATGACGGAGAGTGCTTCGCCAATGTTGCTACACTCCATTCGAGTTTAAGAGATCGTCATCCTCAGGTCGAGCCCGAGGACGACGACTGAAGAGGCAAGCCTGCCAGAGGCCTCCTACAGCCCCAGATCCCCTTTGATCGCTCTCTCGGCAATGTCCCGATATTCGGCCTGGGTGAAGAGGATGGGATTGCTCCCGGCCGAGGGATCGCGCACCGCCATTTCTGCGACCTGGTCGAGCTTCCCATCGTCGATCCCCATCTCCGCCAGCGTGTTGGGGATGCCGATCTCCGAGCGGAGGGCGACGATCCAGTCGAGGAAACCGCGGAACCCGTCACGCAGCCCGAGATAGCTGGCCGCGCTGTCGATCAGGGCCTCGATCTTCGGCCGGTTGGCCACCAGAACATAAGGCATGAGGACGCCGTTCAGGGTGCCGTGATGGGCGTCGTACAGCCCGCCGAAGGGATGCGACAGCGCATGGATCGCGCCGAGGCCGCGCTGGAAGGCGGTGGCTCCCATGGAGGACGCCGCCAGCATGTTCGCTCGCGCCTCGATATTGGTCCCCTCCGCCGTGGCAACCGGCAGCCAGAGCCGGCACAGGCGCATGCCCTCGACGGCGATGCCGGCGGCCATGGGATGGTAGCCGGGCGCACAATAGGCTTCGAGATTATGGGCGAGCGCATCCATGCCGGTGGCCGCCGTGAGCATTGGCGGCAGCCCGACCGTCAGCTCCGGATCGGCGATGACGATCCGCGGCAGCAGCTTCGGATGGAAGATGATCTTCTTCTCGTGGGTCGCCTCATTGGTGATGACCGTAGCGCGGCCGACTTCTGAGCCGGTGCCGGCCGTGGTCGGAACCGCTACGATGGGCGCGATCGCCTCCGCATTCGCACGCGTCCACCAGTCGCCGATATCCTCAAAATCCCAGAGCGGCCGGGTCTGTCCCTGCATCATGGCGATGGTCTTGGCGACGTCGAGGCCAGAGCCGCCGCCCAGGGCGATGACGCCGTCATGGCCGCCACGGCGATAGGCTTCGACCCCGGCGACCACATTGGCCTCGACCGGGTTGGGCCTGACCTCCGAGAACACGGCGACGTCGAGCCCCTCGGCCTTGAGATTGTCGATGATCGCCTGGACCATCGGCAGGCGGGCGAGCCCGGGATCCGTGCCGAGCAGGGGTTTCGTGATCCCTGCGTCGCGGCAGGCTTTGCCGAGCTCGCTGATGCGCCCGGCGCCGAAGCGGACGGTGGTGGGGTAGTTCCAGTTGGCGGTGAGCGTCATGTGTGCCTCTAGTGTAACTGTTTGTCATCCCGGCCGGAGCAAAGCGCAGAGGCGGGATCCCGCGCGCCCGAGGTCCCGGGTCAAGCCCGGGACGACAATTTTTATGCTGAGCCCGTCTTCATCCGGAGATGGAACGACTTTGGCCGGGTAAGGGCGTCGTAGCCGAGCCGCGACAGGGTGACCCCGCGGCCCGAATCCTTGACGCCCGTCCAGGCCAGCGCGGGATCGAGATAGTCGCAGCGGTTCATGAACACGGTGCCGGTCTCGAGCCTGTCTCCCAGCGCCTCGGCGGCTGCGACGTCGCTCGTCCAGATCGCCGCCGTCAACCCGAACGCGCTGTCGTTCATGAGCGTCACGGCTTCATCGTCGCCGGACACTTTCATGATGCCGACCACGGGGCCGAAGCTTTCCTCCCGCATCACAGACATCTGGTGATTGACGCCGGTGAGGATCTGCGGCGCGAGGTAGGGCGTGCCCGCCTTGCTGGCAGCGAATGCCGCCTCGTCCACATGCGCGGTCGCACCCGAACGCACGGCGGCATCGATCTGACCGCGGACGAAATCCGCCGCACTCGACTTCACCATGGGACCGATGGTCGTGGCCTCCTCCAGCGGATTGCCCAGCACATAGCCGCGCGTCAACGCGACCGCCCCCTCGACGAAGGCGTCATAGACGGCCGCATCCACATAGATCCGCTCGATGCCGCAACAGGATTGGCCCGAGTTGAAGAAGGCACCGTCCACCAGGTTCTCGACGGCATGGGCGATATCGGCGTCGCGGCGGACATAGGCCGGATCCTTGCCGCCGAGCTCCAGGCCGAGCCCCATGAACTGCCCGACCGCCGCCCGCTCCATGGTCCGCCCGCCGGCGACCGAGCCGGTGAAGCAGACCATGTCGGGAAGGCCGCCGGCGATGGCCTTGGCCGTCACATCGTGGCCCATCACCAGAGTGCTGAACAACCCCTCCGGCAGGCCGGCCGCCGTGCAGGCCGAGGCGAAGCGCTCGCCCACCAGCAGGGTCTGCGTCGCGTGCTTCAGCACCACCGCATTGCCGGCCATCAGGGCGGGGATAATCGAATTGACGGCGGTGAGATAAGGATAGTTCCACGGCGCGATGGTGAAGACGACGCCCAGCGGGTCGCGCTTGATGCTGCGCTTGAAGCCCTCCTTCGGCCCGGGATCGAGGGGCGCCAGGGCCTCGGCGGCGATGCCGATCATATGCCGCGCCCGCTCCTCGAAGCCGCGCAATTCACCGGCGCCGTAGCGCACGGGCCGCCCCATCTGCCAGGCGAGTTCGGGGACGATCTCCGCACTCATCGCCAGCATGGCGTCGACCATGGCCGAGCAATAGCGGCCGCGCTCCTCGACACTCAGTCGCTTCCAGTCCTGCTGCGCGGCCCGTGCCGCCTTGAACGCGGCCTCGACCGCGCCGTCGCCGACCGTCGGCCTCTCGGCATAGAGGCTGCCGTCGACCGGCGATATGATCTTCAAAGTCTCGCTCACCGTAGATCCTCTCAGCTTTGTTCGAAACCGCGCTTCAGTTCCCAGTCGGTGACGCGGCGGTCATACTCGAACTGTTCCCACTTCCCCGTATGCACGTAGTGATCGATCACCTCGTCGCCGAACGCCTGCCGCAGCATGGCCGAGCCGTCGAGGAGAGTGATGGCATCGCGCAGGGTCTTGGGAATTTCGCGCAAATTCGCACCCACATAGGCATCCCCCACATAATCCTTCTCGAGCTCGAGCTTCTCGTCGATGCCGGCCTGTCCGGCCGCCAGCATGGCCGCGAAGGCGAGATAGGGGTTGAGGTCTGCGCCACCGATCCGGCATTCGCAGCGGATCGCCTTGGAATGCTCGCCGCAGAGGCGGAAGCCGGCGGTGCGGTTGTCGCGGCTCCAGATCGACCGCGTCGGCGCGAAGGTCCCCGCCTGGAAACGCTTGTAGGAGTTGACATAGGGAGCCAGGAAATAGGTGATGTCGGGCGCATATTTCAGCAGCCCCGCCATGTAGGTCTTCATCAGCGGCGACATGCCGAGCGCATCGTCGTGATCGTAGAACAGCGGCGTCTTGCCGTCCGCGCTCCACAGGGATTGATGGATATGGGCGGACGACCCGGCAAGCGCGAAATCCCATTTCGCCATGAAGGTGACGGCCTTGCCCTGCAGATAGGCGATCTCCTTGATGCCATTCTTGAGGAACACGTGCCGATCGGCCATGGTCAGCGCATCCGCATAGCGGACATTGATCTCTTCCTGCCCCGGACCCCACTCGCCCTTTGAGTTCTCGACGGGGATCCCGGCCGCGTGCAGCCCCTTTCGGATGGCGCGCATGACGCCTTCCTCCTTGGTGGTCTGCAGGATGTGGTAATCCTCGATATAGTAGCCGGCGGTCTGCAGCCCGCGATAGCCCTTGTCATGGGCGCCGCGAAACGTCTCGTCGAAGAGGTAGAATTCGAGCTCCGACGCAGTGAAGGCCTTCATGTCGCGGGCTTCGAGTCGCGCGATCTGCGCCTTCAGGATGGCGCGCGGGCTGTGCGGGACGGGCTCGTGGCTGTGATGGTCGAGCACGTCGCACAAGACCGAGGCCGTACCCTCGAGCCAGGGCACCCGCATCAGGGTGGCGAGGTCGGGCTTCAGCACGAAATCGCCATATCCCTTGTTCCAGTTGGCCGCCTTGTATCCCGGCACCGGCTCCATATCGATGTCGTTGGCCAGCAGATAGTTGCAGGCATGGGTCTCGTCCACGCCGCTTTCCAGGAAAAACTCCGCCTGGAAGCGCTTGCCGATGGGACGGCCCTGCATATCCGCGAAAGTGACCAGCACGGTGTCGATCGAGCCGTCGGCGACGGCTTTCTTGAGTTCGTCCAGGGTGAGCTGTGCAGCCATTATGTCTCCGTCTAGGTAACGCCGTCATCCCGGCCGCGCCCCGGGATCTCGAAGGGCAGGGGGCTGATCCCCTGCGACCCCTGGATCCCGGATCTTCGCTACGCGGCGTCCGGGACGACGATGGTGTTCGATGCGTTCAAACCGCCGCGGCCCGGCGCTTCTCCGCATGCTCGAGCGCGAACTCCTCCTCCGGCGACAGGATGAGCTTATGCCGTCCATGCACTGCGAAATAGATGATGCCGATCAGGAACCAGAGTCCGACCCAGAATACGCCCTTGAAGAAGTTCGGGTCCTGGATCTGGTAGCCGATCGTGACGATCGCGATGAGGATGGTCACGATGGCACCGGGATTACCGAAGGGGCTCCGGAATGGACGTTCGATATCGGGCTGGTTCTTGCGCAGGAGGATGAACGACACCGCCTGCAGGATGTAGGAGCACATGGCGCCGAACACGGCCATGTTCAGAAGGATGGAGCCGATCGCCGCCCCGCCTTCATCCGCACCGAGCGCAAACCAGATGGTCAGCATGATGATGAGACCGACGATCGAGCCCACAATCATGGCGAGATGCGGCGTGTGATACTGATGGTGCGTTTCCGACAGCTTGGTGGGGAAGTATCCGGCGCGGGACAGCGAGTAGATCTGCCGTCCTTGCGCGAACAGGATCGTATGGAAGCTCGAAATCAGGCCGGTGAGGGCCAGGAGTCCGAGCACCACGAGGCCGACATCGCCATAGACGGCTCTGAAGCCGTCAAGCAGCGGCTCGAGCGAGGAGCCGAGTTTGAAGGTTCCCACGCCCGGCACGGACGGGTTCAGGAGCACGATCATGAAGGCCGAGATCATGAGCGTGATCATGCCCAGGATGATGCCGCGCGGCATGTCGTGCTTCGGATCGACCGATTCCTCCGCCGCCAGCGGCAGTTGCTCGATCGCCAGGAAGAGCCACACCGCGAAAGGCAGCGAGGCAAGGATGCCTGAGAGTCCGAAGGGGAAATAGGGTCCGTTGCCCTCAGGAAGCTCGGTGCCGTCGGGCGCCACATTAAGGGCCCAGCGGGTGAAGTCCATGCTGGGAATTGCGCTGATCCAGAAGAACACCAGCACGGCCAGCGACAGCAGCGTCACCACCAGGGTCACCCTGAAGGACAAGGCCACGCCATAGATGTTGAGCACCAGGAAGATGCCGTAGAACACGATCCAGAGGATTGGCGAATAGACGGGATCGAAGCCGAAGATCGAGTTCACATAGGCGGCGATGAAGGTGACGATCACCGCCGGTGTGATGACATATTCGACGTTCTCACAAAGACCGGTGATGAAGCCGCCCCAAGGTCCCATGGCGGTGCGGGCGAAGGAATAGGCAGCCCCCGTATGCGGCAGCGCCGGGGACATCTCGGCGATGCAGAAAACGAGTCCCAGATACATGATGGCGATGATGATACCGGCGACCAGAAGGCCGCCCCATCCGCCGGTGCCGAAGCCGAAATTCCACCCCGAGAAGTGACCCGAAATCACGGCACCCACCCCGAGCGCCCACAGAGACCAGACCCCTGCATAGCGTTGCAGATGGCGCTTCTCGAAATACTCGGCCCCAACCCGTCTATACTCGACTCCACTGTGGTCATGCGACATGTGCAGTCCCCAATCCCTCGAATGTCGGCCCCGCGCCGACGGCGAGCTTCGTCCTAGTCGCCCCCGCCCGTTCTCGGTTCTTTATGGTTCATTCTTGACCGCGCCTCCGTGAGCACTCGACCGAGCTTGTCGGCCCACACCGCCTGCCCCGCGGGATGCGTGATGAGGTCATTACGAACCTCAATCATCGAATGCGCAATGCCTCGCTGCTCTCCATGCACCGGGATTGTGTAATGGGTCGCGTCATTGACCGGATAGGGAACATTGTCGCCGATGACCAGGGTCGGATCCGCCGCGAGCAGAGCGTTGATCGTGTGCGACAGCTCCGGTGCCCGATTGTACTGCGCGCCCACATGCCAGGGCCGCTGAAAGCCTTTGTAGATCGGCGTGAAGGAATGGAGCGTGACGAGAATGCTTTCCCGACCCTGTGCCGCCCTCTCGTCGAGCAGCCGCGCGACCGCATCGTGGAAGGGCGTGAACACGGCGTCGATCCGCGCCCGCCGCTGATCTGCAGTCAGGTCGCGATTGCCGGGAATCGGTGTGAGCTCGCTCACCTCGCACATGGCTTCCGGACTGTCCGGCGGCCGGTTGCAGTCGATCACGAGTCGGGAATAGAGCTGCAGCAGCAGCGGCGCATCCAGCGCCTCCGCCATGAGCCGGGCCATGGGCTCGGCGCCGATGTCCCAGGCGATATGAGCGGAGAGATCGGCGTCGGCGAGGCCGAGACGACCAAGCGCTTTGGGGATGCGGTTGCCGGCATGTTCGCAGACCAGGACGAAGGGCGACGCTCCGTCTCGGTTCACAACCACAACTGGGCCGTCCTCGCCCTCGAGCAGGCTCTCCGCCATTCTGACCTCTGAAATTCCCAATATTGTGAGAATAATTCCAGAGGCCTGTAAGGTTGTCAATATTGTTACAGGATCGTGTCGGGCTCGCTGACCGTCGAGCTGCTTCGGCCTGACGGCAGGACGAGAGTGGCGGTCGAACCCTGGCCGGGCACGCTTTCGAAAACGATGTCGCCGCCATGGGCGCGTGCGAACTGGCGCGCAATGGACAGCCCCAGGCCGACCCCGCCGCGGCGGCGTTGCAATTGATCGTCGAGCTGATGGAAGGGCTCGAAGATGTGCTCGAGATCCTTCGCTGAAACGCCGATGCCTGTGTCCTTCACGGAGAGCAGCAGGCTGCCATTCTCTCCCGCTTTGCATGTCACGGTGATCACCCCGCCAGGGGGTGTGAACTTGATGGCGTTGGAGACCAGGTTCACCAGGATCTGCTTGAGCAGCCGGTAATCCGCCGTCAGGGTGAGGGTCCGGGGGCAGGGGACGATCTCGATCTTGACCCTGCCCGAGGCGGCGGCGGCGTTGAGCAGCCGGGGGATGGCCTCGAGGAGCTGCTGGACGGCGAATTTCTCCTCATCGAGTTGGATGAGGCCGTTCTCGGCCCGGGCCATTTGCAGCACATCGTTGATGATCCCCAGGAGGTGCTGGCTGTTTTCCTGAACATCGCGCGCATATTCGAGATACCGCGGTTCGCCGATCGGGCCGAAGGTCTCCCGGGCGATGAGATCGGAAAATCCGATGATGGCGTTCAGCGGTGTCCTGAGCTCGTGGCTCATGATGGCGAGGAACCGCGACTTCGCCACATAGGCACGCTCCGCCTCCTCCTTCGCAAGCCGCATCTCTTCCGCGCGCCGCAGGGCCGAGACGTCCGTGCCGACGCCGCGATAACCGAAATATTCGCCTTCCTCGCCGAAAGCGGGCCGGGCCGTGAGCGCCCACCACCGCACTTCATTGTCGATCTTCACCGGGACGTTCACGTCGTTGAACGGCTCCAGGGCAGCCATGCGCTCCGCCAGCAGGGTCCAGCCCGGATCCGGAACCCCATTGGCGAGCGAGGCCAAGGGCAGGCCGAGCAGGTTGGCCCGTTCCCGACCCAGCATGGCGGGCAGACGGTCCGAGCAATAATTGAGGCGTCCCGAGACGTCTGTTTCCCACAGCCAGTCATGGGCGTTTCGCTCGAAATCATGGAGGAGCAGCCAGAGGAAATGGTTTTGATGCGCGACAGCCTGATTGTCGATGGCCCGGGACACGGTGAGTCGCGCCTGCGAAAGGATGCTGGCGGTGAAGGCCGTGCCATAGATGAGCGTGATGGCGCCCAGGGCGAAAAGATGCACGGAGGGATGCAGGAGGCACTGCACCATGAGCGGCGCGAGGATGGTGAGGGTGTAGGTGAGCGCCGCGGTGGGGATGGCGGCCAACGCATAGCCGCCGCTGAAGGCCATGCCCGTGGCCAGGGCGGCGATCAACAACTGGATCTCGAGGGGGCTCGATCCGAACATGAAGGTCGCCAGGGCGCCCCAGGGCAGGCCGAGCAGAAAGGCATAGCGGAGTGTCCGGCTCACTGCCGCACGTGAGGCCGTGGCCGGCAGCGCATTGCGCCGTCGTGCCCAGGACCACAGCATGAGCCCCGACATGCCCCAGACCGCGACCAGCCAGAGCAGCAGGGTCTGCTGCGGAAAATATCCCCAGGTGGCGACGACGAAGATGCCGGAGCAAAGCACGTTGGACGCCATGCTCCACGGCGTGAGCCGCGCGATCGCATTGATCTGGTCGCGGCGAATCAGGCCGTGATCGATGACCGGGGCCTTGAGCGGCCTGTTGGCTCGACTGGCTTCCAGCGACGGGTCGTTCTGGTTCGCATTGGGTTCTGCGGGCATATGCGAGCTCAACGTCATACCGTCTGTCCATGCGGAGGCCGCCCTTGCTCCGCTGCCGGAGCCAGGCGAGGACCTTAACGCCTTGCGAATTCAACGTGCGTAAACGCAGCCGAAAGTCGTTCTCGGTGGTTAAGACTTCATTGGCCGGAGCGTGTAAGGCACATCTCCGGTGCGACCGGTCTGTTGACGCAGGATGAGCGTGGGACCGGGCCGCCGTCAATCGAGTTGACCAAGAGGAGAACTGATGAGCAAACCAGTAACACCCTTGCTGACAGCGGACTGTGTGGCCGTGGATGACGATTTGAGAGTGGTTCTGATCCGTCGCGGCACCGATCCCTTCAAGGGCGGATATGCCCTTCCCGGCGGTTTCGTGGACGTCGGCGAGACGGCGGAGGAGGGCTGCCGGCGGGAGCTGAAGGAGGAGACGGGTCTCGAAGCCGGAGAGCTGTCGCTGATCGGGATCTACTCCGATCCCAATCGCGATCCCCGGTTTCATACGGCCAGCGCCGCCTATTTGACCCGCATCGGCAGCCAGCAGCCGAAGGCCGGCGACGACGCCGCCTCCGTTGAACTGATCGCGGACTGGCGCGGATTGACCCTGGCTTTCGATCACGCCCGCATATTGGCGGATGCTTGGGCGATGCTGGACAAGCAGAACCGCTAGCTACTTGCTGTCCATGTCGATCGTGCCGTCCCAGGCGGCCGGCGGATCGACCCGGAACCGGCTGATGCGATCGCGATAGATCTTGATCAGGCTCTGCACGGGCAAGGCGGCGGCGGCCAGCTCCAGCTCGCTCAGGAGCCGGTCGGCCTCCGCCCATCGTCCCGCTCGGAATTCTGCGAGCATCGCCTCATTGGCGGCGAAGGCTTTCCCGAAGCCGGGATCGGCCTTCATCTCCGGCCCGCCCAGCAGGGCGTGGATCCGCACCGGCTCGGTCTTGCCCATGACCCGCACCTGATCGGCCTCGAAGAAGGCGTGATCCGTCGCATCCTGGGCGGTCGATTGACCCACCAGCACCGAAACGCCGTAGCGCTTGGTGAGGCTCTCGATGCGCGAGGCGAGGTTCACGCAGTCGCCGATGGCGGAATAGTTGAAGCGCTGCGCCGAGCCCAGATTGCCGACGCAGCAGACACCGGTATTGAGCCCGATTCCGATGTCAAGCGGCCGGCCGATCTTCGCCCGGACCTCGTCCAGCCGGTCGATCATGCGCAACACGGTGCGGCAGGCATGCGACGCATGCTGATCCGTGGGCAGCGGCGCATTCCAGAAGGCCATGATGGCATCGCCGATATACTTGTCGATCGTGGCGCCCCCCGCCAGCAACTCGTCGCTCATCGGGGTGAGGAAATCATTGATGAGGCTGGTGAGCTCCTGCGGCTTGAGGCCTTCGGACAGGGTGGTGAATCCACGGATGTCGGAAAACATGATGGTGAGCTCGCGGTCCTCGCCGCCAAGCTTCAACTGGTCCGGCTCCTCCGCAAGCCGTTTCACCAGCGCTGGCGCCAGATAGAGGCCGAAGGCGGAGCGGATGCTCTGCCGTTCCTTTTCCGTCGCCAGGAACAAGACACCCGTCGTGGCGATATAGACCGCCACCACGCAGAGGGCCGCATAAACCGGAGACAGCAGCAGATTGTACTGGGAAAAGGCGAGCCAGGACGAGATCATGACCAGGGCGATGGCGGTGGCTCCGATCAACGCGCCCCAGCCCGGCCCGTGCCGTGGCAGGAACAGGATCAGCAGGAGGCCGATGATCAGCGAGATGAATTGCTCCGCCCCCGGCGCCCAGTCGGGCCGCACCAGGAAGGCGCCGTCGAGGATCTGATCGATGATCTCGGCCTGGACGAAGACGCCGGGGACCGAGGCGGAGAGGGGCGTCGCGACGATGTCCAGGAGACCGGCCGCGCTGGTGCCGATGAGCACGATATGACCCTCGATGAGCGACCGCAGGCTCTCCATGTTGACGTCGTTCTGGGCGACCTCCCAGGCGGGGAGAACATTTCGGTCCGGCCCATTGGTGAAATGAATCCACATCTCGCCCTCGGCCGTGGTCGGGACGGTGAACTCGCCGATCTTGACGGCGACGACACCGGCATCATCCCCGATCTGGGTCTCGCCGCTGGCGCCGGTGGACCGGACCTGAATGGTGCTGGCGCCTTGCGCGACCCGCAGCGCCTCGGCGGCGAGGGAGGGATAGAGCTGATCACCCTTGCGTCCGATCAACGGAGCGGTGCGGATCACCCGATCGCGGGTCGGGCGATAATTGACGAAGCCGACGCCGGAAGCGGCATTCTCGAGGGCACCGATATTGGTGATCGCGCCGCTATAGTCGGGCAGATAGCTGGAGGGGTCGCTGCCGGCAAAGGCGAAGCCGGCCTTCGCCACGGGCTCTTTGCTGTTCTTCTGGCCCGACAGGATCATGCCGGCCACGACGGGGCCCTTCGCGAAGGCTGCCTCGAGAATCTGATCATTGTCGGGCAGGGCAGTGGGAAGTGCGATGTCGAGATCGGGCCTTGTCTGCTTCAGGCGCTGCAAAACCCGTTCAGGAGAGGTCCGGTCGGGTTCGGCGAAGACGATATCGAAGACGATGGCCGCAGCCCCGGCTTCGCTAAGCCGTTCCACGATGCTTGCGACCTGGTCCCGGCCCCACGGCCACTGTCCGAGCCGCTGCAGGCTCTCCTCGTCGATGTCGATGATTCTGATAGGAGAATCGAAGTCTCCGCGCGGCTTTAACTGTTGATATGTGTCGAAAAGGTTCCAGGCCAGAGTGTCGATGAGGGCGGGCCGAGTCACGGCCAACAATAGAACAAGCGCAAGTGCCAAGACCCCCGCCAAGCGGGCCCACCGAGTCCTGGATTGTGGCTTTTGTGCCGCCATAGGGAGTGATTAGACATGAGTGTTAGAGGATAATGGTGGCTTACTACTCGATCGCGCACTAGACTGCACGGCGTTTCGGCGTTGAGTTTGGGGGCGCCGTTATGGGGAGAACCCTATAAATGCTTGCTAAAGCTCACCTCGCGAAAGCGACGGGGGTCATAATGGCGTGCGCTGCTGCATTGTGGAGCAATGCGTCAGCCAGCGCCCAGGAGATTTCGTACGAACAGATCCTGAATTCACCAGACAATCTCGAATTGTCCTTTGCCTATGCCAGGCAGGAGGCAGCAAAAGGGAATCTGCAGCAATCCGCGGGCAGCCTTGAGCGACTTCTTCTGCTCGAGCCGGAATGGGACTCGGTCCGCCTGTTCTATGCGATGGTCCTCTATCGCCTCGACGACATGGACGGCGCATTGCGTGAGCTGAACATTCTGCGCATGCGGGAATTGTCCCCATCGCAGCGGAACGAAGTCGAGCGCTACATCAGCCTTGCCGACACGCGCAATGCCATGACCCGGGTCTATGGCGATTTTTCCTTCGGCGCGCGTTATGACAGCAACCCCAACCTGTCGCCGGATAACGGGACGATCCTCAATGAGGACGTGCCGGTGAACAATGACATCAGCAAGGAAGGCGACGGCGCCTTCTACACGACTGGAAAGGTCCGCCTGGAGCAATCGCTGGGCACCGGCAATGGCGACTTCTTGTTCCTCGACACCCGCGGTTGGTTGAACGAGCAGTTCAATGTCGACAAGCAGGACTATATTTCCGGTCGCGTCGAAGCCGGCGGAACCTTCTTCTTTGGTCCGGTCGCCGTGACGCCGAAAGGCATTTACACGGGCCTGACCTTGGACAGCGACCACTATCTCGACGAATATGGCGGCGGCTTGGATGTGACCTTCGCCCTGAACCCGCATTTCACATTTCTGACGTCGGTGGACGCGGTTCAGCAGGACTACCACAAGATTTCGATCTCGAGCGTCGGCAGCGAGCGCGATGGCGCGCGGGTCGATGCGGGCGGCGGCTTCATCTGGCGTCCCGTCCAGTGGAACACGTTCACTCTGGAAGCCTATTACGTCAACAAGGACGCCGAGGATGCGAGCTTCGCCTATGAGGGCGTCTGGGGCCGGGCCTCGAACCTGACGCTGCTCGGGAAGGGCACCTATCTCCTGTCCCAGCTCTACATCTGGAACCTGGACTACGACGCGCCCGATCCACGGTACTCGTCAACCATCACCCGGGAGGATTTCCGCCTCAAGGCGAGGCTGGCCTATGGCACCCCGCTGCAGACGGTCGCCGATCTGTTCACGGCTGAACTGCCGCCCACCCTGGGCGATCTGAATTTCCAGCTTTCGGGATCCTACACCTATCAGGACTCGAACATTCCGAACTTGGACTTCGACAATTGGACGGTCGAAGGCCTGTTCACCAAGCGCTTCGCGTTTTGAGGAGACAGGCAAGATGAACCGTACATTTAGCGCACCAAACGCAGCGGGAACCGCCCTTGCTCTGGGCCTGCTGCTCACCACGGTCTCCGGTCAGGCCATGGATGCCTATGCCCAAACAAATCGTGTGGGTGTCAACGCGGCGGTGAGAGGACAGGTCTATGTGACCGGTGCCGAGGCCGCCAACAAGCGCAAGGCCCAGGTCAAGGAGAACGTCTTCCGCGGCGACGCAGTGCAAACTGAGAAGCAATCCGCCCTGCAGATCCTGCTGCTGGACGAGACGGTCTTCACCGTGGGCCAGAATTGCAACTTGACCATAGACGAGTTCGTCTATGATCCCAATGCCGGCTCCGGCAAGGTGGCGGCATCGATCGCCAAGGGCGCCTTCCGCTTCATGACGGGAAAGATCGGCACGGCCAATCCCTCCTCCGTATCCCTGCGGACGCCGGCCTCCACGATCGGAATCCGCGGCACCATGGGTGAGGTCGCTGTTGGCCCGGACGCCGTGGCGATCTGCAAAGCCTCCGGCGTCGGCAGCGGCCTGCGTTTCGATCCTGCAAGCGCCAGTCTCGTCGCCCTTCGCGGCCCTGGCCGGGGTCGCAACTCCTTCGACAAGCAGGGCCGCATCATCATCACCGGGGGTGGCCGCAGCGTACAGATCTCCGAGCCGGGCTATGCTGTCTGCGTGCCTTATGAGGGGGCGACTCCCTTGGGCCCGTTCCGGCTCGATGCCAACGCCTTGGCTTATTTCGACACCTGGCTGCGCTCCGCACCCCAGGGTCGCGGCATCAACCCCTCTGACGTGACCCAGACGGGTGGTGCGCTGAGCGACCAGAACCTCTTCAACCAGCCGGCACCCGGTACGGACCCGCTGGAGCTCGAGCGTGACGATGCGATCGAGGACAGCAATATTCCCGGCGAGCCCTATGGCGGTGGTGGCGGTGGTGGCGGCGGCGGCGGCGGCGGCGGTGGCGGTGGGCCTTCGGAGCCCGTCTTTGTCGAACGACCGGACTTCGGGCCGTTCGACGGGCCCTTCGTGATCGACAACTTGTTCCCTGATGAACCCTATGGGGGCGGTGGAGATCCTTATGGTGGGGGTGGCGACCCCTATGGCGGCGGCGGCGAGGAGCCTCCGCCGGACTGTCAGCCCTACTGCAATTGAGACGCGGCCGGCTTGCGGGCCGGCGCGGAAAAACGCGACTTTGAGGCGTTCTAGTCTAGAACGCCTCTTGCGTTTGCGGCGGACGCGTCATTAATGCGCCTTATGCTCACCGCCACTGAACCAGCAAACCTCTCCGCGCCCTTGTCTTCCGAAGGGCCCAGGCCGGCCGGCCACCCGAAAGTGGCGGTCGGCAAAATCGGCGTCCTGATCGTCAATCTGGGGACCCCGGAAGCGACCTCCTATTGGCCGATGCGCCGCTATTTGAATGAATTTCTGTCCGATCGCCGCGTCATCGAGGTGAACCCGATCCTCTGGAAAGTGATCCTCAACGCGTTCGTCTTGACGACGCGACCGAGCAAGAGCGGGCATGCCTATGACAAGATCTGGAACCGGGAGCGCAACGAGAGCCCGCTGAAGACCGTCACGCGGGCCCAGGCGGAACGGATCTCGGCTCGGCTGGAGGCTATGCCGGGGGTGGTGGTGGACTGGGCCATGCGATATGGCCTGCCGCCCATCGCCGAGCGCCTGGAGGCGCTGGTCTCCCAGGGCTGCGATCGGGTGCTGATCTTCCCGCTCTACCCGCAATATTCGGCAGCCACGACGGCAACGGTGCAGGACAAGGCCTTCGACGCCTTGAAAACGATGCGCTGGCAACCGGCTGTGCGCACGGTTCCGGCCTATTTCGACCACCCGGCCTATATCGATGCCCTGGCGCGCTCGCTGCAGGGCCATCTCGCCGAGCTCGATTGGAAGCCCGACCGGGTGATCGCCTCCTATCATGGCTTGCCTGAAGACTATCTCACCAAGGGCGACCCCTATCACTGCCATTGCCACAAGACCACGCGCCTGCTGCGCGAGCGTCTGGGCTGGGAGGCGGGCGACCTGCAGCTGACGTTTCAGTCCCGTTTTGGTCGTGCCGAATGGCTGAAGCCCTATACGGCCGATACCATCGAAGCTCTGCCGGGGCAGGGGGTGAAGAACATCGTCGTCATCACGCCGGGCTTTGCCGCCGACTGCGTCGAGACCCTGGAAGAGATCGCGATCGGCGTCGCCGAAATGTTCCATGCCGCCGGCGGCGAGAAATTCTCCGTCGTCCCCTGCCTGAACGACAGCGAGCTGTCCGTCGACATGCTGACCACCATCATCGAGGACGAGCTGCAGGGCTGGCGGTAGGGGCCAATCTTCGCCGGCGCTTTATTTCCCCGAATCGCGATCTGAGACTAACATCGCTCTCCCCGATACGTCCTCAGCCTGAAAGCTTAGACTTTGCGCCTCGAAGGAACCACGCTCGGCGTCACGCTCATTGTCGCCTCGGTCTTCATGCTCTCTTTTGGTGACGCAGTCGTCAAACAGAGCAGTGCGGACTTTTCCTTGTGGCAACTCCTCGCATTGCGAAGTTTGATCGCCGTGCCTGTGCTGATCGGCATTGCCAGATTTGCAAGCCCCGGCTCGTCCCTCTGGCCGAAATCCGTTGGCTGGGTAGTGCTTCGCAGTGTGCTGATCGTGCTGATGTGGATTGCGTTCTACACAGCACTGCCATTCATGAGCCTTTCGGTCGCGGCGACGGCGCTTTATACGATCCCGCTGTTCATTGCCATTTTCTCTGCCGCGCTCATTGGCGAGCCGGTCGGCCTCAAGCGATGGTTGGCGATCCTGGTCGGCTTTGTCGGTGTGCTGGTCATCCTGCGCCCCGCGGCCGACGATTTCTCCCCCGTGGCGCTTCTGCCGGTGCTGGCCGCCGCCTTATACGCGCTGGCCGCCATCGTCACCCGCAGCAAGTGCGCTCATGAAGACTCATTGAGCATTGCCACGGTGCTGAACCTTTGCCTCCTGCTCACCGGGTTCGTCGGCGTGGTGGCTGTCGGCCTCATCCCCGGTGCAGCCGATGCGACCCTTCCGTTCCTGCTGGGACCCTGGGTTGAGTTGAAAGCGGAGACCTGGGCGGTCATTGTGCTGCTTGGCATCTTGATGGTGGCCCAGAGCATCGGCGTGGCCAAGGCCTATCAGATCGCGCCGCCGGCCATCATCGGGACCTTCGACTACAGCTATCTGGTGTTCGCGGGATTCTGGGGTTTCGTCTTTTTTGGCGAGGTCCCCGATGGGCTGACGGTCATCGGCATCGGGTGTATTCTGGCCGCTGGCTGGATGGTGGTCTGGGGAGGGCAGGCGAAGTCCGCGACCGAGCCCCTCTGAGCCTTCGCTAAACCTTAAGCCTTGCGCTACATATGCTAGCGGCTTGGGTCCTGCGGAGCGTTGCCATGTTTCAAGGTGTTTCGATCTTTGTCCTGATCCTGCTGGTCCTCGTGCTCCTGGCGATCTTCCAGGGCATTCGGGTCATTCCGCAGGGCTGGAATTATACCGTCGAGCGGTTTGGCCGCTATACGAAGACCCTCAATCCGGGGCTTAACCTCATCGTCCCCTTCATCGACCGCGTCGGCGCCAAGCTGAACATGATGGAGCAGGTGCTCGACATCCCGAGCCAGGAGGTGATCACCCGCGATAACGCCATGGTGGAGGTGAACGGCGTCGCCTTCTACCAGGTGCTGGACGCGGCCAAGGCGGCCTATGAGATCTCCGGGCTGCAGAATGCCGTCGTCAACCTGACGCTCACGAACATCCGCACCGTCATGGGGTCCATGGACCTGGACGAGCTCCTGTCCAAGCGCGACGAGATCAACCAGCGCCTGATCAATGTGGTGGACCAGGCGACCCATCCCTGGGGCATCAAGGTGACCCGCATCGAGATCCGCGACATCAATCCGCCGCGCGACCTGGTGGATTCCATGGCCCGCCAGATGAAAGCGGAGCGGGAGAAGCGGGCGAGAATTCTGGAGGCCGAGGGTGTGCGCCAGGCAGCCATCCTGGCGGCCGAGGGCCAGAAGCAGTCGGCGGTGCTCGAGGCGGAGGGGCGCAAGGAGGCGGCCTTCCGGGATGCCGAGGCGCGCGAACGCTCCGCCGAGGCCGAAGCCAAGGCGACACAGGTCGTCTCCGAGGCCATTGCCGGCGGCAACATTCAGGCGGTGAACTACTTCGTGGCGACGAAATATGTGGATGCCCTGAAGTCTCTGGCGTCGGCACCGAACCAGAAGGTGCTCATGCTGCCGGTGGACGCGACGTCGATCCTGGGCGCGATCGGCGGCATTGCAGAATTGACCCGCGAGGCCATGGGCGGCGGCGCACCGCCGGCCCGGCCGACGACTCCCACGGGCCTGCGCCGCACGACGGAGACGGTGCCGCAGGTCCCCTTGCGTCCCGCACCGAGCGAATGAACGCTCATGATCCAATGGCTTGACAGTCTGGGCCTGTGGAACTGGTGGATCCTGGCCGGCGTGCTGCTGGTGATCGAACTCCTGCTTCCCGGCTTCTTCTTCATGTGGCTCGGCGCTGCCGCAGCACTGATGGGCTTGACGCTGCTCTTCGTCGACATCCCCTGGCAGGGCCAGATCGCCGGCTTCGCGGTGCTCTCAATGGCGGCTGTGCTGCTGTCGCGTCGCTTCTTCGGCGGACGAGGCGTTCGAAGCGACCAGCCGAACCTGAACCGCCGTCAGGACAGCTTCATCGGCCAGCGCTTCCGGCTGCATGCACCGATCGTCGATGGCCGTGGCCGGCTGCAGATCCACGACACCTCCTGGGTCGTGAAGGGCCCCGATGCCCCTGCGGGAGCTTGGGTAAGGGTCATCGGCACCGACGGGATCGACCTGATGGTGGAGCTGGAAGCAAAGCCGAGCTGACCAGGCGCCCTTAAGCGGTTCACCCCATCCTCACGGCATTGTGACAGATTTGCGGTAAATCTGCGGCTGATTTGCGGTAACATATCGACATTAGAAGAAAGTAAGGAGGAGTAATCTGATGTCTGATGAGAAAACAATGGGTGAAAAATGGGGTGAATATCAGCCGTCAAAAACACTCTGGATGTGGTCTTGTATAGGGTGTGTGATTGCGACAATTGTCGTTGGCTTCTGGTTCGGTGGCTGGGTTACTGGGGGAACGGCCGAGGCCATGGCAAAAAATGCGGCGACAACTTCGCGCGCTGAACTCGCGTCGGCGATTTGTGTGACGCGCTTCACGGCGGCGCCCGACTTCTCGGTCCAACTCGCGGCTCTCAAGAAGGAAAGCTCGTGGCAGCAGGACGACTTCATTGAGAAGGGTGGCTGGACCACGCTTGGTGGCATGACAGAGCCGGTCGAAGACGCAGCCGGCCTGTGCTCGAAGGAGCTGGCATCCATGGAGATCCCAGCCGCAGATGGCCAAGCCGCTGTGACGAACACCGTCGTTCAATAAGAGCGGTGGCACTTGCTGAGATCACGGCGGAAGGGGCGTCATGATCTCGGCGAGGCTTTTGGGCCAGCCGGCAGCGATCCGTGTCGCTACTTCACGCCGATCCGCAGCAGGTCGTGAATATGCAGGATGCCGACCGGGGCGGCGTTCTCGACCACGAACAGCGTGGTGATCTGGCGTTCATTGAGGATCGCCAAGGCGGTTGAAGCCAGGGCCGACGGCTCGATGGTGACGGGCTTTACCGTCATGACCTCGCCGGTCGTCCGGCTGATGAGGTCGGAGCTCATATTGCGACGCAGATCGCCGTCGGTGATGACTCCGGCCAGCGTGCCGTCGCCACGAACCACTCCCACGCAGCCGAAACGCTTCGAAGTCATGACCACCAGCGCCTCGGCCATCAGCGCGTCCACATCGATCAGCGGCAGCTCGGCATCTCCATGCATGACTTCATGCACGAAGGAGAGTTGCGCCCCGAGCTTGCCGCCGGGATGCAGGGCGCGGAAGTCCTCCGGTGAAAATCCCCGATTCTTGAGAAGAGTGACGGCCAGGGCGTCCCCGAGTGCCGCCTGCAGAGTGGTGGACGTGGTCGGCGCGAGCCCATTGGGGCAGGCTTCCTCATGCGCCGGCAGGACCAGCCCCACGTCGCAGGACCGCGCGATGGTGCTGTCGGCGCGGCTGGTAATGGCGATGAGCGGCACCCGCCAACGCTTCACATAGGCGACGAGATCGGCGAGTTCCGGCGTCTCCCCGGAATTGGACAGGACCAGCAGCACGTCCTGCTCGGTGATCATCCCGAGATCGCCATGGCTGGCTTCGCTGGCATGAACGAAGAGCGCGGGCGTTCCTGTCGATGCAAGGGTCGAGGCGATCTTGCGGGCGATGATGCCGCTCTTGCCGATGCCCGACACGATGACCCTGCCGCCCTTGCGCCGGATGCGTTCGATCGTGTCGATCGCATCCAGGAACGGCTGCTCCAGCTCCGTATTCAAGGCATCCGCCAGGGCCGTGAGCCCGCGTGATTCGGTCTCGACCGCGTTGGTGGCGAAGATGACGAGCGGATCCGTGCTGCGGTTCATGAGCGACTCAGGACTGTTCCAGATCCGTCCATGTACCGTCAAGCCGGCTGCTACCGCAACACGCGGGGTCCCGGATGCCAACATGGTTAACGGCCGGCAGCGTTCATAAACACTTTATTAACCTTAACAAAAGATTATCCGCTCGTGCGGCAAGCAGGTGCGAGCAAGGGGAGGATCATGGGTCAAGGCGAGCCGAAATCGGCCTCGCGTCGGCTCATTCCGGCGCTTGCGGCCTTGATCGCAGGAGCGGGGCTGCTCTTCGGTGACGGCGAATCAACGGCCTGGGCTCAGGCTGTGGATGTCACAGAGAGCACCGCCTTCGATCCGCTCGCGTTAACCTATGGCGGCTTTCTCGCCTATCCCTCTCTCGAGATCGGCGCGGCGATCACCGACAACGTGCGTGAGTCGAAAACCAACCGCATTTCCGACGTCGGCCTGCGGCTGAAGCCCGAGCTCGACCTCTACAGCGACTGGGTGCGCCATGCCTTCAGGCTGCACGCGGAGAGCGAGCATGTGCTCTATGCCAAGGAATCCGATCAGAACGAAGATAATGCCGACATCAATGCCGAGCTCCGTCTGGATCTGCGCCGCGATTTCTCGACCACCATCGAGGGCCGCTACATCCTGAGCCAGGAGGGATTGGCCCAGGCAGACATCCCCGTGAACGCGCTCAATCCCCGCAAGGATGAGAATTTCGCCGCTTTCGGTGGGGTGACCTATGATCCCGGTCGCATCTCGGTGACCCTGCGCGGCGGCAGCGCCTGGTATCGCTCCGGCGACGTGAAGCTGTCCGACGGCAGCGTGCAGAACAACTCCGACCTCGCCTATACGGCACCGCTGGCGCAACTTCGCCTCCGGTACCAGGATGCGCCGATCTTCGTTCCCTATGTGGAAGCCTCCTACATTCCCCGAATCTATGACGAGGTGGATGACGTCCTCGGCGTGAAACGCTCATCCGATGGGTTGAAGATCGCGGTCGGGGCGGAATTCGCCCCGAATGCCCTCTGGACCGGCGAGGCGGCGGTCACCTACGAGATGCGGGATTACTATAACCTGGCCCTGAAAGACGTCGATGGCGTGGGCTTTGATGCGAACGTAGTCTGGAGGCCGACGAAGATCAGCGCTGTGAAGCTTGAAGCCAACAGCGGGATCGGTGAGACGAATGTTGCGGGCGCCAGTGCGACCCGCGACTACACCGTCGGCCTCCGCTACGACCATGCATTCCGCTACAACTTCATCGGGGCCCTCCTCGGCCGCTATACGCTCCAGGACTATGTCGGCCTCGATCTGAACGAGCAGACCGTCGCCGCAGGCCTTGACCTGACCTATTGGCTGAACCGCCGCGTTGCGGTGATCGGCGGCTACCGGTTCGTCCATTACACGAGCACAGAGGAATATCGTGACTACGACGAGAACCGCGTCACGATCGGGCTGAGGTTGCAGCCTTGAGGGCGAACGATCTCATCCCTTGTCGGCGGCCAGGATCTCGTTGAGGGCCTTGCGGAAGGCGGGGCCGAGGTCTGCACGGGCGAGGCCATAGGCAACATTGGCGGCGAGGAAGCCGATCTTGTCTCCGCAATCATAGGTCTTGCCCTTGAATTTGAGGGCGTGGAACTCCTGGTCCGTCATGAGCGCGAGCATGGCGTCCGTCAGCTGGATCTCGCCCCCCGAGCCGGGTTTTTGGATCTCCAGCTTGGCGAAAATTTCGGGCTGCAGGATGTAGCGGCCCGAAATGATGAGGTTCGAGGGCGCATCCTCGCGCTTGGGCTTCTCGACCATGCCCTTGATCTTCTGGGCGCCGCTCGCCTGCACCGGACCCACATCCACGACGCCATAGCGATGGACGTCCTCATGCGGGACCTCCTCCACGGCGATGATGTTCCCGCCATGAGAATTATAGGCGTCGATCATCTGGGCGAGGCAGCCGGGCTTGGCATGGATGAGCATGTCCGGCAGCAGCAAGGCGAACGGCTCGTCGCGAACCAGCTCTCGGGCGCACCACACCGCGTGCCCCAGCCCCAGCGGCTCCTGCTGGCGGGTGAAGCTCGTCTGTCCCGCGCTCGGCAGCTCCGAGATGAGCATCTCGAGCTCTTTGGTCTTGCCGCGGGTCTTGAGCGTGGTCTCCAGCTCGAACTGCTTGTCGAAATGATCTTCGATCACCGCCTTGTTGCGCCCTGTGACGAAGACGAAATGCTCGATTCCCGCCTCGCGAGCCTCCTCCACCGCCAGCTGGATGACGGGTCGGTCGACCACCGTCAGCATCTCTTTCGGCACCGCCTTCGTGGCAGGCAGGAAGCGGGTGCCGAGACCGGCAACGGGGAAGACGGCTTTGCGGAGACGTCGCGACATGAATTCCTCTCTCAGTTTGGCCCTGCTTTTGCTAGCCTGTGAAGGACAAAAGCTCAATCGTCCAGGGTTGCAACAGGGTGTGCCTCTCAACGTTCAGGGCGAGTTTTGGTTCGGAGGTCACATGGCTATTCTCGTTACCGGCGGCGCTGGCTACATCGGCAGCCACATGGTTTTGGCGCTCACCGACGCCGGAGAGGATGTGGTCGTCCTCGACAATCTGTCCACCGGTTTTCGCTGGGCGGTGGCGCCGGCCGCGCGCTTCGTCCACGGCGATGTCGGCGATGAACCTCTGCTCGACAGCATCTTCTCTGGGAGCGAGATCGAGGCGGTGGTTCATTTCGCCGGATCCATCGTGGTACCGGACTCCGTCGCCGATCCGCTGGGATATTATTTGAACAACACGGTGAAGACCCGGGGGCTGATTGCCGCCGCGGTAAAAGCGGGCGTGCCCCACTTCATCTTCTCTTCGACCGCTGCCGTCTACGGCATCCAGGACGAGATGCCGGTCACCGAAAAGGCCCGCCTCGATCCGATTTCCCCCTATGGCACATCGAAGCTCATGTCGGAGCTCATGCTGCGCGACACCGCGGCAGCTCACGATCTGTCATACGCCGTGCTGCGCTATTTCAACGTCGCCGGTGCCGATCCGGCAGGGCGCAGCGGCCAGTCGACCCCGCGGGCCACGCATCTCATCAAGGCCGCATCCCAGGCAGCTTTGGGCGACCGTCCCTATCTGGAGATCTTCGGGCGCGATTACCCGACCCCGGACGGCACCTGCATTCGCGACTACATTCACGTGACGGACCTGATTTCCGCCCATATGGCAGCCTTGAAAAATCTTCGTGCCGATGGGCCGAGCGACATCTTCAATTGCGGCTATGGCACCGGCTATTCGGTGCTCGAGGTGATCAAGGCGGTCGAACGGGCGACGAACCGGCCTCTTCCGGTGAAGGATGCGCCCCGCCGGGCGGGCGATGCACCGATGCTCGTGGCCGGTGCCGACAAGGTGCGTGCCCAGCTCGGCTGGGTGCCGCATCACGCGGATCTGAACGAGATTGTGGCGTCCGCCTTCCATTGGGAGGATCGGCTGAAAGACAAGCTGAGCGCCGCCTGAGAGGCGCGTGCCACGTCTGAAACACAATTGAAACACATGAACGTCACATAACACCAGCGTTCAGGAAGCAGACATGTGCGCCGTGCAAATCTCGCAACTGTCAGCCGCTGGTGTCGTCCGCCCCCAAATCTCTCAGCCAGCGGCCGGCGAGGGGGGCCTGCCATCTGGCAGGCTCCCCGACTCTAGTGCCGAATCCCACTCCGGCTCGCATCGGCCACATGGGCGGCAAAAATCTCCGCCGTCCGATCCCAGCTGAACTCGAGAGCCCGCAGCCGCGCATCCGTGCGACGGCAAGTGAGGGCGCGGGTGATGGCCTGTCCGAGATCCTCGTCAAGCGCGCCCGAGACGCCATCCTCAACGATGTCGATGGGTCCCGTCACGGGAAACGCTGCAACCGGCAGGCCTGACGCCATTGCTTCCAGCATCACCAGCCCGAACGTGTCCGTCCGGCTCGGAAAGACGAAGACATCGGCCGAGGCCATGATTTCCGCCAGGGCCTCGCCGCGGCGATAGCCCGTGAACACGGCGTCCGGATGTTGGGCCTTGAGCCGCGCCAGCGCCGGCCCGTCGCCGACCACCATTTTGGTGCCTTTGAAATCAAGCGACAGAAAGGCCTCGATTCCCTTCTCCACGGCCACGCGGCCGACATAGAGGGCGATGGGGCCCGGGAGATCGAGTTGGATGCGTCGCCCCGGGTGGAACAGCGTGTGATCGACCCCTCGTGTCCACAGCCGGACATTGGCGAAGCCATGCGCCTCGAGATCCCGCGCCACGGAGGGTGTTCCCGCCATCACCGCCTGGGCGGGGGCGTGAAACCATCGCATGAAACCGTAGCCTGCGCGCTCGACGCCGGCGAAATTGAGCCGCGCCCGCAGATAATCTGGAAAGCGGGTGTGATAACTGGTGGTGAAACAGCGTTTCCGGCGCACGCAGTGCCGTCTTGCGGCAAGCCCCAGCGGCCCCTCGGTGGCGATGTGAACGGCATCGGGTGCGACCGCCTCGATCATCTTGCCGACCCGGCTTGTGCGGGCGAGCGCCAAGCGGATCTCGGGATAGCTGGGCATGGGCCAGGTGCGGAACTGATCCGGCGTGATCATCGAGACGACATGACCGCGGGCTCTCAGACCCTCGCTGGTTTTGACCAGCGTCTGGACGACGCCGTTAATCTGCGGGAACCAGGCGTCGCTCACGATCAGGATGTGCATTGAAGCTCTCGAAGCGGTTCTCGGGGACGGCTACCCAGTGGATGATCTCCAACTTGCCGGAGAAGCTCTCCACCAGCGCCGTGCAGCTTTCCACCCAGTCGCCGTCATTGCAGTAATGGATGCCGTCGATATCCCGGATCTGCGGTGTGTGGACATGCCCGCAGATGACGCCATCTGCACCGCGCTGCCGGGCCTCGCGGACGAGAGCCGTCTCGAAGCGGGACACGAATTCGACCGCCCGCTTGACCTTGTGCTTCAGATAGGCGGACAGGGACCAGTAGGGCAGGCCGAACAGGCGGCGCACCCTGTTGAAGACGACATTGATGGTGATCGACAGGCCATAGGCATTGTCGCCCAGCAGCGCGAGCCATTTTGCATAGCGCACGACCCCGTCGAACTCATCGCCATGGATCACGAGATACCGCTTGCCGTCGGCCATGATATGCATCGCCTGGCGCTGTACGCTGATCCGTCCGAAGCGCGCATCCACGAAGTCGCGGAAATATTCGTCGTGATTTCCGGGGATGTAGATGACCTTGGTGCCTTTGCGAGCCTTGCGCAGGACCTTCTGGATCACGTCGTTATGGGTCTGGGTCCAGTACCACCGCTTCTTGAGCGCCCAATTGTCGACGACGTCGCCGACAAGATAGAGCGTATCCGACTCCGTATGCCGCAGAAAATTGAGCAGCAGCTCCGTCTGTGCTCGCCGCGTCCCGAGATGCAGGTCCGAGATCCAGATGGTCCGGTAGCGGAAGGAAGCGGTGGGCATCTGATTCATGAGCGTCCGAGCCTCCGTGGCCCCGTTTGCGCAAGCGCCGATGGCATGTCGAATGACTGATTCACATGTCGTGGAGATGACGGAGGCAATTCCGGTTGAACTTAGTGTGAGTGTCGGCGTTTCTGTGGGCAACGCCATGAAACTGGAACCAGAAATGAGACATGACCCCGCCGTGATCGGCACGAACGCCGTCGATCTGCCGTCGGGACTGGTCAAGGCCGCAGGGGCCGGCGCCGTTCTTTCGCCCGGTCGCAATTGCCGTGAGATCGTCCGCGCCAACAATGCGGCCCTGCTCGTCGATGCCCAGAACTACTTTGCGGAGGTCGAGAAGGCGCTGCAGCAGGCCCAGCGCTCCATTCTGATCGTCGGATGGGACTTCGACGCCAGAATCCGGCTGCGGCCAGACGTCGAGGGCAGCGAGAGCCTCGGCACTCTGCTGCGCCGGCTGGTGGAAGAACGCCCGGAGCTGGAGGTGCGCGTCCTCGTCTGGAGTGTCGCGGTCGCTCATGCACCGGGTGCGACCTTCGCCCTGCTGTTCGGCGCCGACTGGGAAGACCACCCCCGCATCCAGGTGCGACTGGACACGGAGCACCCGGTTTACGCCGCCCATCACCAGAAACTGGTCTGCATCGATGATGTCATCGCCTTTGCCGGCGGCATCGACCTGACGGTGGGGCGTTGGGACACCTCCGCGCATACGCCCAAGGATCCGTGGCGCCTGACGCCGGACGGCGCTCCCTACGGTCCCGTGCACGACCTGCAGATGGCGGTGGACGGCGAGGCGGCAGTGGCGATTGCTCGTGTCGCCCGCGAACGCTGGCTTCGGGCGCTCGGCGAAGACCTCCCGGCAATCGAACCGTGCCCGCCGATCTGGCCCGATGATTTGCAAGCCGACTTCCAGGACATTGCCATCGGCGTGTCGCTCACGGTGCCGGCCACCAATTTCAGCCCCGCCGTTGCCCAGGTGGCCGCCCTGACCATCAACGTCCTGGCGGCGGCGCAGCGCTCGATCTATATCGAGGCTCAGTATTTTACCTGTTCCCTGATCCGCAAGGTGCTCGCCTCCCATCTGGCCCGCAGCGACGGGCCCGAAATCATCGCGATCGTCTCCCGCGCCGCCGAAGGTGTGGTGGAGAAACGTGTCATGGGCGAGAACCGTGACAGGCTCATTCGCCGCCTGAAGCGCCACGACCCCTATGATCGCCTCAAGGTGCTCTATCCGGTGGCGACCTGCGACGGCGAAACCGCCGAAGTTCTGATCCACGCCAAGCTGATGATCATCGATGACGATGTGATCCGCGTCGGCTCAGCCAACCTTAACAACCGCTCCATGGGGCTCGACACCGAGCTCGATCTGACCATCGAAGCGAATGGCGATGAACGGATCCGCTCCACCATCAGCCGCATTCGCAACGATCTTCTGGGAGAACACCTTGGCTGCGATGGTCAGCTCGTCGCCAAGGTGATTGCCGAGTCAGGCTCCATGGTGGCGGCCCTCGAGCAGTTGCAGGATGGTCCGCGCTCCCTGCATCCTTTCCCCGCTTTGACGGAGGCTCGCGGCCCCGTCCATCCGACCCTGTGGACTGCGGTTCTGGATCCGATGCGGCCGATCCGCCTGTTCAACTTTTTCCGCAAGATCATCCCCCGGCGGCGTCAGGCGCGCGCCCGTCGCCGGTAGAACAGCTCGCTGGCTCCGAACAGCAGGAGCCCGAGGACGAAGGGCGCCAGGAAATAGGTGAAGCGGAAGACCAGCAGCGCACCGATCAGGGTCTTGCCCTGCACGAGATACATCACCACGCTCTCGATGACGCCGAGCCCGCCGGGGACATGGCTGACAAGGGCGAGCGTATTGGCGATGACATAGACGGCAGCCGTCTGCAGATAGCTTACCTCCGACACGGCCATGAGCACCTGATGGAGACAGGCTGCGACCGCGGCGAAATTGGTTGCTCCGATGATGATCTGACCGATGGCCAACCGGAACGGTGGCAGTGCGATCTCTTCTCCCCGGATGGTGATCTTGCGGCGATAGAAGGCGGCAGCAGCGAGATAGGCCGCAATGGCGATGACGCAGGAGATGCCGATGCCGATGACCAGTGCCCGGCTGACACCGGTCACCTCGGCAGCGAGATCGGGACGGGCGAGCAGGGCGATACCTCCCAGAGTGACGAGGCCGACCCCGACGGTGAGGCCGCAGAACACGATCACCTGGGCGATTTCCGCCAGACTCAGGCCCCAGCGTGAATAGAACCGGTAACGGACTGCACCGCTGCTCAGGGCGGCAAGACCAATCGTGTGTCCGATGGACAGGGCGGTGAAGGAGGTCAGCGCCACCTTGGGATAGGGCAGGGGTTTTTGAACGTAGCGCAGAGCCAGCATGTCGAAGCCGGTAAGGCACAGATAGCTCAACGCCGCGAACAGTGCGGCGAACAGCAGCCTTTCCACGGGAAATCCGGTGACGGCGGCAATCAGCTCCTCGGCGCTGTAATCCTTCAGCGCCCGATAGAGCAGAAAGGCGGCGACGCCCGTGGCGACCACGGCGATGGCCGGGCTCAGCCACCGTTTCAATGGCCGCGGCGAGGCTTTGCTGTCGTGAGGCCGTGTTGCAGCAGGGGAGGTGGGAGAAGCCACGGGAACTCCTGGATGGGGAAATGCGGTCCCGTATCAATGACGCAGCGGGGCCGAACGATCCCTCGCCGCCCGGCCACGGCAGAGATCACGCCCTCAGCGCTATGGGTTCGGAAAAAGCGGCCTGGCTCTGTCGGATCAGGTCGTGGATGAAGCCGAGCTTATGAATGGCCGGTTCCGGCAGGATAAAGGGGTAGAGATCCGGCTGACCCATGCTCCTGTTGAGATTATTTGCGGCGAAGGCGAGCGGGAACCAGGCGGCGACGATTTCCTCGACGGAACTCATCCGATACGGCGAGAAGCTGTCATCCATCTTCACGTGTGGCGCATTCTCCACGAGCGGATCCACACTCAGCCCGAAGGAGGCACCCGTCTCCAGAGTGTCCACGATGTGGAGATAGTGCGCCCAGGTCTCTGCGAAATCCTCCCAAGGGTGTGACGTCGCATAGCTGCTCACGAAATGCTCGCGCCAGTCCGGCGGTGGCCCTTCTGAATAGTGTCGGCGGAGCGCTTGGCCATAATCCTGGCGTTCGTCGCCGAACGTGGCTCTAAACGCCGCGTGCCACGGTCCATCCCTGACCAGTCTCTCCCAATAATGATGTCCGACCTCGTGACGCAGATGCCCGAGCAGGGTGCGATAGGGCTCGTTCATCTCGCTGCGCAACCGCTCCCGGGTGACGTCGTCAGCTTCGATGAGATTGATGGTGACGATGCCGTTCTCGTGGCCCGTCATGACCCGTGGGCTGTCTTCGGTCGGGGCATCTGGGTCGGCCATGAAGTCGAAAGCCAGTCCATGCTCGGGATTGTCGACTTTATTCTGCAGAGGCAGCTCAAGAGCCAGCAATGTGTAGATCAGCCGGTGCTTGGCGATCTCCAATCGTCTCCAGCGCTCCCGGTATTCACCGCGCGAGAGATCAGGAATGGTGCGGTTGTGCCGGCAGGCCGTACAGAAGCGTTCATGCGATTCATCGGGGATCAGCCAGTTGCACGCGTTCTGCTGTGAATTGGCACAGAAGCGGTACAGATGATCCGGGTCTGCGAGCGGCCGCCAAAGGTCGTCGTCGCCTTGCAGGGCGCTGAGATCGGACATCATTGGCAGGTAGCCCAGCCGATGACCACACGCTTCACAGCTCGTGTTCTCGAAATAGACAAGGTTTCCGCAATTCTGGCATTCGAACAGTTTCATGATGTCACATGCTGCAGGACAAAAATTTGATCGATGCTCGTTAATGACTTGGGACACTATAGGTTCCGCTCAAATCGAGGGCCGGTGTCGCAGCCGCTGCCTGTGATAGCGCGCTGCACAAATCGAGCTTTACCTGGGGGAGATGAAGGGCCACACTTAATCGCACACAAACAACGATTCCGATGACGATCCTAAGCGTCCATCACGTAACCAAATATCGGTACCGGCAGCCGGTCCTCTTTGGCCAGCATCGCGTCATGTTTCGGCCGCGCGACAGCTATGATCAGCGTCTGCTCTCGTCCTCCATCGACATCACGCCCGAACCCACCAATCTGCGCTGGATACATGATGTCTTCGGCAACTGCGTCGCCATCGCGACCTTCGCGGGGCGGGCCGATGAGCTGTGCTTCGAGACGCGGATCACCTTGGACCATACGCCGTCCAATGCGCCGCATTTCGAGATGGAGGAGCATGCCAAGACCTACCCCTTCTCCTATGGCGCCGACGAGATGCCGGACCTCACGCGATCCATAGAGCGCCAGTATCTCGACCCCGACCGCGAGGTCGACCGCTGGGCTCGTCAGTTCCTGCGCCAGGGCCGCAAGACGGAAACGGCCTCCTTGCTGATGACCATGACCAACGCGATCCGCGAGGGCTTCTCCTATGAGCGCCGGGTCGAGAGCGGTATCCGCGAGCCGAAGCTGACGCTGAAGCTGCGCCGTGGCTCATGTCGCGACCTGGCCATGCTGATGATCGAGGCGGTCAGGGCTCTCGGGTTTCCGGCGCGCTTCGTCTCCGGCTACATCTATGTTCCAAGCCGCGACGAGCCTGGCCATCTCGGTGGCGGCTCGACCCATGCCTGGTGCCAGGTCTATCTGCCGGGAGCGGGATGGGTGGAGTTCGATCCGACCAACGGGATCATCGGCAATCGCGACCTGATCCGCGTCGCCGTGGTCCGCGATCCGCGCCAGGCAATCCCGGTCTCCGGCACCTGGACGGGCTTCCCGTCCGATTGGATCGACATGGAAGTGATGGTGAAGGTGACGTCCGAGGGGTCGGAGAAGCGCAACAGCGCCGACGAGGCGCGGCCACGGGAACGGCTGCGTGGGTTGGGCGTTTGAGTAGCGAGGTCCGGTGAGGGGACTTGATCTCGTCTTGGCGAGCGTGTTGAGCGTCCACGGCGTTCCGGAAAATGACAACGACCGGGACGGTTTCGTTTTGTGCCGAGTTGCTTGGGTGAGGACGCAATGAAGATACGTGCTGGTTACGAGATTGCCTTCGACTGCGTGCAGCCGACGCCGATGCTGCTCATGCTGAGCGTCCATCCCTCCCGGGAGCCGGACCTGATCTCGCCGGATCAGATCTCGGTGGATCCGCCTGTGCCGCTGACCTCCTATGTCGACACTTTCGGCAACACCTGTACGCGCGTCACGGCGCCGGCCGGTCGGGTCACGTTTCGCAATGACTTCCTCATCAACGACACCGGTCTTCCCGACCGCGCCGTCCCGGAGGCGCGACAGCTTCCGGTCGAGGAATTGCCCGATGACGTCCTGATTTTCCTACTCGGCAGCCGTTACTGCGATACCGACCGGCTGGCAGATCTTGCCTGGGCGACCTTCGGCAATCATCCGAAAGGCTGGCCGCTGGTGCAGGCGATCGTGGCCTATGCTCATGACCGGATCACCTTCGGATACGAGCATGCCTCGGCCACCCGCACCGCCTATGAAGGCCACAGCGAGGGGCGCGGGGTGTGCCGCGATTTTGCACATCTCGCCGTGACCCTGTGCCGCTGCATGAACATTCCGGCACGCTATTGCACGGGTTATCTCGGCGACATCGGCGTCCCGAAGGATCCGGCGCCCATGGATTTCAGCGCCTGGTTCGAGGCCTATCTCGATGGCGAGTGGTATACTTTCGATGCTCGTCACAACAAGCCGCGCATCGGTCGCATCGTCATGGCGCGAGGCCGCGACGCGACGGATGTAGCGATCTCAACGAATTTCGGGCCCACGACCCTGGTTACCTTCGATGTGGTGACGGACGAGGTGGGGTGAGGCCCGCAGCGCGACCATCGTCGGCCGCGGGCTTCGGGAGCGGTCATCCGCGCTTTTAGGCTGCGGCCTTCTCCGAGGAGACCGTCTGGATGACTTCGAAACCCTCGAATTCGGGATGTCCGAGATAGAGCGGCTTGTTTCCGCCGGCCCCTGCATGCGCCTTGCGAAACGCCTCGGATTTCGTCCAACCCTCGAAGGCCGCCTTGTCGCGCCAGATCGTGTGGGAGGAGTAGAGCGTGTGATCCTCCTTGACGGGGCCCTTCAGCAGGTGGAACTCGACGAACCCGGGCACCTCGTTCAGGTGGGTGTCGCGGCTCAGCCAGACATGCTCGAAGGCCTCTTCCGAACCGAGGCCGACCTTGAATCGATTCATCGCAATAAACATGAAGACGTACTCCTATGGGTGATGACAGAGATTACTGCCGCTTGTAGCGCAGCGGAACCGTGAAGGTCATGGCCGTTTGGCCGAGATCCGACGGAATCGGGGGAAACGGCTCCGCTCGGCGCACGGTCGAGAGGGCGGCATCGTCCAGGACCTCGTAGCCTGAACCGCGCCGCAGCTTGACCGAGCGCAAATGGCCATTGGCGGAAATCGCGAAGGTCAGCGTGACCGTTCCCGACATTCGGCTTCGGGCCGCGGCATCGGGAAAATGCTTGTGGCGTTGCAGATGGGCGAGGATCCGGCCGGCATAATTGGATCGATCCGCCTGGCCTGCCTCCGCCTCGCGCACGCCGCGTGTGCCGCGGGCCTGTCCGCTCGCCGCCGCCGCCGACTTGCTGGCGGTACCGGCCGGTGCCTTGTCCGGGCTGGGCTGCTTGGCGCGCGCCGTCTTCGCCTTGGCGGGCTTCGGCGGGGCGGTCTTTCGTTCTTTCTTGGGCTCGATCTTCTTGATCGGCTCCGGCTCGACCTCCACCACGTCGGGCTTCGTCTGAGGGATGGGCACCAATTCCGTGGGCTCCGCTTCCGTCACCGGTGGCGTCACGGGGTCCACCGGCGTCGCGGGATCCACGGCTGCCACCTCGGTGGGTTCAGCCTCGGCGATTTCGGCAGGCTCGACGGCTGCGATCTCCTGCGGCTCGGTGTTCTCTGACGGGGTGGGCTCGACGGCCTGGAGTTCGCCGCCTGCAGCGACCGGGGCCAGGGGAGCAACCTCGCGCGCCTCGACCTCTGCGGGTCTCGGTTCGACGGCGGCGGGCCGCGGAGGCTCGACCTCTTCGATCGGCTTCGGAGTGTCTGTGGGTTGGATCATCTCGGGCGCAACGGCGGCGAGGCGTTGCGTCTCGACCGCATCCGGCTGCTCGGCGCTGTCCGGCTGCTCGGCCGTGTCGGCCTCGTTCGGCTCGGTGACTTCGGCGGTATTCTCCGTGGCGCCCGCGACCGTCTCCACGGTCGCGAGCTCCATCATGATCGTGTTGGACGGTGCGCCCCAGACATCGGCATCCTCACCGGCGGAGCGCTCGGACAGGGCCACGTCCTTGGGCCACGGAACCATGCCGAGCACCGTCGCATGCATGGCGACGGCGCCGGCAAAGCCGATGATCCAGCGGGACGCGTTCCTGTTCATTGATCGACCGAGCTGACCAGTTTGGCCTCCGTCTTGGACGTGAGCGCCAGGCGCCCCAGGCATCCAGACGCATCGAGGCCCTCGCCGTCGCAGACTTTGACGTCATTGACCAGGATCATGCCGAGGTCGGCGCATTTGAGGCCATTGATGTCGAATTGCTGGACCCGGATTTTGTCCTCAGGCAGAGCCTTGGAGGACAGGACGAGGAACCGTTCGACCTTCTCCTCGCGATCGAACAGCACGGTTTCGAGCTGGAGGGCATCGAGCACGGTACCGAGCCGGTTCCTGTAGACGAAGCTGAGGCGGCAGGCCTCAGGCCGCTGTTCCAGGCGGTTGAGCTCGATGTCGATCGTCGCGGCCGACGCCGCCGCGGGAGCCGTCTCCTGAGCCTGGGCGGAGGGGGCGAGCAGGGCAAGCGCGAAGATGATCGCGCCGCCGAGGCTCTTCGGCCCGCGATGACAAGAATGCCGCGAGGATTGCACCATCGTCTCTCCTAAAACTTCATCGTCATGGCGAACTTCGTATTGAAGCCTGGCATGTTGTCCTGGTCGAGGAACGGCCGATAGGTCTCGTCCAGGATGTTGTTGAACCGGACGTCGAAGCGGACGTCGCGATTGAGCTGATAGCCGACGAACAAGTCGACCAGCGTATAGGCTCCCACTTCGAGCTCCGGATCGGTGACCCGGTCCTGCTTGGCGGTGGCCGTGATCTCCGTTCCGACCTCGAGGGCCTCCTCCAGGAAGCGGAACCCGAGAATGCCGGTCAGCTGATCCGGCGGGATCGTATCGACCCATTCGTCAGTCTGCTGATCCTTGCCCCGCATGATCTGGCCGCTCAAGCCGGCGAACATGAAGCCCGCATCATACATGCCTTCGAACTCGAAGCCGCGGATCCGCGCCTCCGCGATGTTCGTATACTGGAAGGTCCCGAACGGAAACGGCAAGGAGGACACCCGCTCTAGCGTGATCATGTCGTCGACGTCGTTCTGGAAGATCGCCGTCTTGATCCGCAGGGCGTCATTGCCGGTGAACAGGGCATTGTATTTGAAGTTGATGCCGGCTTCGAGCGTGTGTCCGACTTCGGGCTTCAGGTCCGGATTAGGCAGGAACGGGAACGGTGCCGGAGGCGGATGGATGCCGGAAATGAGCGTCTCCGTCACGCTCGGGGCACGATAGCCCTCCGCATAGGTGCCATAGAACTGCAGCCCTTCGAGATACTGGTGGAAGGGCTTCACCGCGACCGTCACCTTGGGCGAGATGCGCGTTCCGTCATTGTCGACGTCTTCCCCGGTGGTGACGTTCTTGCCTTCGAGCGCATAGCCGTCGAACCGGCCGGCGCCGATGACCTCAAGCCACGGGAAGAAGGTCAGCTTGTCCTGGATATAGGCGCCATAGGCGTCGCGCTTGCCGCCCGGTGTGAACAGGTCGCCGGTGCTGAGGCTGTCCTTCGTGGTGACGTCGTCATGGAAGAAGTCGCCACCATAGGTGAGCGTGTGCCCGACGAAGCCCGTCTGAAAGATCGACGTGTTGTAGACGTCGGTGCCCGTTGTGACGAGATTGAACTTCCGGTTGGAGTCCACCAACAGCTCATCGACATTCTCCTGGTGGAGGTTGGTCCCCGAGATGTAGCCCGTAGCCGAGAGGTTCCACAGATCGTTGGTGGGATCGTCGAAGGTGTAGCGCACCGTGCCGACATTGTTCGTGAGCCGGCTCTTGCGCGCGGTCCCGAACGTGTCGGTCCATTTATTCTGGTCACCAATATAGCCGACTTTGATCTCGTGACCTTCTGCCGGACGGTAGCTGGCCTTCAACAGGCCGCCGATGACTTCGAAGGCCGATCCGGCGACGGTGTCGCCCTTGCCGTCCTGATAATTCCCGCGATTGCGGTAGGTGATGTTGCCGATCGTGTCGAAGTTGCCGTATTGCAACGCGCCGGTCCCGCTGAGGAAATACCCATCCCCGTTGGTCTCGTAGCCGCCGCGCAGCATGCCCCCGGCAAACTGATCCGGCGCGAGCAGGTCGCGTGCATCCTTGGTTTCAAATGAGACGACGCCGCCGATCGCCCCGGAGCCATAGGTGTTCGCGACGGGACCGCGCACCACCGTGACCTGCTTCAGCAGCTCAGGCTCGATGAAGAGCTGGTTTTCGCCATTATGCTTGGAGACCTGGAAGTTCTGGCGGGCGCCGTCGTAAATGACGGCAACGCGCCCGAAATCCTGCAGACCTCGGATATTGATGGAGCCGCCGGGCTGGTCTTTATCCTGCACTGCGGTAACGCCCGGCATCCCGCGGAAAACATCGCCGAGGGTTTCGGCTTGCCGGAGCTGCAGCTCCTGCTCCGTAACGACGCTGGTCGAGGTCGGTGAATCGATCGCCGCCTCTTCAATCCGGCCGGGCACGACGGTGACTTCGTCGAGCGCGATATAGTCAGCCGGGACGGCCTCACCTTCACCGGGCAACGGCGCCGCATCGGCGTCTACCATCTGGGCATGAGCCCCGGTTGTCAGCGCGGTCATGGCAACCCCCGCCATCATCGCCCGACGCAGCCACACGAGCCGCTTACTCATCGATTACCCCCACTAGTCGAGTTGCACTGAGAACCATCAGGTTCGCTGGCTACTCGACCGGAGAGGTCTTTTGCTCGCTTCAATGGACGGGCCCCCGGCCTCGTCCGCTCCCTCTTGCGTTCTAGAAGAACTCGACTATTAAAGTCAACAATACAGCAGCCACTGAGATGAGGCTGGAGCGGGACTGGGGCAAAAATGCCGGACGACAGAAGCGAGCAGAGAACTCACGGATTGACATCCACTGAGGAGAATTTCGGAACCGGCCGATCCCGACGCGTTATTCGTTCTGACGAGATTTTCGGCGACCAGACCAGCGCGTTGATCGCTCATGGCGACGAGCTCTACACGTTGCGCGTCACCAAGCAAGGCAAGCTCGTACTGAACAAGTGACCGGACAGCCGGTGGAGAGACGGGAATATTCGATGATTCGGAAGCCTTTGATTCATGCTGCCTGCCTCCTCATGGGATGCAGCTTTCTGCTCGGTGCGGCGAGCATACCGGCGACATCCGGCACGATCACCGACGCCTCGGGTCGTTCGGTAAATGTCGAAAATGTCTCGCGGATCGTCTCCGCGGGCGGGTCGGTGACCGAAGTGCTCTATGCCTTGGGCCTCGACAAGGAGATCGTGGCGGTGGACACGACCAGCCTCTATCCGGCCGCGGCCCTGCGCGACCATCCGAATGTCGGCTATCTTCGCGCCTTGTCGGCCGAGGGCCTTTTGGCCGTCGATCCCACCGTCATCCTGGCTGAGGCCGATGCCGGTCCTCCGCCGGTGGTCGACCAATTGAAGGGAGCCTCGATCCCCTTTGTCACCGTTCCAGACGAGACGACGCCCGCGGGGGTCGCCGATAAGATCCGGTTCATCGGCAAGCTTGTGGGCAAGGCGGCCGAAGGGGACCAGATGGCAGCGACCGTCCTGGCCGACTTCAAGGCCCTGGAAGGCAAATTGGCCGCAGTAAAGGACAGCCCTCGCGTGCTCTTCATCCTGAGCGTCGCCAGTGGACGCATGATGGCGTCGGGCAGCGGCACCTCGGCTGACGAGATGATCAAGCTGGCCGGCGCCCGGAACGCCCTCTCCGGCTTCGACGGCTATAAGCCCGTCTCCGCCGAGGCCGTCATCGCTGCGGCTCCCGACGTCGTCCTCATGATGACGCGCGGTGGCAGCGGCCATGGCGCTGGGGACATCCTGAACGATCCCGCGATCTCCCAGACGCCCGCAGGCAAGAACAAGCGGCTGGTGACCATGGACGGGCTGCTTCTGCTGGGCTTTGGCCCCCGCACCGCGCATGCGGCGACGGAATTGGCAAGCCAGCTGCATCCCGAGGCCAAGATCGAGCCGCTGCCGCCCCGAGCCTGGACTGAGTAGCGCTCGGACACGACGATGGCGGTCATGGAACAAAGCAACGACGTTGGGCGCAGCCGGGACGCGGGCGACCGCCGCCACGTGGCGCGCCGGGTCATCGCTCTCTTGGCCGTCGCATCCGTTATTGTCGGCATGCTCTCCTTGAGCGTTGGTGCCACCGGCTTCTCCCCGGGCGCCGCTCTGAACGCCCTTCTGGCCCTCGGGGGAGACCAGACGGCTGCCGAGGCCATTCGTCGCGACGTCATCATCCTGGACATCAGGCTGCCCAGAACCTTGCTGGGTTTTCTCGTCGGCGGAACCCTGGCCGTGTCTGGAGTCATTCTCCAGGGTCTGTTCCGAAATCCCCTCGCTGATCCCGGTCTGATCGGCGTCTCTTCCGGGGCCGGTCTGGCCGCCGTCATCGTTCTGATCGGCGTCCCCATCTTCGCCCCCGGCCTTGGCGAGCGCTTCGGTGCCTTCTTCCTGCCGGTGGCGGCCTTTCTCGGGGCTCTCGTCACCACCATCCTGCTCTATCGCATCGCGACCCGGGCAGGCCGCACCTCGGTCGCCACCATGCTGCTGGCGGGCATCGCCATCGCAGCCCTAGCGGGCGCCCTGACCGGCTTCCTGCTGTTCCGCAGCGATGATCAGCAACTGCGCGACCTGACCTTCTGGAGCCTGGGCAGTCTCGGTGGCGCGACCATGAGCAAGGTGGCGATCGCCGCACCCTTCGTGGCCGCCTCCTTGGCGGCGATCCCCTATCTGGCGGACCGGTTGGACGCCTTGCTCCTGGGCGAGGCGGAGGCGGGTCATCTCGGCGTCGAGGTCCAGATCGTCAAGCGCGTGGCCATCCTGGTGGTGGCCCTGGGCGTCGGCGCGGCGGTCGCGGCCGCCGGTCCCATCGGCTTCATCGGCATCGTGGTGCCGCATCTTCTGCGGCTGGCGATTGGCCCGCGTCATCGCAGCCTCATGATCGCCAGCGCGCTGCTGGGCGGGATTCTCTTGATCGCCGCCGACATGGCCAGCCGCGTCGTCGTGGCCCCCGCGGAATTGCCCATCGGCATCATCACCGCCTTGATTGGTGCGCCCTTCTTCCTCTGGCTGCTGTTGCGCCGCCGCTCCCTGCTGGATCTCTGAGATGATTGAGGCGAAGGCCATCACCGTGCGCCGCGGCGAGTCGGAAATTCTCTCCTCCGTCAGCGTGCAGGTGATGCCGGGAGAGCTGACCATCGTGCTGGGCCCGAATGGCGCCGGCAAATCGACGCTCCTGGCGGCTCTGGTCGGAGATCTACTGCCGGTCTCGGGCAGCATCACATTCGACGGCCGCCCTCTGCACGACTTCCGCAAAGGCGAACTCGCTCTGCGCCGGGCCGTGCTCCCGCAGAAGAGTCATTTGGCCTTTCCCTTCACGGTCCGCGAGGTGGTGGAACTGGGGCTCGTCGCCATCGGCACCGGCCGCGGTCGCAGCCATGCCGAAGTCGTCCGCGAGGCGCTCGCCCGCGTCGGCCTGTCCGACTATGCGGCGCGCTACTACCAGCAACTTTCCGGCGGCGAGCAGCAACGCGTCCACATCGCGCGCATCTGTTGCCAGCTTGCGGCGGCCCGGAGCCTGGACGCGACGCCCTATCTCTTCCTCGACGAACCGGTCTCCAACTTGGACCTCCGCCATCAGCTCGAGACGCTCGACATCGCCCGCGATTTTGCCGATCAAGGCGGAGGGGCCTTCGCGATCTTGCATGACGTGAATCTGGCCAGCCTCTATGCCGATCGTCTGGTGATCATCGACAAAGGCCGCGTCGCGGCGAGCGGAGCTCCGGCGGAGACGCTGACGACGGAGATCATCTCGAGGGTCTTCAACGTTCCGGTGGAGGTCAACCGGATGCCGCGCGGCGAGCGGCCCTTTCTCCTGCCTCACACGGCCCGCGACTGATGCGCGCAGTCGCGCCGTGATACGGCCCGATCAAGCCCGCGGCGAACGCTGATGCAGGGCTTGAGTCGGGAGGGGCGCGCGAGGATCGATGGGGTCCTGAGCCCGGGTCGCCTCCGCCAGCACATCCATCTGCGCGAACAGGGCGGCGCCGGGGCGTGCCCGGATGAATTCTTCCAGCGTATGGCGATCCAGGACCTCGATGAAGGCATCGATGGCGCTGTCGAACACGCGGTTGATCGGCACGGCCTGCCTTATGGCGCAGGCTTCCGCACCATGGCCGAAGCACTCCGCCTGAATGGTGGTCTCTTCCGTTGCGCGCACCACGTCGCCGACGCGGATCTCTGACGGCGTTCTGGCAAGCTTCAGACCGCCCAACGGCCCGCGAATCGTCTCCAGGAGTCCGGCCCGGACGAGAAACTGGACCACCTTCGAGACATTGGCTTCGGTGATCTGGTAGGCGCGGGCAATGTCCGAGGCTTTCACGACCTTCCCAGGCCTCTGGCCGCAATGGATCAATATCCGCAGCGCGTAGCTCGTGAGTTTGGTGAGACGCATGAAGGCTTCCATCATTGTGCGCCGGGCGAGAACCGGCCACTCATCCTCTACCACATTAGAATCGGTTTAGACTACTGGCTCAGTGCCCATCGATACATGTAATACCGGTTCTTCTGGACCCCCTCCGGCAGGGGAAGGCGGACGGCGCCCGGCAGATCGAGCTCGGGATCGCAAAGAATGATGGCTCCTGGCGCCAGCAGGGGCGGGATTGTTTCGGCGATGAAGCGGGCCATCGCGGCATTTTGCTCGAGATCGCCGGTGCCGAGATCGCTGTGGACCAGGCATACGCGGCCGGAAAAGGCTGGCAGCTGGGCGGGCAGCGTCTCGCTGACATTGCCGATGATCAGATGCTCCTCGTCCGGCATGCTGCCTGGATGCGCCGCCGGCAGGCGCTCGAAGACGAAGATCTCGCGGTCGGGAAGCTTCTCGCGGAGATGATGGAAGGTGCGCCCGTTACCGAGCCCGAGCTCGAAGACGACCCCTTTGAGGTCCGCGACTTCCGCGCAGGCGAAGTTCAGGCATTCGCGCTGGGCGATCACCCGGTTGATGAACGAATCAAGCCGCGACATTCAAGCTCCATGGGACAAGACGGGCGCTCAGCGGGTGAACCGGATGATGCCGCTATTGTTGAGGGTGACATCGTCCTGGTCGACGATGGTGAAGCCGTGATCGCGCACCAAAGCTGCCATGCGCGCCGGATCGCAGTCGGGGAAGCTGGGCGTGGCCGCCCCGACCGGTTTCGTTTTGTCTGCATATTGCAGCACCACGTCGCCGCCGGGTCGTAAGATATTTGCAATGCTTGTCAGATACGTCGAGATCATCGGGAGCTCGAAATGGACGAATGTTCCGTAGGAGAAGATAAGATCCGCGGACATGGGAGCCATGCCGGGGAAGTCTGTGCCGGAATTTTGGATGAACACCATATTAGGCACATGAAAATTGCGTTTCAGCTCCTCGAGCAGTTCCGCATACAGATCCACCACATAAAGAGTGCGGCAGGGAACCAGGTAGCGAGTCCAGCGACCGCCACCGGGACCGATCTCCACCGCGATCTTGTCGGGATGGATCAGCGGCCACAGGAAACGGTCGCGCACGGCCACAAGGTCCTTCCGCTCATCGGGATGCCCCCACTGCAGGCCATAAAGGCCGTGCTGATCGATCAATCCGCGTTCCCGCGCCTTGCGAAGCTTATCGAGATGCAGATCGATGTTAGACATTGTCCGAATGTGGCTCTGTGGGTTGGCGGCCCTCCGAACATGCCCAAAACCGATCGATGCGCAACCCAATTCCGTTCTGGCCCAATGCACCGTAAGGTGTCGATGGCGGGGCCACGGGGCTTACTATGAACAATGATCGTTTTCAGGTTAAATTCTGGGGCGTGCGCGGCAGCATCGCGTGTGCCGGCGGCGCCTATGACACCTATGGCGGCAACACGCCTTGCGTGGAAATGCTGCTGGGAGACCACGTGCTCATCTTTGACGCGGGCTCCGGTGCGCGGCAGCTGGGCAGCCAGTTGCTGAAGGAGGGGGTGAAGTCCTTCGACCTCTTTTTCAGTCATTGCCACTATGATCACATTGAGGGGATCCCCTTCTTCGACCCCCTCTACGTGCCCACCGAGCAGATCACGGTCTGGTCCGGCCACCACGTGGATGGCGGCAGCACTCTCGATATGTTGAAGAGCTTCATGCAGGCGCCGTTTTTTCCGGTGGGCCCCGAAGTGTTTCGCGCCAAGCTGGATTACCGCAACTTCAACGCGGGCGAAGTCCTGGAGCCGGCACCAGGGATACGCATCGAGACCACGCGCCTGCGGCACTGCAACGGCTCGATCGGCTTCAGGATCGAATATGCCGGCAAGTCCGTCTGCTATGTGACCGATACGGAGCATCACCAGGATAAGCTGGACACGGACATCGTCTCCCTGATCCAGGATGCCGACATCGTCATTTATGACGCCATGTATACGCCGGAGGAGTATCCGACCTTCAAGGGCTTCGGCCACTCCACTTGGGAGGAGGGCGTCGCCCTCTGCCGGACGGCGAAGGCGAAGAAACTGGTCTTGTTCCATCACAACCCGCGCCACGACGACAAGAAGCTCGCGGAGATCGAAGCCGCAGCGGCAGCGGCTCTCCCCGGAACGATCGCCGCACGGGAGGGGCTGGTCCTGGACGTCTGAGCCTCTGGGCCTCTTTCGGAACCTGTGACTCCCTCCGTGATGCGCCGCCTCACGGATTTGTGCTATGCTCCCGGCGCTGAGGGGCAGTTGTTGCTTGATTGGAAAGCAACCCTTAACCAAAACTCCTCACATTGATGTCTCGCGGAGGAATGCAACAAGCGGAGTGGCTATGAAGCGGTGTCTGACGAGCTGGTTGAGCGCGATGATGGTGGCCTTCGCCACATTTGCCTGCGCGCTCGGACCCATGGCAGCGACACCGGCCACGGCCGATGCCCGCTTCGATCGCTTTGTGCAGAGCCTGTGGCCCCAAGCCCATAAGGCGGGTGTATCGCGGGCGACTTTCGAGGCCGCCTTTCGCGGCGTGACGCCGGATCCCGAAGTGATCGAGCGCGCCGAAAACCAGGCCGAGTTCAAGACGCCGGTCTGGGATTACATCGACCAGCGCGTGTCCGATGCCCGCATCGAGAACGGCCGGGCCATGCTCAGAGAGCACGCGGCACGGGTCGCGGCCATCGAGAAGCGCTATGGCGTGCCCTCCACCGTCCTGCTCGCGGTCTGGGGCATGGAGACGAATTACGGCTCGCATATGGGCGACAAATACGTGATCCGCTCCCTCGCGACCCTGGCCTATACCGGGCGCCGCCAGAAATTCGGCCGCCAGCAGCTGATTGCGGCGCTGAAGATCTTGCAGCGTGGCGACATTCCGCCGTCCCACATGTCCGGCTCCTGGGCGGGCGCCATGGGCTACACCCAATTCATCCCGACCACCTACAACGCCTATGCGGTCGATTGGACCGGTGATGGCAGCCGTGACATCTGGCGCAGCGTGGCCGATGCTCTGGCGTCCACCGGCAACTACCTTCATAAGTCCGGCTGGAAGCCGGGTCTTCCCTGGGGCTGGGAAGTGCAGCTGCCGCGGGGCTTCAACACCAAGTCCGCCGGAGCAAAGGCGACCATCGGCACCTGGGCGAAGCGGGGCCTCAAGCTCGCCGACGGCTCCACCTTCAAACCCGGATCCACCGTCCCCGCGACCCTGTTGATGCCGGCAGGCGCAAGGGGCCCTGCCTTCCTGGTCACCCAGAACTTCCGAGCCATCCTTCGCTACAACAATTCCAATGCCTACGCCTTGGCAGTGGGACATCTCGCCGATCGAATCGCTGGCGGTGGACCCATCATCGGCGCCTGGCCGCGTCCGGCGAACGCCTTGTCGGTGCGTGAGCGCATGGAGCTCCAGGTGCTCCTGACCGCACGCGGCTATGACACCGGCGGCGTCGACGGAAATGTCGGGCCGCAGACCAAGGCGGCGGTCGAGCGTGCCCAGCGCGACGCAGGCTTGACGGCGGACGGCGAGCCGAGCTCTCGTCTGCTCAAACATCTCAAGCAGGATGGCTGATGGGACCCATGCACCGGTGTGTGTCGTTTATTCTCCTGGCAATGCTGGCTGTGGCCGCGCCCGCGATGGCGCAGACTGCAAGCAAGCCGCCTGTAACGGAGACCCAGGCGGCGGCCGACGGAAAACATAAGGCGCCGGGCGCGACCTATATTCCCGAGGCTCACGACCGGTACACGGTGCTCGTCATTGGCGACAATATGGCAGGGGGCCTCTGGGCAGGCATGGGCCGGGTTCTCGCCGGCGAGGAGAAGCTCCAGCTCGAAGGCCGGTATCGCGAAGGCTCGGGCTTTGCCCGCGCCGACCTCTATGACTGGGTCGCGGCCCTGCCGGGGATTCTCGATCGCAACCAGGTGCACACGGCCGTGGTTCTCGTCGGCTCCAATGACGGCCAGGACATGAGGGTGGGTGACAAGCGCATCCCCTTCGGATCGCCGGAATGGCAGACCGCCTATGAGAAAGTCGTGGACGCGTTTCTTACGGAGATGAAGAGACGCAGCATCGCCGTCTATTGGGTCAGCCTCCCGCCCATGGCGCGCGCCGAATATGACAGTGCGATGCAGAAAATCAACGGAGTGGTCAAAGCCCGCGCCGAGAAGCTTGGCGTCAAGTTCATCGACATCCGCAAGGACTTCAGTGATGAAGATGGGCGCTACACGGAGATGGGCGTCACGCCCGACGATGGCGTGATGCGCCGGCTCCGCGACCGCGACGGGGTGAATTTCCTCAAGCGTGGCAACGACAAGATGGCCTCCCTGGTCCTCGACGTGATCCGCGAGGATATCAAGACGGCGGAGGACCCGGCTGTGGCGGCCGCCCAGACCCTGGCGGCCCAGGGAGAGACGGGCGCCACGGATTACGCCAACAACCTTCCGCTCTTCGGTCAGCCGGGCGTCAACGCTCCGATCATGATCCGACCGGAAGTTCCGAAAAATTATCGCCCCAATGCCACCACCATGGATGCGGGCATTGCCATGGTCGTCGACTTGGATGCACCGGGCGGCGAGGAGGGATTGCTGCAGTTGCAGGAGACGGCGGCTCCTGACACGGCCGCAGCGAAGCTCTTCGCCCAAGGCATCCCGCCTGCACCGAAGCCGGGCAGGGCGGATGATTTTGCCTGGCAGAAGAGCGCGCCCTAACCCGCGGCCGCCCCGCGGCCGCGATGCTAAGCGGCTTTGGCCGTGGACAGATCCTGCGCCAGTTTGATGAAGCTTTCGACGTCCTCCTGGCGTGTCGCGAAGGATGTGACCATCCGCGCCATGACTTCGCCGGCCTTCGGGCGATCTGCGGGAGCCACGCCGCCCGGTGACCATTCATAGAAGTTCGCGCCCTGGGCCAGCAGCGCCTCGTGCAGGGGCCGCGGCAGGATCGGAAACAGCTCGTTGGCCTCCACCGCCACCGGAAAACGCACCCCCTTGCAGAGGCTGAGGCCCTCATGGAGCCGTTTCGCCATGGCGTTGGCATGGGTGGCATTGCGCATCCACAGATCCTGATCGAGCATGGCGTCGACCTGCGCCCCGAGAAACCGTCCCTTTGACCAGAGATGGCCGGTGCGCTTGCGCAGATAGGGAAAGTCGACCGCGAGCCCCGTGTCGAACAGGATCACCGCCTCCGCACCCAATGCGCCATTCTTGGTGAAGCCGAAGCTCAGCACATCGACGCCGGCCCGCCAGGTGATGTCGGCGGGACGGGCTTGCAGAGATACTACGGCATTGGCGAAGCGGGCTCCGTCCATGTGCAGCCGGCAGCCATGCCGGCGGCCGACCTCGGCAATGGCTTCGATCTCGGACACCTTGTAGGTGGTGCCATACTCGCTAGCCTGAGTGATGCTGATGGCTGCGGGCTTGACGCTGTGGGGAGGCCGCCCGAAGGCCGCCAGAGCCTCCTCCACGGAGCTGGCGCTCATCTTGCCGCCGGCACCGTCCACGGCGATGAGCTTGGCGCCGCCGGTGAACAGCTCCGGCGCTCCGCATTCATCGATCATGATATGGCTTTCGCGGTGACAGATGACGGAGCCGAAGGGCGGGGTCATCGCGGCGAGGCTCAGGGCATTGGCGCCTGTGCCGGTGGCCACCAGGAACATCGCGATCTCACACTCGAACAACTCGCTCAGCCGCATCTCGGCCCGTTTCGTCCAGCGATCGGACCCGTAGGAGACTTCACTTCCTTCATTGGCGCGCGCAAGCGCGTCGAGGATCTCTGGAGAGACCCCCATCACATTGTCACTGGCGAAGTTCACGTCAGATTTTCCTCGTTGAACAGAGTGAGGCGAGGCAGGCTTTCGGCCGGCCGCAACTTGAACACACGAGCATAGAAGGCGTGCTCCGCCAAGAGGGCTGCGACAATTGCCTTCGCACCTCGGAATCCGTGGCCCTCACCCTCGAATTCCATATACCCCACCGGAACGCCCCGGTCCTTCAGCTGTTCCACCATGCTTCGCGACTGGTCTGGCGGCACGATCTTGTCCTCTGCACCCTGGAAGAACATGACCGGGGCCTTGATCTTATGCGCATGCTGCAGCGGCGACCGAGCCCTGAACACGGCATCGGTGGCGCCGACAGTCGTGCCCGTCAATGCATACAGATAGCCGGACTCGAACTTATGCGTCTCCCGCAGCAGCTGCTCGAGATCGCCGACCCCGTAGGAGGAGACCCCTGCCTGAAAGACGTCGGTGAATGCGAGGGCGCAGAGCACGGTGAAGCCCCCGGCGCTGGAGCCGGTGATCGCCTTGCGCCGTCCGTCCACGAGCCCCTTTTTGACCAGCATCTCCGTCGCCGTGACCACGTCCTCGACGTCGCGGATGCCCCAATGCCCGTTCAAACTGTCACGGTAGCTGCGGCCGTAACCCCAGCTGCCGCGATAATCGACGTCGAGCACGGCGAAGCCGCGGCTGGTCCAATATTGCGTCCGGGGCTTCAGCCCGCGCTCGGCCATGCCCGTGGGCCCGCCATGCGCCGTCACGATCAGCGGTGGCCGCTCCGCATTGCGCGCGCTCTGCGATTTGTTGGTGGGCGGGTAGTAAAGGGCAAAGACCTGATCCTCCTTGGTCCGGGAAAGAGCGATCGGCTGTCCTTGCGAGATGTCGTCGGCCTGGAGCTCGAGCTCCAGGCTGTGGCGATGGACGGAAGGGGCGGGGACATGCTCGCCAATGGGGATCTTCACCAAGGCGCGGGGCATCGTATCGCTGGTTGCATAGGCGAACACTGTCGACAGGGCGAAGCTTGGATTGACGATGTCCTTGAAACCGAGATCGAGCAGGTCGACCGCCCCCGTTGTCACATCGACGATGGCGGCTTTTGAAGCACCGTTCTCGAAGAAGGTGGAAAACAGCCGATTGCCCCCGATGCTCGTATAACTCCGCACGCCCAGCGCCCAGAGGGGAAGGCCGAACTCCGCCTCCCTTGGGGCGATGGCCTGGACTTCCGTTCCGTCCCAGCGGTAGAGATTGCCCCAGCCGCTGCGGTCGTCGACGAAGACGAGGTCTGGGCCGATCCATTCCGGCTGGAACACGGATGTGCCGCTGCCGCCCGCCAGATGCAGCAGGGACGAAATCTCGCCATTGCTGGCAAAGACCCCGACGCTCAGGCGGCTTTCGTCCCAGGGCATGCCGGGCAGGTCCCACTCCACCCAGGCGATCGAGCTCCCGTCGGGGGAGACGCGAGGATTGGCATAGAAATCGGCGCCCTCCGCGAGCGGAGTGATGTAGCCGCGCGCGCGGCCGTCCAGGGGAATGGCCACCAGCATGTTCTTCGGATCGGTGGACTCTTCCGGGCCATGGCGCTCGGCGACGGCGATGAGCCGGCGCCGCATTCGGTCATAGGAGAAGTCTGCGAAGCGGTACCCGCTCACCTCGGTCAGAGCAGTCACCGCCCCCGACGTCGCCATGTAGATGTTCTGGTCTTCGGTGTTCACGAAATAGACAGCGCCGTTGAGAGCCAGGAATTCACCCCCGCCATACTCATGAATGCGGGATCGTGCCGCATAGGGCTGCGACGTCATCTCCCGCGCAGGATGCGGGTAGCGCTGTCGCATGACCGTCATCCGGCCCTGCTCCTGGGGCCGCCCTTCTGTCCAGTAAAGGGTTTCGCCTTCGGTCTGCAGACAGCCAAAGCGCAGGGCTTTGCCCGCCACCATGTCCGCGGTGATGGGCGAGCGCCAGCCGCCATAGGGCGTCTTTGTCTTCGAAGTATCCATGCTTGCCTGTTCCGCGATCATATCTGTGCAACGACCATTTTGAAATCACATCCGGCGGGGATTCGTCCATATCATGATGGTGCCTTGCGCGCATTTCAAAAGGCTGCAATCCAGGGCTGTTGCCACGCTTCTGAGCAGGGTGGAGAAATATTATTGCGCGTTTGTGGAGAGCTTATTTTGAAACTTGCGCGAAGCATTCAAATCTGGCATTTTAGCTTGAATAGGACAGTAATGCTGTCCTATCTGTGAGGGAGCCGCGAGTGCGGCCTTTCGAGGAAGCGTAGACCGATGACAACGGGCACGCCGGTAAAACGGCGCAAAAATACGCCGCGAGGCGGGGCGTTCCGGTAAGCTGCTTCAGCCGCGAGCCGACGCCCTGACGACAGGGCCGGCCGGGCATCTCCAGATACGATCCCGAAGCTCACACGACCAGCCGGCCCGAGATGACCGCCACCCCATGGGCGGTTAACCACAGCCGGATCATGGCTGGCTTGAATGTGTTAGAGTTGCATCCGGCGCGAAGCCGGAGCTGATGAGAGGGACGGAGAGCATGGCCCGGAGCGAGGCGCTTGGAGCCGAAATGGCCGCGGAGGTCAAATTCCCACGGTTCAGACCGGAGGGATTGCCCGAGGCCCATGGCCTTTACGATCCGCGCAATGAACATGACGCCTGCGGCATTGGGCTCATCGCGAATATCCGCAACGAGAAGAGCCACCGCATCATCTCGCAGGGCCTTGAGATCCTCGTCAATTTGGAGCATCGCGGCGCGGTCGGCGCCGACCCGAAGGCGGGCGATGGCTCCGGCGTTTTGATCCAGCTCCCGCACGCCTTTTTCGCCGATGAGGCCGAGCGCCTCGGCTTCGACCTGCCCGAGCCTGGCCATTACGGCGTCGCCCAGCTCTTCATGCCGCGCGAACAGGCGATCCGTCGTCACATCGAGCGGCTGTTCGAGGACACCGCACGCGACGAGGGGTTGGAGATCGTCGGCTGGCGCGACGTGCCGGTCGACCGCTCCGTCCTCGGCGAAAGCGTGAAGCCGACCGAGCCCTTCCACGTGCAGGCCTTCATCAGGCGCGTCAGCGCCATGAGCGAGGAGCAGTTCGAGCGCAAGCTCTATGTGATGCGCAAGGTGATCTCGAACCGTGTCTATGCCATGCCGGAGGACGCGGCGCGCTCCTACTACGTGGTCTCCTGCTCGGCCCGCACCCTGGTGTATAAGGGCTTGGTGCTCGGCCGCTCGCTGGGCCAGTATTATTGCGACCTGCTGGACGAGCGGGTGCGCTCGGGTTTCGCCCTGGTCCACCAGCGCTTTTCCACGAACACATTTCCGTCCTGGCCGCTGGCGCATCCCTACCGCTTCATCTGCCACAATGGCGAGATCAACACGCTGCGCGGCAACTACAACTGGATGGCCGCCCGCCAGGCGAACATGCACTCCGAGATTTTCGGCCACGACATGAACAAGCTCTGGCCGATCTCCTATGAGGGCCAGTCCGACAGCGCCTGCTTCGATAATGCGCTCGAGCTGCTCTATCAGGGCGGCTATCCGTTGGCGCAGGCGGCGATGATGCTGATCCCGGAAGCGTGGGCCGGCAACCCGCTGATGGATGAGAAGCGCCGCGCCTTCTACGAATACCATGCCGCCCTGATGGAGCCCTGGGACGGTCCGGCGGCGATCGCCTTCACCGACGGCAAGATCATCGGCGCCACGTTGGACCGCAACGGTTTGCGGCCGGCCCGCTACATCGTCACCGACGAGGGCGATGTGCTGCTCGCCTCCGAGATGGGCGTGCTCGACATCCCTGAGGAGCGCATCATCCGGAAATGGCGGCTGCAGCCGGGCCGCATGCTGCTGATCGACCTGGAGCAGCAGCGCATCATCTCCGACGAGGAGCTCAAGAACACCCTGGCGACCGCGCATCCTTACCAGGAATGGCTCGACCGCACCCAGATTCTGGTCCGTGACCTGCCCGAAGTGGCGGCCATCCCCTCGCGGCCCAACGTGCCGCTTCTCGATCGCCAGCAATGCTTTGGCTACACCCAGGAAGATCTTAAGTTCCTGATGGCGCCCATGATCACCACCGGCCAGGAGGCGATCGGCTCCATGGGCACCGACACGCCCATCTCGGCGCTCTCCGACAAGCCGAAGCTCCTGCACACCTACTTCAAGCAGAACTTCGCCCAGGTCACCAACCCGCCGATCGATCCGATCCGCGAGGAGCTGGTCATGTCGCTGGTCTCTTTCATCGGGCCGCGGCCGAACCTTCTCGATCGCAAGGGCACCTCACGGCACATGCGCCTCGAAGTGGCCCAGCCGATCCTCACCAATCAGGATCTCGAGAAGATCCGCGCGATCGGGGATATCTCGACCAATCCGTTCCGCACCGTGACGCTGGACATCACCTATGCCGTCGAGATCGGTCCGCGCGGCATGGCGAACGCCATCGCCCATATCTGCTCGCGCGCCGAGGACGCCGTCCGCCACGGCCACAACATCATCATCCTCTCCGACCGGATGGTGAGCGCCGAGCATGTGGCGATCCCCGCGCTCCTGGCGACCTCGGCCGTGCATCACCACCTCATCCGGCGTGGCCTGCGCACATCCGTGGGCCTCGTGATCGAGACCGGGGAAGCCCGCGAGGTGCATCATTTCTGCACCCTGGCCGGCTATGGCGCCGAGGCGATCAACCCGTATCTGGCCTTCGAGACCATAGAGGCCATTCTCCCGGGTCTCGGCGAGACGATTACGCCGAAGGAAGCCTTCAAGCGCTATATCAAGGCGGTGGACAAGGGCCTGCTGAAGGTCATGTCCAAGATGGGCATTTCGACCTACCAGTCCTATTGCGGTGCCCAGATCTTTGATGCGATCGGCCTGAAGTCGGACTTCGTGGAGCGCTATTTCACCGGCACCAAATCCCAGATCGAGGGGGTCGGGCTCGACGAAGTGGCTCAGGAGACCTTCACCCGCCACGCCCAGGCCTTCGAGAACGATCCTTTGTTCGAGGATCGCCTCGACGTCGGCGGGGAATATGCCTTCCGCATTCGCGGCGAGAACCACATCTGGACGCCGGACTCGGTCGCGCATCTCCAGCACGCCGTGCGGGGCAATTCCATCGACGATTACCGCGCCTTCGCCAGCGAGATCAACGAGCAGTCGGAGCGGCTGATGACCCTGCGCGGCCTGTTCAGGGTGCGCCAGGCCGAGGAGATGGGCCAGTCTCCCATCCCGATCGACGAGGTCGAGCCGGCCTCCGAGATCGTCAAGCGCTTCACCACCGGCGCCATGTCCTTCGGTGCGATCAGCCGGGAAGCGCATACGACCCTGGCCCTGGCGATGAACCGGATCGGTGGCAAGTCCAACACCGGGGAAGGCGGCGAGGAGGTCGATCGCTATACGCCGCTGCCCGACGGGAGCTCCATGCGCTCGGCGATCAAGCAGGTGGCGTCCGGCCGCTTCGGCGTCACCGCGGAATATTTGGTCAATGCCGACCGCATCCAGATCAAGATGGCCCAGGGTGCCAAGCCGGGGGAGGGCGGACAGCTGCCCGGCCACAAGGTGGACGCGACCATCGCCAAGGTACGGTTCTCGACTCCCGGCGTCGGCCTCATCTCGCCGCCGCCGCATCATGACATCTATTCGATCGAGGACCTGGCACAGCTGATCTTCGATCTGAAGAATGTGAGCCCCCAGGCCGATATCTCCGTGAAGCTCGTCTCCGAAGTCGGCGTCGGCACGGTGGCCGCGGGCGTCGCCAAGGCCCGCGCCGATCACGTGACCATCGCCGGTTACGAGGGAGGCACTGGCGCGAGCCCCCTGACCTCCATCAAGCATGCGGGCTCCCCCTGGGAGATCGGCCTGGCCGAGACCCAGCAGACCCTCGTCGACAACGGGCTGCGCGGGCGCATCGTGGTGGAATGCGATGGCGGGATCCGCACGGGACGCGACGTGGTGGTGGCCGCATTGTTGGGCGCCGACGAGATGGGCTTCTCCACCGCACCGCTGATTGCCATCGGCTGCATCATGATGCGCAAATGCCACCTGAACACCTGCCCGGTCGGCGTGGCCAGCCAGGATCCGGTGCTGCGCAAGCGCTTCGTCGGCCAGCCCGAGCACGTGATCAACTACTTCTTCATGGTTGCCGAGGAGGTGCGCGAGATCATGGCTTCCCTCGGCGTTCGCAAATTCTCCGAGCTGGTGGGCGCCAGCGAATTCCTCGACAAGCGCGCCGCGATCGACCATTGGAAGGCGCGGGGCCTCGATTTCTCAAAGATCTTCTACAAGGCGCGGCATTCTCCCGATGTCGCCATCCGGCACACGGAGCGGCAGGTTCATCACATCGATGATATCCTTGATCGTCGGCTAATCGCGCAGTCCCTCCCGGCTCTCGACGATGGCGTTGCGGTGCAGATCGACGAGACCATCAACAACACCGACCGCTCTGCCGGCGCCATGCTCTCGGGCGAAGTGGCCAAGCGCCACGGGCACAAGGGTCTGCCGGACGATACGATTTCGGTGCGGCTCAAGGGAACCGCGGGGCAGAGCTTCGGCGCGTTCCTGGCCCATGGCGTGACGCTCGATCTCGAGGGTGATGCCAACGACTATGTCGGCAAGGGCCTGTCGGGGGGGCGCATCGTGGTGCGGCCGCCGCGCGGTTCGCGCATCCTGCCCGAGCAGAGCATCATCGCCGGCAACACCGTGCTCTACGGCGCCATCGCCGGCGAATGCTATCTCCATGGCGTGGCCGGCGAGCGCTTTGCGGTCCGGAACTCGGGCGCCGTCGCCGTGGTCGAAGGCACCGGCGACCACACCTGCGAATATATGACGGGCGGGATCGTGGTCGTGCTCGGCGAGACGGGCCGCAACTTCGCGGCCGGCATGTCCGGCGGCATCGCCTACGTCCTGGACGCCGCGGGCGACTTCGAGCAGCGCTGCAACCTGTCCATGGTCGATCTGGAGCCGATCCAGCACGAGGATGACGCAATCGAACGCCTGCACCATCACGGCGGCGATCTCGAATCCCACGGCCTCGTCGATATCCTGACCGACCTCACCCATCACGACGAGCAGCGGCTGCTGCACCTGATCACCCGCCATGCGCATTACACCAATTCCGGCCGCGCCCGGGAGATCCTGGACAACTGGGACGACTACCGTCCCAAATTCGTGAAGGTGATGCCGGTCGAATACCGGCGGGCACTGCAGGAGATCGAGCGCGCGCAGGAGCAATCCGGCGATATGCGCATCGGCTTGGCAAAGCGGGCTTGAGGCAGACCATGGGAAAGATCACTGGCTTTCTGGAAATCGACAGGCAGACCCAGGCCTATCGCCCGGCCTCTGACCGTATCCGGCACTTCCGCGAATTCACCATCCCCATGGAGGAACGCGAAGTCGAGCGGCAGGCGACCCGGTGTATGGATTGCGGCGTGCCCTACTGCCACACCGGCTGTCCGGTGAATAACCAGATTCCGGACTGGAACGACCTCGTCTACGCGAAGAACTGGGAAGCCGCCTCCCGGGATCTCCACACCACAAACAACTTTCCCGAATTCACCGGCCGGGTCTGCCCGGCACCCTGCGAGGAGGCCTGCACCCTCAATCTCGATGATGCGCCCGTCACCATCAAATCCATCGAAGAGGCGATTGCCGACAAGTCATGGGCGGAGGGTTGGGTCAGGCCGCAGCCCCCGGAGACGCTGACCGGCAAGCGCGTGGCGGTCATCGGCTCGGGTCCTGCCGGCATGGCCGCCGCCCAGCAGCTCGCGCGCGTCGGACATGCGGTGCATCTCTATGAGCGCGAGGCTCATGCGGGCGGCCTTCTCCGCTATGGCATCCCGGACTTCAAGATGGAGAAGCACCACATCGAGCGGCGTGTCGAACAGATGCGTGCTGAGGGCGTGGAGTTTCATTTCAGCGCCAATGTCGGCATCGATATTCCGGTGCAGGAGATCATTGACGGGCACGATGCGGTGCTGCTGACCGGCGGCGCCGAGCGGCCCCGCGATCCCCTTCTTCCCGGTATGGAGCTGGAGGGCGTCCATTACGCCATGCCCTTCCTGGTGCAGCAGAACAAGCGGATCGGCGGCGAGAGCCTTGGCGGCGCGGAACCCCTGGTGGCGACCGGCAAGCGCGTGGTCGTCATCGGCGGCGGCGACACCGCGTCCGATTGCATCGGCACCTCCTTCCGTCAGGGTGCCATTGAGGTCACCCAGCTCGACATCCGTCCCGTGCCCCCCCAGCGCGAGGACAAATTGCTGACATGGCCCTATTGGCCGACCAAGTTCCGCACCTCTTCCTCCCAGGCCGAGGGCGCGGTGCGCGAATTTGCTTGTGCGACCTTGGGCATGGTGGGCCAGGACGGCAGGCTCACCGGTGTCGAGGCGGCGCGTTGCGACGAGAAGCGGCAGCCTGTCCCCGGCACGGAATTCATCATTCCGGCGGACCTGGTGCTGATCGCGATCGGCTTTGCCGGCCCGGGAGAGACGGGTCTGCTGGAGGAGCTTCCGCTCGACCGCGACAACCGCTCGAACGTGCTCGCGAACACCGACGATTATCTCACGTCTCACCCGAAGGTCTTCGCTGCGGGTGATATCCGGAAAGGCCAGTCTCTGGTGGTCTGGGCCATCCGCGAGGGCCGGCAGGCGGCGCGGTCCATCGACCAGTTCCTCATGGGCTCGAGCAAGCTGCCGCGCTAGGCAGGAGCGGCGTTCCGGTCATCCGGCCACAAACAAAAAGGGCGCCCCCTTGCGGAGGCGCCCCAGGCTCTATCGTTTGCCAGTCGCGGCTTACGCGGCCTTCTGCTCGATCGTCTTCGGCTCGGGCGAAGAGGCGGCCTTGTTCTCGATCGCGATCGTCCGGGGCTTCGCGGCCTCCGGGATCTCACGGGTGAGCTCCACATGGAGCAGACCATTCTCGAGGCTGGCGCCAGTCACCTTCACGAAGTCGGCGAGCTGGAAGCGGCGTTCGAAGCTGCGTGAGGCAATGCCCTGATGCAGCACCGACCCGGCCTGTGCGGGCTTCTCGTTTCTGCGGCCACTGATCGTGACGGCGGATTCCTTCACCTCGACATTGAGCTCTTCAGGCTTGAACCCAGCCACCGCCATGGAGATGCGGTACTGATCGGTGCCGAGACGCTCGATGTTGTAAGGGGGATATCCGTTGCCGCCATCCAGATGACCAAGAGACTCGAGAAGCGAGCCGAAGCGGTCGAAGCCGATGGTGGAACGATAGAGAGGGGTAAGGTCGTACATAGCAACATCCTCCTTGAGCAATGCTGAATTCGACAGTCTCCGAACCGGACGAATGTCGATGGTTTCTTCCGTCGAACCCCGTTCGGGCATCCGACGAGACATGAGATAATCACGCCTTTTAAGCTGTCAAGAGGGTCGCGCAACATGGACCGAATCTCGGGCTTCTGCTAAACGGGAAGGTCTGAATGGCCCGAGCGGGGGCCGCCGCAAGAGTGCAGAGGCCGCGGGCATGGACCCGATTTCGCTTACGCTGAACCGTCCGCCCGCCGGGCTGACCCTTGATTATTTCGTCACGCCCTCAGGCGCGCGCCTGCGCTATGGCGTCTGCGGCGCCAAGGAGAAACCCAACCGGGGCACGGTCTGCCTGTTTCAGGGCCGTGGCGAATTCCTCGAAAAATATTACGAGACCATCCGCGACCTCCGACAGCGCCACTTCGCCGTGGCCGCCGTCGATTGGCGCGGCCAGGGGGGCTCCTCCCGGCTGCTGAAGAATTCGCGCAAGGGCCACGTCAGGAGCTTTGCTCAATATGACGAGGATTTGACCTCCTTCATGCGCGAGGTGGTGCTGCCGGATTGTCCACCGCCCTATTTCGGTCTCGCCCATTCGACCGGCGGCAACATCCTGCTGCGCGCTCTCGCCCGCCGCAGCTGGTTTCAGAAAGTTGTCGTCTGCGCGCCCCTGATCGGGATCAAGGCGCCCGGCGTGCCGGAGCGGCTGGCTCGCACCTTGATCCGCCTGGCCTGCGCAATCGGCCTCGGTCGCTGTTACGTGCCTGGAACGGGCGACCGGATGCTTGACCGGGCCGGTCTCGCCAACAGCGTCCTCACCTCCGACCCCGAACGGTTCGACCGCATGATCGAACTCGCGCAGAATTGCCCCGATCTCACCGTGGGAGGGCCAACCCTGCGCTGGCTGAAGGCCTCTCTGGACTCCATGGCGGTGCTGGAGCGCGATCTGCCCGGCCATCACAAGTTTCAATGCCCGGTGCTGATGGTGCTGGCCGGTGCCGATCAGGTGTCGGACAACATCGCGGCGCGCCGGTTCGCGCGGGCGATGCGGAGTGTTGCGGTGGTGGAAATCCCCGGGGCTCGCCATGAACTGCTGATGGAGCAGGATTTCTATCGCGAGCAGTTCTGGGCGGCCTTCGACAGTTTCGTGTTCGACGACAAGCGGTGGCGCTACGACGACGCAGCCTGAACTGCGCAGGTCACGAGTTGAGGACGGCGAGGGCAGCCTCATGCAGAGCAGGGCTGGCTGCGGCAATGATGTTGCCGCCGTCTTTCGCCGCTCCGCCCGACCAGTCCGTCATGACCCCCCCGGCCTGCTGCACGATGGGAATGAGCGCCACCACATCATAGGGGGCAAGGCTGGCCTCGACCACCAGGTCGATATGGCCGGCCGCCAGGAGGCAATAGGCATAGGCGTCGGTGCCGTAGCGAATGGTTCGCGTCTGCCGACGCATGAGCGCGAGGCGTTCGACCTCCCAACTGGTTTTGAAGATCTCCGGGCTGGTGGTCGCCATGGTTGCGGATCTGAGGGTCTCGGCCGGTCGCGTCTTGAGCGGCAAGCAACCGCGAATATTGTCGAGAAAGGCCCCGTTCGGGCTGGCGAAGAACCGTTCCCCCACGAAAGGCTGCTGCATCAGGCCGAGATAGGGCTCCCCGTCCTTCAGCAGGCCGACCAGCGTGGTCCAGGTCGGCATGCCGCAGACGAAGGCGCGCGTTCCATCGATGGGATCGATCACCCAGGTATAGGGCGATGTGCCCGTGGAGAGGCCGAACTCCTCCCCCACCACGCCATGGGTCGGATACTCAGCGGCGATGAGCGATCGGATGGCTTGCTCCGCCTCTCGGTCTGCCTCCGTGACCGGGTCGAACAGGTCGCCGCCCTTGTTGTCGATCACCAGCGGTGCCCGAAAGAGAGGCAATGTGATGGCCGCCGCGGCATCGCCGAGATGGCGCGCGAAGGCCAGCAGTTCGGCGGCATGCGGCTGATCTTTTGTCATGGGAATTTTCCTGGAGACAGCGGGGGTTGGAGCGTCATGGCCGCTTCCCTTCTATCCCGGATCCTGGGGAGGCGGCAACGTGCCTCCAGCCGGGCACGCCATGGCTGTTGCTCATGAATTAATCAGTCTTGTGTGCGCTGCAGCAAAAATCGACGCTTTTTTAGGCTGTGATTCAACCGGGTTTTGACGCCTGCGCTGGCAGGAAGACACATCGGCGGAAACATACTGCAACAATTTCGCTAGGCAAAACAGCTGGATAATGGGAATGGTCTCTGTATCCAGATTTTTGACAGATTGTCGCATCGCGTCAGGCGCCTCTTGCATATTGTGCGATGCAATGTATATTGAGATCACGAGTTGAGGACGTCGTCCTCCTCTCGTAGCCCTTCCTGGGCGTTTCCTCCCTAGACTTGGGCCGTCGCACAACGTGCTGACGGCCCTTTTTTCTTGGACGCCGCCTCCTCAGAGGGGCAGGCGCGGGACACCTGTTACTCCGCAGCGATCCGGCTGGGCCGGAAAAGATCCGGGAGCACCCGGACGAGCGCGGCGGTGATCTCCTGGAAATCCTCAGTCATGCGATAGAAGCCGCCGTGGACGGCAAGCGACTCCTCGTCCATGTAGAGCGCTCGATTGATCTCGATCTGCAACGCATGGCGCTGTTCGTTGGGCCGGCCGTGGATCTGGGTGATATGCCCGCCCGCATAGGGCTTGTTCCGCACCGCCGAATAGCCGCGCCGGAGCAGGGCGGCCTCGAAGAAGTCGGTGATGGCCGGCGCGCAGGTGGATCCATACCTGTCGCCGAGCACGAAATCCGGCCGCGGCAGAGGATCCTGGGAAGAGGCTGGCGTTGCCGTGGACGGCATGGAATGGCAGTCGATCAGCAGCACTTCGCCGAAATCGGCGACCGTCCGGTCGAGCAACCCCTCCAGCGCCCGGTGATAGGGCATGTAGAGCGACTGGATCCGCGCCTTCGCTTCAGCGAAATAGAGCGGCCGCCGATAGATCTCGGCCGTGTCGCAGACCAGCCTCGGGATGGTGCCAAGGCCGCCGGCGACACGGACCGAGGAGCTGTTCACATAGGCCGGCAGGCTGTCGAGGAACATGCCCTGGTCGAGCTCGTAGGGCTCGCGATTGACGTCCAGATAGGCGCGGGGGAAATGCGCCTTCAGAAGCGGCGCGCCGAGGCCGACCACACCGGCGAAGATATCATCCACATAGCAATCCTCCGACCGCCGCAGCCGATGCGAATCGAGCTGCGACAATTTCAGGAATTCGCGCGGATACTGGCGTCCGCTATGCGGCGAGTTGAAGACCGCCGGGTTTGTCTGCACGCTCGGATGCACCACCTCGAAGGGCGGATCGAACAGCTCTGCTGGGGGTCTCTCCGGCATGGATCGATGGTTTTCCCGACTGGCGACAAATCACCAAAGCGCCATATGGCTGCGAGTATGAAATCCACAAGCCTCCTGAGGCAAGTCCTCCCTGGAGAATTCATGTTTCGCTCCTCGCAAATCTTTGGCAACGTGGCCTTCACTTTGCATTTACCGCTGAGACGATAGGGTCGAATCACCTCGACATGTCCAAATTCGGGGCAGGTGCGCACAAGTGAAAATGGCAAAGATACTTCTGGCTGAAGACGACGAGGATCTGCGGAAGTTCCTGGCCCGGGCCTTGGAGCGCGCAGGTCACGAGATCACCTCCTTCGGTGACGGTGCCGGTGCTTATGAGGAGCTGAAGCATGATCATTTTGATCTGCTTCTGACGGATATCGTCATGCCGGAGATGGATGGCATCGAACTCGCACGCCGGGCGGCGGATCTCGACCCCTCGTTGAAGATCATGTTCATCACCGGCTTTGCGGCGGTGGCCCTGCATCCCGACAGCAAGGCGCCCAAGGATGCGAAGGTTCTGTCGAAGCCCTTCCATCTCCGCGACCTTGTCCGGGAGGTGGAGCGGATGATGGCCGCCTGAACCCCTGGCCTTCTGTCTCCGAACCCGTCCGTTCAGCATCCAGCTCTGCCGTCCTGCCGACGGAATAGCCGACGACAGGGAAGCCGACGGCGGGGACGCGTCGGCCTCCCGAGCGCGAAGGAAAACCCCGCTTCGAACGCTGTTTCGCCTCGCTGCCGCCTGGAACCGCCGTGATCCTCGCGGGGTCATGCTCCGGAGCCGGAGCAGTCAGAGACAGGAGGCGGGAATGGTCTATTATAGTGGAAATCGTCGGTCGGATCTGGGTCGCGGCGACCGCGGAAGCGATGTCGCCGACCTGCAGCGGCAATTGGCGGACTTAGGCTACAATCCTGGGCGGGCCGACGGGATTTACGGCTCCAGAACGGCGAACGCCGTAGCGCAGTTCGAACGGAACCATGATCTCCCCCGAGATGGTTTTGCCGACGTGTCCACGCGCTGGAAGCTGTACGACACCTGGCAGCAGGTGGTGGGCAACGGCAACGCGCCTGTGGAGGAGGCCTCTCCTTCTGGCTACGGCTATGAGCCCGACTACGGATTCTACGGCTAGGAACTGCAGGCCCTGCTGGTTTCCCGCCGTGGGGCTTGCATCCCTTGGCCCTTCTCGATATATCGGGGCCTCCGAGCACTCGGGATGGGCGGTTAGCTCAGCGGGAGAGCACTACGTTGACATCGTAGGGGTCACAAGTTCGATCCTTGTACCGCCCACCATTCCCGATCATGGCGCGCTTTTTCATCGAACTGCCGGTTGACGTGAGATGGGCGCATCGCCTTTCGGGCTGGCGATCCGTCCACAGGCGCGCGGCAGCCGTCAACATCGGGTGGGGTGATCCCGAAACATGACAGATCGGGTTGACGCGTGTGTCATCGGTGCCGGGGTCGTCGGTCTGGCCGTTGCCCGTCATTTGGCGCGGGCCGGCCGCGAAGTGATCATCCTCGAGCGGGAGGCCGCCATCGGCGGCGGGGTGAGTTCGCGCAATTCCGAGGTGATCCACGCGGGCATCTATTATCCCCCCGGCTCGGTGAAGGCGGCGCTCTGTGTCCGCGGCCGTGATCTCCTCTATGACTATTGTCGGTCTCACGGCGTACCCTTCCGTCCCACGGGCAAGCTCATCGTCGCGACGTCGGATACGCAGCTCTCGATGCTGGGAGCCATCGCGAGCACCGCGGCCCAGAACGGCGTTCGGAATCTGCAGCCGCTTGATGCCGGGCAGGTCAACAAGCTGGAGCCGGCGTTGCGAAGTTGCGGCGCTCTGCTTTCCCCCTCGACGGGGATCGTCGACAGCCACGCCTTGATGCTGAGCCTGCAGGGCGACGCGGAGGATGCGGGAGCCGTGACGGTCTTTGCCTCGCCCGTATCCGCGGCCCATGTGGGCAGCGGCGGGATCACGGTGGAGGTGGGCGGTCGCGATCCCATGCGGCTCTCCTGCCGGATCCTGGTCAACGCAGCCTCCCTCGACGCGCCCGCTCTGGCGCGGCGGATCGAAGGCCTGGCGGCAGCCGCCGTGCCCAAGGCCTATCTTTGCAAGGGATCCTATTTCAGCCTGAGCGGCAGGGCGCCATTCTCCCGGCTCATCTATCCCGTGGTGCCCGCCGGCCATGCCGGCCTCGGGGTCCATCTCACCTTGGATCTCGCAGGCCGAGCGCGCTTCGGTCCCGATGTCGAGTGGGTCGACAGGGAGGATTATGATGTGGACCCGGCGCGGTCTGCGAGCTTCTACGAGGCGATCCGCACCTACTGGCCGGGCCTGCGCGATGGAGCCCTGGTCCCGGCCTATGCGGGACTACGGCCGAAGATCTCCGCTCCCGGCGCAGTGGCCGCCGACTTCATGATCTCGGGGCCGGAGCACCATGGTGTGGCCGGCCTGGTGAATCTGTTCGGCATCGAGAGCCCCGGATTGACCGCATCGCTGGCGATCGCCGAGGACGTGGAAAGGATGCTGTTGGCGGCGTAAAGGGTGCCGCGGCGATCGGCGATTCGGAAGGCGCAGCAGCTGGAAGGGTGCTGTTCGGCTGACCGAGTGCCGCCACTGTGAGTTGTCGTATTTCGGGGCTCGATAGGGATCATTTCCTCTCTCCACCAGCCCTGTGGCAGAAGCGCAACAATTGCAATCCGTGTTCGCTCGTCCGTCAGGGTTGTGCAAGTCATGCGTTTAGCCGCACACGCAACTGTATGCACCCTTATGCAATTTTACGGACGTGGGAAAAGCCGCAATTTTCCAAGTGTCTAGGCCTCCGCTGCTGCAACATTTGCGTGTGCGTCAGTGATGAATTCGTGGCCACGCTGCCACAATTTTAGGCTCGAACGCCGTTAGCCTTTCAAAATGAAAGCATTTTGGCCCTTGCCTACTTGCTCGGCTGTGTTCCAAATGCGGCGCCATAGTGGCTGTTGATCGGTTGTTCGACGACGTGGGCTGGGGGGTCTGCGTTGTCCGAGGCGCCGTGAAAGCCCGTTCGAAGGCCCGGCTGGGGCAATTTGGGGGATTCGATGAAAAGGCTTTCACGGCGCTGCTTTCCGGGTGTTGCAACACGTCTGGTCAAAAGGCGCCGGCTGCCTCGGCCCGAGGTTCTGAACCAACCCGCTCACGGCTTTTCCCGCAACGCCCTTTATGTCGGCGTGGCACTGGCCGGAATCGGATTTTCGGTTCCGCAGGAGCAACCCGGGTCTGGGCGGCGAACGAGTGCGGCACCGGCGGATTAGTCACCTGCACCACGGCCGGTAATCCCTATGCCGGCGGCGTGTCCTATACGAACCGCAGCAGTGACCTGACTCTGGTCATCAATAATGGTGTGAACATCACCCCGACATCGAACACGGGCGTGAACCTCACCGGCGGTACGAACTTCCTAGGAACGCCGAACGACGTTGACTTCACGGTTCAGGCTGCGGCTGGCAGCACCATTACGACGGTGGGCAATAACGCTGACGGCATCAATGTCAGTTCAACGCGTGGCGACACGAACATTACGTCGGGGACGAACATTACCACCAGCGGCAACAATGCCGAGGGGATGAATGTCACGACCGCCGGTAACATTGTCATCAACAATTCCGGCACCATTGAAACGAGCGGGACTGGATCCGAGGGGATCAATGCCGTCAGTACTTCGTTGGCACTGAACGATCCTACGGGATCGCGCGACGTAACAGTGAACTCCACCGGTGATATCACCACCACCGGCGCGAACTCCACCGGTGTCAACGCGGTCCGCGGTCTCCTTTCGTCATCGGTGCCAGGAAGGGGCAATGTCACAGTCGATGTCGCGAACGTAACAGCGACGGGCACCGGTTCTCTTGGCATCAACGCCACGACCGGCCTTGGCAATGTCTCGGTCTCCGCAGACGACGTCATCAGCAATTCGACAGGCGTCAACGCGACGGTGGCGACGCTCGGCAATGTGACTGTGGACGTCGGCGATGTGACCTCTGCCGCCGGGAACGGGATTAATGCGACGACCCTCGCGGGCAATGTCGACGTCACGGCCGGCGATGTCACTGCCTTGAACGGGTTCGGCGTCAACGCGACGACGGGTGGCGGCAACGTCACCGTTCAGACGGATGACGTGCAAAGCCTCAATACTGCGATCAACGCGACGACCACGGCGGGCAACATCGACATCGATGCCCTGAACGTGACCTCTGCCGCCGGCAACGGCATCAACGCCGTCAACCAGGTCGGCAATGTCGATGTCACCGCGGGCGACGTGACGGCTCTGACCGGCTTCGGCGTCAATGCGACGACGCGGGCCGGCATGGTCAATGTCGATGTGAACGACGTCGAGTCTTCCGGCACCGGCATCAACGCTCAGGTCACGGGCCTCGGTGCGCTGAGCATCGGCACCGTCAACGTCTCGGCGAACAACGTCACCTCCACCAATGGCGCCGGCATCAATGCGACCGTCGGCACCGGCCTGGTGACCGTCGTTGCCAATGACGTCTCCAGCAGCGGCATCGGCGTCAATGCGGTGGCGGACACGGGCGTAGCTTTCGCTGCGGCCCACGATGTCACCACCACCGGCACGGGTGCCTCCCACGGCATGAATGTGAGCGCCGGCGGCATCGCCGTGGCCTTCAGCGACGGTGCGATCTCGACCGTCGGCGACGGCGCCCATGGCGTCAATGTTTCCGCGACCGGCACCACACTGCCCCAGGCCGCTCTTGACCTGCTGCCGCCCGAATTCGCGCCCATCGCCGACATCGCCGTCGGCGGCGCCGCCATCGCGGTCGTCAACGACGTCTCCACCACCGGCGAGGGCGCCTATGGCGTGAACGCCAATGCACCGACCGGCATCGCCGCCGTCGTGGCGCTGGGCACCGTGTCGACCGAGGGCGATGCCTCCCACGGTCTGGTCGCCAATGGCGGCCAGTTCGCAGGCGTGATCGCCAATGAGGTGGTCACCACTGGTGTGGGCTCGCAAGGCATCATCGCGAATTCCACCGACGGCTCGGCCCTGGTCCTCGCGAACACGGTCGACTCGACCGGCGCCGGCATCACCGCCACGGCCGATAACGGCTTCGTCGGCGTCGGCGCGGTCGAAGTGAACACCACGGAAAACAATGCCAAGGGCATCGACGCCTCCATTCGCGAAGGCGACGCCTATGTCATCGCCGGCACGGTGACGACCCAGGGCGACAATTCCGGTGGCATTGAGGCGACGACCCTGGACGGCGACGTCTATGTCGGCGCCGTCTCCGTCTCGACGGTCGGCGACGCCTCGACGGGCGTCTACGCGGACACCGATCTCGGCTCCTCCTATGTCGTGGTCGGCGATGTCGAGACCCAGGGCGACGGCTCGGCCGGCATCATCAACAATGCCAACGGGACATCCTTCACCCTCTTTGGCGACGTCGACACCTACGGCAACAATGCGCCCGGCGTCGTCGGCACCGATCCGCTCAGCGACACGATCGTCGTCGGCTTGAGTTCCCATACCCGCGGCGAGAATTCGATCGGCATCGACGCGTCCTCCGGCGAGGAGGTCTATGTCGGCGTCGGTGAAGTCATCACCGAAGGCAACAATTCCGCCGGCATCCAGGCCGTTGGCGGCACCGGCGCCTATGTGGGTGCGGGCAGCGTGACCACGGGCGGCGACAACTCCAACGGCATCTTCGCCGACACGGCAGCAGGCGACGCCTGGGTGATCGCCGGTGAAGTCACCACTGACGGTGAAGACTCCGACGGCATCATTGCCCGGACCGGTGACGGCACGGCGAATGTGCTGGCCGGCGAGGTCACCACCAACGCCCAGGGCGCCACCGGCATCGTGGCTCTCGGCACCGAAGGCGCCAATGTCGGCGTGTTCGACGTGGACGTGACCGGCGACCAGGCGCGCGGCATCGTGGCGCGCACCACGGGCGGCGATGCCATCGTGGCCGCGGGCTCCGTGTCCACCAATGGCGTCAATGGCGACGGTATCATCGCGCCCTCCAGGGATGGCAATGCCATCGTCGTGGCGGGTGACGTCTCGACCGTCGGCGAGGAAGCCGATGGCATCCGCGCCAGCGGCGGCGAGGGCGCTTTCGTCCTGGCCGGCGAAGTGACCACCGACGGCGATGACGCCGACGGGATCATCGCCAGATCCGTGAACGGCGATGCCATCGTGATTGCAGGCTCGGTCGCAACCTCCGGCGTCGATGCCGACGGCATCATCGCAAGCTCAGCTGCGGCCGGCGCCTATGTGGTCGCGGGGGACGTGACGACTGACGGGAACTTCTCCAACGGCATTCGCGCCACGGGTGAGACCGGCGTTGTGGTCGGTGCGGGCAGCGTCACCACCAATGGTCGCGAATCCGACGGCATTGTCGCCGAGACCGCCTCGGGCGATGCCTGGGTGGTCGCAGGCTCGGTGGATGCAACTGGCGCCAATGCCGATGGCATCATCGCCAAGACCGACGATGGCTCGGCCTATGTCCTTGCCGGCGACGTCTCCACCGACGGCAACCGTGCGACGGGCATCAGCGCCGAAGGCACCGAGGGTGCCTATGTCGGCGCCCTGAGCGTCACCACCGATGGCAATGGCTCGAAGGGCATCGTCGCCGACACCGTGGCCGGGGATGCGGTCGTGGCGGCAGGCTCGGTGGAAACCAGCGGCATCAATGCCGACGGCATCATCGCCCGGACCGACGACGGCACCGCCATCGTGTTCGCCGATGAAGTCTCGACGAATGGCAGCCGCTCGGACGGCATCCGCGCCTTCGGCACCGACGGCGCCTATGTGGTCGCCGGCGACGTGACCACCAATGGCAACTGGTCCGATGGTATTCAGGCTGACACCATCGACGGAACGGCGTTCGTTCTGGCCGGCACGGTGGATGCCACGGGCATCAACAGTGACGGTATTCTCGCCAATTCCGACAATGGCGCAGCCTATGTGATCGCCGATGACGTGACGACCAACGGTGTCCGCTCCAACGGCATCCGCGCGACCGGCGAGACCGGCGTCGGTGTGGCCGTCTCCAGCGTCACCACGGAAGGCGTCGATGGCGCTGGCTTCGAGAGCGACGGCATCGTTGCCGAGACCGAGAGCGGCACGGCCCTGGTCATCGCCGGCACCGTGGACACCTCTGGCCTCGATGCCGACGGCATCATCGCCAAGAATGCCGATGGCTCCACTTACGTCTTCGCCGACAGCGTCACCACCCGCGGCGACGACTCGATCGGCATCTACAACGAGGCCAATGGCACCTCGCTCACCGTCTTTGGCGATGTCGAGACCTTCGGCAACAATTCGCCTGCCGTCGTCGGGACCGATGCTGCCAGTGACACGATCGTCCTCGGCAACAGTGCGACCACCCATGGCGATTTCTCCAACGGCATTGATGCCTATTCGGGCGGCCCTGGCTCGACCTATGTCGGCGTCGGCTCCGTCGTGACCGAGGGCGAATTCTCCAACGGCATCGTAGCCACCAGCGAATTCAACAACGTCTTCGTCGTTGCGGGTTCGGTCGACACGCTTGGCGAGGATGCCGATGGCATCCTGGCGATCGCCGCGAATGGCACCGCCGTGGTGCTGGCCGACGAAGTCGCGACGAATGGCGATGATGCGACGGGCATTCTCGCGCTCGGTGATGAGGGCGCCTTTGTCCTGGCCGGCACGGTCGACACCGAGGGCGAAGACAGCGAAGGCATCGTGGCTCTCGCCAATGGCACTGTTGGCGTGGGCGCCGGCAGCGTCTCGACCAATGGCGAAGACGCCAACGGCATTCGGGCTCAGAGCCGGTTCGGCGACGTCTTCGTGGCCGCGGGCTCCGTCGACACCGAAGGCGAGAACGCCGACGGCATCCTGGCGCTTGCCCGCAACGGCACGGCCATCGTGCTGGCCGACGAGGTCGCCACCAACGGCGACAACGCCACGGGCATCGTGGCCGTCGGCGACGAGGGCGCCTATGTCCTGGCCGGCACGGTCGACACCGAGGGTGAGGACGCCGAGGGCATCGTTGCCCGCGCCAATGGCAATGTCGGCGTCGGCGCCGGCAGCGTCTCCACCAATGGCGACGACGCCAACGGCATCCGCGCCGAGAGCGAAGATGCGAACGTCTTCGTAGCGGCGGGCACCGTCGACACTGAAGGCGAGAATGCCGACGGTATCCTGGCGCTCGCTCGTGAGGGCACGGCCATCGTGCTTGCGGACAGCGTGGCCACCAATGGCGACAATGCGACGGGCATCGTGGCCGTCGGCGACGAGGGCGCCTATGTCCTGGCCGGCACGGTCGACACCGAGGGTGAGGACGCCGAGGGCATCGTCGCCCGCGCCAATGGCAATGTGGGTGTGGCCGTAGAAAGCGTCTCCACCAATGGCGACGACGCCAACGGCATCCGGGCCATCAGCTACGACGCCAATGTCTTTGTGGCCGCGGGTATCGTCGATACCGAAGGCTTCGATGCCGACGGCATCCTGGCCATTGCCACAGATGGCACGGCCATCGTTCTGGCCGACAGCGTTTCCACCAATGGCGACGACGCGACCGGGATCCTCGCGGTCGGCGACTACGGCAGCTATGTCTTCGCCGGATCCGTCGATACCGAGGGCGATGACGCCGACGGCATCGTTGCCCTTGCGGATGATGGTGACGCGGTTGTCGTCGTCGAGACGGTGACGACCTTGGGCGATTATTCCAACGGCATCCTTGCCCTGAGCTTCGAGGAGGACGCCTTCGTCGTGGCCGGAGTGGTCGACACCGAAGGTTATGACAGCGACGGCATCCTGGCCATCGCGCCCAACGGCACTGCGGCGGTGATCGCAGAAAGCGTCTCGACCGATGGCGACGAAGCCAACGGCATCCGCGCCGAAGGGGCCGAGGGCGCCTATGTCGTGGCGGAAACCGTGTCCACCCTTGGCGACGAATCCGACGGCATCGTTGCCGAGACCGATAGCGGCTTTGCAGCCGTCGTGGCCGGAACGGTGACCACGGAAGGTTATGACGCCGACGGCATCATCGCCAAGAACGCCGATGGCTCCGTCTTCGTGCAGGCCGACCAGGTGACGACCCAGGGCGATTTCTCCACCGGTATCCTTGCCGAGGGCTACGGATCCGCGGTGGTGCTGTTCATGGATGTCGAGACCTTCGGCGACAATGCGCCCGGTGTCGTGGCGCTCGATCCGATCAGCAACGTTCTGGTCGGAGGCTCCACGGTCTACACCCATGGCGACTTCTCCGACGGCATCTTCGCCGAGAGCACGACCGGCAATGTCGGCGTCGGTGTCACGGACGTCGTGACCACCGGTGAGGACAGCGACGGCATCGTGGCCCTGACCCGCGACGGTGATGTCGGTGTCTATACGGCGGGCTTGATCTCGACGAGTGGACTGAATTCGACGGCGATCGATGCCCAGAGCACCAATGGCGAGGCTGTCGTCTATGTGACGGAGGACAGCGAAGTCATCGGCGGTACCGGCGACGGTGCGGGCGTCGTCTTCGATGGCGGCGCGGGCTCGACCCTCATCAACCTCGGCTCCATCGCCTCTCTCAACGACCGGGCGATCGTGAATTTCGACTCCAACTCGGTGGTTGAGAATTCCGGTGACGTGACCGGCTACATGACCATGGGCGGCGGCACGGACGTCTTCAACAACTACAACACGGGCGCCGTCTTCGCCCGCGGCGACAGCGATTTCGGCGAGGGCGACGACCGCTTCAACAATGGCGGCCTGCTGACCCTGGCCGAGCGCAATGCGCCAGCGAGCGTGACCTTCTTCAACCTCGAGGTCTTCGACAACAGCCTCGGCGGCGTCATCGACATGCAGGACGACCGCGAAGGCGACCGCATCATCCTGGCCGATAGCGACTATATCGGCGGCGGTGCGCTCGGCGTGGACGCCTTCCTCGGCGGCAAGGGATCGACGGCGGACGTGCTCGAGATCGGCGGCACCGTCTATGCAAGCGGCGAGGGCAGCCCGACCGCCCTCTATGTCAACGACACCAACCCCGGTGCCGGCGGCTACGTGAAGGGCGGCATCGAAGTCGTCGACGTGTCCGAAGGCTATACCCAGGAAGGCGATTTCTTCCTGGTCGGCGGCCCCATCGACAAGGGCTTCTTCACCTATGATCTCGACCTGCGCCCCGATCTCGTCTGGGTTCTGCAGAGCAATCCCGATGACGAGGTCTTCGAAACCGCGAGTGTCGTGACCGCCCAGCAGAATGCCTGGTATGCCACGACCGGTGCCTGGCACGAGCGCACCGTCGACCTTCGTCAGACCTATCAGCGCACGGCGATCTCTCCGGTGGCCGACATGCCGGAGGCCTATCTTCCCGCACCCGCCGTGGTGCCGCGTTCGGTCGGCGGCTTCTGGGGTCGGGCGATCGGCGACTGGGCGAAGTATGATGCCGATCATGGCGTGAAATACAGCCAGGACACTTTCGGCTTCCAGGGCGGTTTCGACTTCGGCTTCGATGTCGGCCAGGGCGTGCTGGTGATGGGTGTCCTCGGTGGCTATCTCCACTCCGACGTCGACTACAAGAACAGCCCCTCCTCGACGAAATATGAGGGTGGAACCGTCGGTGGCTACCTGACCTACCTCCAGGGCCCCTTCTACTTCGATGCGCTGATCAAGGCCGATCTGCTCAAGGTCGATTACAGCGTGCCGAACGTGCCCGATGGAAAGGCCAAGCCTGACGCGACCAACCTCGGCGCCTCGTTCGAAGCGGGCTACCGCTTCGCCCTGTCGCCGGCAAGCTTCCTCGAGCCCGAGGTCCAGCTGACCTACCTGTCCTCCGAGATCGACACGGTGAACATGGGCGGCGTGAAGATCGACTGGAAGAATGGCGAAAGCCTGCGCGGCCGCTTCGGTGCCCGCCTGGGAACGCAGTTCCTGCAGGATGACGGCTCCAGCATCCAGCCTTACATCAAGGCGAGCCTCGTGAACGAGTTCGAAGGCAACAACAAGGTCAATGTCGCAGGCTTCGTGACCGCCGACGACATGTCGGGAACTTGGGGTGAAGCGGGCCTCGGCGTGCAGTTCCTCGGGACCGGCGCACTGTCCGGCTTCATCGACGGCAAGACCTACTTCGGCGGCGATGCCTTCGGCGGAACGATCAATGCGGGCATGCGCTACAGCTTCTAAGGGACGGGTATGAAATCAAGGTGCAGCATGGTCTCCGTGCTGCACCTTTTTCTATGGGTGCCGAGTTCTGCAGTCCGAGAGGGCCGAGATGATGTGCAAGGCTAGAGCGGGCGCCGTTGCGGCGATTCTGTGCATGGGCCTCATGGCCTGGACCACGCTGGCGGCGAGCGCCCAGACCACCCAGGCGCCGAGCGCCCAGACCGGCAAGCCGCCGAGCGGCCAGACCGGCAAACCGCCGAGCGCTCAGACCACAAAGGCGCCCGTGGCGCCAAAGGTCGTCCGCCAGGATTTCGAAGCCTGGGCCTTGCAATGCAACGAACCGGAAAAGCCTGGCCCGCGGCCCCGCGATTGCCTGCTCTTCCAGCGCCTGGCGGACAAGCAATCGAACCGGACCGTCGTGATGTGGACGGTCCAGCCTGGAGAGAAGTCGGCCTTCATATCCGTGATCCAGGCGCCCCAGCCGATCTACCTTCCCGCCGGACTCCGGCTGCTGATCGATGGAAAGGACTCCTACACGGTGCCTTTCCTGAGCTGCGGCGCCGAGCGCTGCGAGGCCAGGTTCCCGATGCAGCCCGAGGTGGTGGACGCTTTGCTGAAGGCCAAGAGCCTCGGCATGGCCTACCGTTCGCTCGACAACCGGGATTTTTCCGTCCCCATCAGCCTCAACGGCTTCGCCCGGGGCTACGCCGCCCTGACTGCCGCCAAGGCGCGATAGCGGGCGCTTCGAGGGCCGCAAGGCTCAGTTGGATTTTGAGCTCTTGGCGAGCTCGCTCTTCAATGCATCGATGAGCTTGGAGGCCTCGGCCTTTGACAGATCGGCCGCGGGCATGGGCTTTCCCGTCTCCTCGCACAGCGTCGTGAGATAGGAGGCTTGGGCGCCCGTCATTGGATCATCGCCCGAGACCCAATTGTCAGGGTCCTTCTCGGTATTGGTGCCGGGATGCGGGTCGAGCTTGGGATTGTGGAGGGTCTCGTCGGCTTTGGTCATCTGCGCCTCGCGTGGATCATTCAACACGCGGTCAACGGACCCGTCGCCAAAAAGTTCCTTATTTGTTCTTACGAGGGGCTGTTGCGCCGTCAGCCTATTTGCCCAGCAGCTTGTCGACCAAAGTGAGGAAGACTGGAATGGGGAAAGGCTTCTGCAGAAACGCTTGGTAGCCGGCAAATCTCTGGCGCAGCGCGCTCTCGGGAACCGAGCTCATCATGATGATGGGGACATCGTCATAGCCCGGTCGGTCACGGATCTCGATTCCCATGGCCGCCCCGTCCATGAGGGGCATCATGAAATCCGAAACGATCAGGTCGGGCTTGGTTTCGTCAAGCCTCTCCAATCCCCGGCGACCATTCGATGCGGAGAACAGCCGGTAGCCCTCGTCCTCCAAGGAAGCGACGAGGACGTCTACAATCCCAAACTCGTCGTCGACGATGAGGATTGTCCTCACGGCTTAAACCTCCGGCCCCTCATCGGTTACTCATCACTGGAGATGGCGTGGGGTTCGCGCCCATAGCCTGAGAGGATCGCTTCAACCCCCGTGAAGGTTCCCCCAACGTGAATACCCTTCTCTGAGATCGTGTATTGCCGGAGATACGGATCGAAATCGCTGTCTCGGAGCTTGGTGATGGAGATCACTCGCGCGACCAGTCCGCCGATCTCGGCGAACCGCATGACGATCAGCCCCTCCAACAGAGATGACATTCCATCGATGGGAAGCTGCATGCGATGGCCCAGGATCTCCCGGCTCTCCATGGACATGATGGTCGTGACCCCCAATCCCCGAAGCTGGTTGGAAAGGGCGGAGATGTAGCGGGTCATGCGTTCCGGATTGATGCTGGCCTGCCGGAAACCGGCAAAGCCATCGATAAAGAGCCGCTTCACTTTCCGTCGACGGACGGCACTGAGGATATCATGGCCAAGCTCATCGAGGATGTGCTCGCCGAGCGGGCGCCAGAGGATCTCCACATCGCCTCGCGCCTCAAGCCCCTCCAAGTCGATCTGCAAGGCAGCAGCCTTGGCGCGCAGCCTCTCGGGGCTTTCGAAGAAGCCAAAGAAGAGTCCAGGCTCGTCCTCGTCGCACATCGAGACGAACTGCAGCCCCAGCGTTGTCTTTCCCGCGCCCGTGGGACCGAACACGCCCGTCGTGGTCGGCGCGGTCAACCCGCCATGTAAGATGGCATCCAGGCTGTCGACGCCCAAGGACATCCGCTGTGGACGCAGCACTGATGCATCGGTGGACGCAACGGAGATCGCCTCCAGGCGTGGGAAGACAACCAGCCCGTCGGTGGTGATCCGGAAAGAGTGGCGGCCCCGAAGGAAGCTGCTTCCTCTGAACTTGGAGACATACAGGGTCCTCTCGGCGCGAGTCTCGCAGAACTCGTCTTCGAGTGCGATGAGCCCGTCCACCATGGTGTATTCGGGAGTCGTGATCCGCTTCGTCCCGTTCGTCAGCAGGATGACGGTACACTCGGCGGCCGCGGCATGGCTCTGGATTTCGTGGATGAACTTCTTGAACTCGCGCTGTGAGGGAGCGGCTTCTTCCGTGATCCCAAAGCCGTCGAGAACCAAAAGATTGGCTTTATGGCCCAGAATTTCTCGGCGCAAGAGATCGACCACACCCTTCAGCCCCTGGTTCTCCAGGATGTCGAACCCGCTGACATAATAGAGCTTGTTGGGAATGGCCGAGAAATCGAAGAACGACATGGATCTCAGGTGCTGGATCATCCGGGTATGGGATTCGGCCAGCAAGGTTATGAACACCGCTTTACCGCCCCGGGAGATGGTGTCGAAACAGATCTGATTGGCCAGGATCGTCTTGCCGGCACCGGGCGCGCCCTGGATGATATAGACGCCTCCCTTGAGGACCCCGCCCTCCAGAATGTCGTCCAGGCCTGGAATGCCGGTCGGCACCCGCGCGAGTTCAAGCGTGTCTTCAGTCATGGTGAATCCTGTGGGCAGAATTTGGCTTGGCCGGCAGCCTAACCGTGAAAGTCGCGCCTTCCCCTGGAACGCTATCCACGCCAATCGAACCATTATGGGCCAGAACCAGGGCATTGACGAGCCACAGCCCGATGCCGAAGCCGCCGCGCGGCGTCCCCGACATGACCTGTTCGAAACGACCGAAGATGCGAGCCTGATCCTCCGCCGCAATCCCCGGGCCCTGATCCTGAACCACGAGTGTGATCTCCTCTCCGGTACCGCTCAGGGAGATGCGCGTCGGCTTGCCATGTCCATACCGGATGGCGTTGGAGACCAGGTTTGAGGCGATTTGCTCGAAGGCCAGGCGGTCGCAACGACAATACAGTGCATTCGGCATCGAGATGCGGAGAGCGCTCTCATTGAAGCTGGCGTCGAGCTCGTAAGACTGCGCGACATGCTCGAGCACCTGGCAGAGGTCGACATCCTCAAATTTGAGCTCCAGCCGTTCGGCGTTGATCCGCGAGACGTCGAGCAGGGTGGTTGCCCTCGAGACGTAGCGTTCCAGGATGACCTGGATGCGCTCGACTCGCTTGATGAGGTCTGCGTCGTCCACTCGATGCGCGGCCTTCAGCGCGCTCTTGACCTGCAGCAGCAGGGCGTGCATCGGATTCCGCAGCTCATGGGCGGCCACCGCGAGGAAATCATCGCGGGCCTGGATGGCTTGCCTGAGCTCCTGGTTGAGCCGCAGCAGGTCGCTGTCAGAACTCAAATTCCTGCCGCTCCAATTCGGAAGACCCATGCGAATGCAGGCACATCGACCGGCTGCCCCTCGAGGGCGAACTGCCCTCTTCCGCAAACTCTCTTACCGGGATGGCTAAGGAAGGTCCATGTCGAAAGGTTCCCGCGAAGGCCAGCCCAAGCAGCGATCAACGGGGAAAATGACAGGAAAAGCGGCGCCCGTTCTCCTGCACCATGGCTGGAGCATCGATGCGGCACTTGTCTTGGACAAAGGGACATCGCGTATGAAACTCGCATCCCGACGGTCGGTTGAGGAGACTGGGGACGTCGCCCTTCAACGTAATCCGATCATGCACGGCATCCGGGTCGGGCTCCGGATTGGCGGAGAGCAGGGCCAGCGTGTAGGGATGTCGCGGGTGGTCGAAGATCTCCTCCGTCGTGCCCTCTTCCACGATCCGGCCGAGATACATGATGCCCATGCGGCCGGCGACATGGCGCACGACATTGAGGTTATGGGTGATGATCAGGATGGTCAGCCCCATCCGGTCCTGCAGGGCATTAAGGAGGTTGAGCACCTCGCCCTGGATGGACACGTCGAGCCCGGCGGTGGGCTCGTCAGCGATCACCATGGCAGGCTCGAGCGCGAGAGCCCGGGCGACCCCGACCCGTCGGGCTTGGCCGCCTGAGAGCTGATGCGGATAGCGTGAGGCAAAGCCGGCGGGCAGTCCCACAAGGCCGAGCAGGCGCTCCGCCTCCGCTTTCAGGTCGCCGCCGCGGCCATGGACCTTGAACGGCTCGGCGAGCAGCGCGCTGACGGTGAGCCGCGGACTGAGCGAGCCGACCGGATCTTGAAACATCATCGCCAGCTCTGACCTGAAGGAGACGAGCTCGGCCGCGGACATCTCGGCGATCTCCCGTCCGCGAAATCGGATCGAGCCGGAATGGATCGGCAGCAGGCCGCCGACGGCCCGCGCCAATGTCGTCTTGCCGGATCCCGATTCACCGACCAGGGCATAGGTTTCGCCCTCGGCAACGGAGAAGCTCACCCCGGCGACGGCCTCGATCCAGCCGGACGTGCCCTCCAGCCAGGCGGTGAGGCGCCCCGAGGCTCGGAAGCGTACGGTAAGGTCCTCGACCGCCAGTGCCGCCGTCAAGCGCGCGTCCTCTCATCCACAAGGAAGCAGGCCGCATCATGCCCAGGGGAGACGGCAAAAAGCCGTGGATGCTCCACCGCGCATCGCTCGAAGGCATGGGGACAGCGCGGTCGAAAGATGCAGCCTGCCGGCAAGTCGATCAGGTTCGGCAAGTCGCCGGGGATGGTCGGCAATACCCGCGTACGGGTTTTGATCTTGGCGGGATCGCATTGGAGCAGCCGCTCGGCATAGGGGTGGCGGACATGGTGGAACAGGTCGCGCACGCTGCCGCGCTCGGCGATTTCACCCGCATACATGACGATGACGTCTTCGCAGAGCTCCGCCACCACGCCCAAATGATGCGAGATGAACAGGATGGAACAGCCGAAATCCTGCTGCAGCTCCTTGAGCAGGTCGATGACCTGGACTTCCAGCGTTGCATCCAGCGCGGTCGTGGGCTCGTCGGCGATCAACAGGTCGGGCTCGGCCATCAGCGCCATGGCGATGCAGATGCGCTGCCGCATGCCGCCGGAAAACTCATGCGGATACTGAGAGAGGCGCTTGCGAGGGTCGGGGATCTTCACCCGGGCGAGCATCTCCGCCGCTCGGTCGAGCTTGGCACGCCGCCCGATCCCGGAGCGATACTGGATGTCCACCATCTGCGTGCCGATCGACATGACCGGATTGAGCGTCGTCATCGGGTCTTGGAACACGACCGAGATGCGGTCGCCGCGCAGGCGCCGCATCCGATCCGGCGACAGTTTCAGAAGATCCTCTCCATCGAACAGAACCTCCCCGCTGACGATGTCGCCATTGGGTGCAAGCAGGCGCATCAAAGTGTTGATGAGCGTGCTCTTTCCACAGCCGCTTTCTCCGACGATCCCCATGATCGAGCCGCGAGCGACATCGAAGCTGACATCCCGAAGCGCGTGCAGGGGGCCGCCTTCGGTGCGGAAGTCCACCGATAGATTGCGGATGCTCAGCACCGGCTTTCCCGGCGCCGGCGACGTCGTCGGACGCAAGGCGGACCCGATGCGGCGCTCGGTCTCTGTGCGAAGGTCGGTCATGCGTCCTTCCTCAGCCGCGGATCGAAGATGTCGCGCAGGGTCTCGCCCAGGAAGGTGAAGCCCAGCGTCGCCACGATGATCGGCAGGCCGCCGGCGATGGCGGGCCAGGGGGATTCGCGGACATAGCCGAAACCGTCATTGAGGATGGCACCCCAGGATGGGGTCGGCGGTCGCACTCCGAGCCCGAGAAAGCTCATGCCCGCCTCGATGGTGATCACGACCGGGATCTCCATGGACGCGAGGATCAGGATCGGCCCGATGACATTGGGCAGGATATGCACGAAGACCAGCCTGATCGGCCCAGCCCCCAGGGACTTGGACGCCAGGATGAATTCGGAGTTCCGCATCGAGATGGTCTGCGTCCGGATGATGCGGCCATAGCCCGGCGCGCTGACGATGACGACTACCAGGATCACCGCCTGCAGGCTGGGCCCCACCAGCGTGACGAGAGCCAGGGCCAGCATGACGGTGGGGAACGATTTCAGCGTATCGAAGACGAGCAGCAGCAGATTGTCCAACCACCGCGGCCCGTAGCCGGCGATGAGCCCCAAGATGACGCCGATGACGAGCGACAGGGCGGTGGCCGTGAGCGCCACCGTGAGCGCGATGCGCCCGCCATAGAGCACCCGGGTGAACAGGTCGCGGCCCAGCTGATCCGTGCCGAGCAGATGCTCGAAGGAGGGCGACATGAACCGGTCGCGCGGTGTCATTTTGATCGGGCTGTAAGGGGTCAGCACGTCGGCGAAGATCGCCGCCAACACGACGAGGACGACGAGGCTGACGCCGAGCAGACCCAGCCTGTCCCGGGCCAGCCGGCGAAGAAATCGGTGCACGGCCCCCCGCCGGGCTGCTGCAGGCGCAGCAGCTTCGGTTTCGATGACGGGGCTGAGCTCGGTCCTCATGGGCGCGACATGGCGGGGCTTGGGTTTCCTTCTAGCGCAGGCTCTGGCGAACGCGGGGGTCGAGGGTGGCGACGAGAAGATCGGTGAACAGCGTCGCCAGCACGTAGAAGACGGTGGTGACGAGGACCGTTCCGGTGACGATGGGAAAGTTTCGCACGATCACGCTGTCATAGACGAGCTTGCCGATCCCGGGCCTGGAGAACACGATCTCGGCGAACACCGCACTCGACAGCATGCTGCCGATGCCGATGCCGAGCAGGGTCAGCGTCGGCAGGATCGCCAGCTTGAGGGCGTAGCGGAAGGTGATCATCCGCTCCGGCAGGCCGAAGGCGCGGGCCATCTTGATGTGGTTCTCGCCCATGACTTCAAGCATCGAGGCGCGCACCATGCGGGCGATGTATCCGACCCAGCCGAGGCCTGCCGCCAGCGAGGGGAGCACCAGGTGATGCAATTGATCGAGAATGTCGCCGCGATCGCCGGCGCCGATGGCCGGGAACCATCCGAGCTTCACGGAGAAGGCGAGCATGGAATAGATCGCCACGACGAAGGACGGGATGGCGATGGTGCTCACCGACAGCACCCCCATCAGGTGGTCGATCCACGTGCCTTGCCGGATGGCCGCATAGCAGCCGAGCGGAATGCCGATCAAGATCGACCACGTCATGGCGCCGGCGATCAGCGCCAGCGTGAAAGGCAGCTGCTCCATGATGACGAGCGAGACGCTGCGGTTGCTCAGTACATCGCGCCCCAAATCGCCTTGCAGAACATTGGCGAAGAAATTGTACAACTGAACAACGAGCGGCTGGTCGAGCCCCATGCGGGCCCGGAAGGATTCGATCATCTGAGGCGTGGCCCTCGGGCCGAGGGCGACGGTCACCGGGTCACCCGGAATGACATAGATCATGATGAACAGGACGATCATGGCCGCGACCACGATCGCCAATGCTACGCCCAGTCGCTTGATCCCGTAGACCAGCATCAATCTGTCATCGCCGCCAGATCCTCGTCCTTGGTGAAGCGGGCCCGGCCTCCCGGTGAGGGAGACCGGCCAACGCGAGGTGCGTCCTAATTGGCCGTGAACTTGGAGAGCAGCGCGATCCCGTCCGGACGTATGGCGGCATTGATCTTGTCACTGGCGAGCGTGCCGACGGCTTCATGGGTGAGGAAGACGTAGTCGCCGGATTCCTCCATCAGGTCCTGCATCTTCTTGTACATGACGTCGCGCTTGGCATCGTCCGTCTCGCTGAGGGCGGCCACGTGCAATTCACCGAATTCGGGGCTGTTGAACCGCTCCCAGTTCCACACGCCGATCTGCTCGGGCGTGAACCAGGCGGTCGCGAAGCTTGGATCGGGCTGCATCGAGAAGCGGCCGATGATCAGCTGAATATCCTTCCAGGTGGTCCCGGTCTTCTCGTCGCCAAGCACCCAGAAGGTGCCGGAGTCATATTGCTGGATCGTCACAGTGATCCCGACCTCTGGAAGCTGTGCCTGCACGGCCTGCGCCGCGTTCACGAACTCCTGCTTGTTGAGGACGGAAAGCGTGAGCTCCATGCCGCCTTCCTTGCCCGCCTCCTTGAGGAGCTCCTTCGCCTTCTCCGGATCATAGCTGTAGAGGTTCTTCTCGCGATGACCGATAAGGCCCGGCGCGACGATCCCCGTGGAGGGTTCCGCCGCCCCGAAATAGGCGGCCTCGAGGACGGCCGGGACATCGATCGCGTGCTGGATGGCCCGTCGCACCTTCTGATCAGAAAGCGCTGGATTATCCTGGTTCATCCCCATCCAGACATAGGCAAGCGAGGGCTTTCGCACGAACTTCGCATTGGCTGGTGGTGATTTCAGATAGTTCGGGATGGCGCTGACACTGGTTGACGTGAAGTCGATCTCGCCGGCCTGGAAGCCGAGCTCGGCCGCCTTCTCGTCGTCGATCGGCATGATGACGATCTCGTCGAAAGCGGGCTTCTCGCCCTTCCAATCGGGGCTTGGCACCAGCACCAGGCGCTGCTTCGGCTGCCATTCCTTGATGGTGTAGGGGCCGGAGGTTGCCGGCGGCGAGGCCTCGAACCTGCCTCCGGCCTTGGTGACGGCTGCCTTCGACATGATGGCGCCGCTGCCGGAAGGAAGCGTGGAACTCCACAGCGGAGCGAACGGCTTCTTCAGGACGATGGTGCCCGAATATTTGTCCTTCACCTCGACATGGTCGAGATTGGCCCAATCGTCCTTGTAAGGAGATTCGGTCTTCGGATCGGCGATACGCTCGTAAGAGAATTTGACGTCCTCGGCCGTCATCTCCCCGAAGCCGTTGGTGAACATGATGCCGGGCTTGAGCGTGAAGTCGACGGTCGTGGGGCTCGTCTGTTCGATCTTCTCCGCGCCGTCCAATTCCCAGCCCCAGCTGTCGCCCGGCTTGAAGGAGATCAGGCGCGTATAGATCGCCTCCATCACGTCGCCCTCCGGCTGAGCCAGCCGGTAGGCGGGATCGAGAATTTGGATGTCGCTATAGGCGCGTGTCCTGAGAGTCTTACCCGTCTGTGCAAAGGCAAGGCGAGATCCGAAGGTCATCGCCGTCGTGCCGGCGGCCGTCAGTGCCAGCAGCTGCCGCCGTGTCAAACGTCCAATCATGTCCTCACCTCCCAAGGGCCAGCCTCCCTGAAGATGTTCCGGCCGTAGAATGGATACAATACCTTATGCGATCAAACATGATCGCGAGGCACATCTTCCGACCAATCCTGCGAAAAGGCCAGCTCACCATTTTCATAAGCATGCAGGCTGGCATCGATTTTGAAACTGTCGGCCTGCGCCTGCATGGTGATCTTGGTCACGGTGCGGATTTTGAAATCGCCTCGCTCATAGCGCTTCATCCACTCCACCTCGACGTGAGCCGACAGCGGGTCATTCGCCTTGATATGGTAGCGCTTATGGGCCTGCACCCCGACGCTCCAGTCGATGTCGTCATACCGGGTCATGCCCGAATTGCTCAGCCGTTCGACGGTGACCACGTCGGTGAGCAGATCCAGAATCTGCCGTGAAACATCGTGAGCGGGCTCGATCTGCGTGGTCCGCACGGGCTCCGACCATTCCGGCTCTGCGAAGGGCGTGAGCTGCGCATCATCCGCCCGCTCAGGTCTCACCGGCAGCAGCAGGGAGCTGGCGGCGCTCTCGATCGTCAGCGTCGCCGCCTCCGGCGAGGGCCAGATGATCGGCCAATAGCTGGTGGAGACCGCCAGCCTGATCCTGTTGCCCGCCTTGAAGCTGTGGGCGATGTCGTTGAGCGGGATGGAGACGTCATAGAACGTCCCCGGCTCAAGCGCCTCGAGCGCGGTGTCGCTGTTGCGATGGGTGAGATTGAGGATCCCATAGGTGATCCGCGACACCGCGCCATCCGGCAGCACCTCGCCGAGGGTGACGGCGACGACGGCATTGGGCTTATTCGAGGCGAGCTTCAACTTGAAGACGGTGGGTCCGAGGATCTCCAAGGTCGTGCCGAGCGGCGCGCTGTCGAAGACCAGAGACCCGCCGGCCTCGACGCGCTGGTCCCCCGCCTGGTCCGGCTCCAGCCCGTAGGGGCACCATCGCCCCGCAGCCAGACCGACCGTCTGCGGCGACGAGATCGTCAGAAGGGCGGCTGCGGGCTTTTCCCCCTCTTCGCCAATCAGACCCGCCCCCAAGGGACGGGTGCTGGTTTTGATCCGCGGTGACGGCCAGGTCTCTTCCGCGACCCAGCGTCCGGACCGCACTTCATACATGCGGCTCGGCGGATCGCTGTCCTCCATCCAGACCCGCAGCATGGGCTCGTCCATGATGCCGGTCTCGACATCCTTGAGCCACTTGTCCCACCAGCGCAGGGATTCCTGAAGAAACCCGATCTGCGGTCCCGGCTTGGCGAAATGCGGATATTTATGCGCCCAGGGCCCGATCAGTCCCTTGCGCGGGCCCTTCAGATTGGCGAGGACCCGGAAAATGGGATTGGAATACCCGTCGGCCCAGCCGCCGACCATGTAGACCGGGCATTTGACCGCGTCGTAATCTTCCGCGATCGAGCCATGCGTGTACAGATCGGTACGCCGCTGCTGCTTGTGCCATTCGAGCGGCCAGAGGCCTGAGCCCTTGAGCCGGTCCATCCAGATCTTGCGCCAGCTGTCGCCGACCAGCGCCGGATCCGGCGGCGTCGAGTTGATCGCGAACATGGTCGATCCCCATGTCAGCTTGTCCACCAACAGCGCGCCGCCCATGAAATGGATGTCGTCGCGATAGCGATCGTCGGTCGAGCACAGGGAAATCACGGCCTGGAGTGCCGAATGCTGTCGCGCGGCAATTTGCAGGCCATTGAAGCCGCCCCAGGAAATGCCGATCACCCCGACTCGGCCGGTCGACCATGGCTGCGCGCAGATCCAGTCCAGGATCTCCAGAGCGTCGTCTTGTTCCTGCTTCAGATATTCTCCGAGCAGAACCCCTTCGCTGTCGCCGGAGCCGCGGATGTCGACGCGCACGCAGGCATAGCCGTGGCCCGCAAAATAGGGATGGGTCAGCGCGTCACGGTCAGCCGTCCCGTCCCGCTTGCGATAGGGCAGATATTCGAGGATGGCGGGGACCTTGTCGGCCTCCGCATCCTCAGGAATCCAGATCTGCGCCGCCAGTCTGGTCCCGTCGGAAAGCGGGATGAAGACATCCCGGATGAGCTTTACCTTCCGCGGAAAATCATGGCGCACGGGCATGAACGACCTCTGGGTGGAATGAAATTTCAGCCTGAAACTTGAGGCTCATTAATCGAGCGTTCAACAGGAATGTCAAATCCGCGGCGAGATGTCCGCTACCGTGCAGAGCGGCTTGCAGGCGAGGAGAGGGCCTGGGCCGCCTCCATGACCAGGGGAGCGATGCGCTCCTTCGCATCCTTGAGCGTCCAGCGGGTGACGGGGACGGAGACCCCGACCGCGGCGACGGCGTCGTCCGCGAGTCCGAGGATGGGAGAGGCGATGTTGATGTCGCCGCGGAAGAATTCGCTGTCGGTGACCGCATATCCGGCGATCCGTGCCGCATCCGTCTGCGCGATGATCTCTTGCGGGTCAGTGAGAGTCATTGGCGTATAGGCGCGCAGCTCCGACTGCCGGATCAGCACATCGGCACGCGCCTTCGGCACGCCTGACAGATAGGCCCGCCCGGCGGCGCTGCAGAACAGCGGATAGCGGCTGCCCACGGGCAGCTGGACGGAGATCTGCCGATGCCCTGCAAAGCTTTGCACGAACACCATCTCGAGCCCGTCTGGTTCCGACAGATTGACGGTCTCTCCGAGCTTGATGTTCAGATCCAGCAGATAGGGATGGGCGGTCTCGATCAGCGGGCTGGTGACCATGTAGCGCATGCCCAGCTCGGTGACCCGCGGCGTCAGGGAGTACCGCTTGCTGCCGGCATCTTTGCGGAGATAGCCCAGCGCCTCAAGACTGTGGGCCAGCCGTTGCGCGGCACTTTTGGTGATGTTCGCCGCGACCGCCATCTCAGGCAGATTCATGCTCCGCCGCTCGATTCCAAAGGCCTCCAGGACCGCGAAGGCCTTTGCCAGAGACTGGTTGAACAAAGGCGACGAAGCATCCTGGGGCATGAAGCAGCATCTCAACAACATATCGCATTGCGATTTAACAATGCTGTTGCGCGATACGCAATCTTTTTGGATGATGGGGCAAATCTGATGGGGAGACTGCCATGCGGGCGAAGTTTGCGAGTTTTACGGAGCAGGAGCACAGGGCGCGGCTGGCCGAGGCTCGACGTCTGCTGAAGGAGCAGGGGATCGACCACTGCATCAGCATGGCCCCCGAATCTCTTTATTATTATGGCGGCTACGACAGCTGGGTCAGCGTGAACAGTCCCCAGGCTCTGATCTTCTCGGCCGACGACGGCGAGCCCACGATCATCCTAAGGGATACGGATCTGTCGCTGGCCTATGAAAGCAGCTGGGTGAAGGATATCCGTCATTACCGGCTGATGTTCGACGACGTCCCCGCGATCTTTGCCTCGATCGCGAAAGAGAAGGGTCTTCGCGGCGGCAAGGTGGCGATCGAGACCCAGTCTTATGCGCTCCCCCATTCCCTGGGACTGGCGCTCGCCAAAGCGCTCGCACCCGCCGAAATCGTCGACGCGACGGTGTTGCTCGGCATGCCGCGTCTGATCAAGTCGCCCTCCGAGATGGCGTATATGCGCAAGGCGGGCGAATACGCGCAAGCAGGACTGGAAGCGGCCCGTCGGGCCATGCAGCCGGGGATGTCGGAGATCGCTCTGGCCGGTGAGATCGAACATGCCATGCGCGCGGCCGGCAGCGACTATTGGTCGATTCCAACTGAGCTCGCGAGCGGCGAGCGCACCGCCGGTGGTCATGCAACCGCAAGGAACCGCATCATCGAACGCGGCGATCTTGTGCATCTGGAGTTTGCAGGCGTCGCGGCCCGTTACCATGCTACGGCGATCCACACCATGGCGGCGGGCGAACCGAGCATCCGCGCCCGCGAGGTCTATGACGCCGGACGCGAATCTCTTGCCGCAGGAATCGGCGCGATCCATGTCGGTGCGAACGTCACCGATATCGAGGAGGCCTCCCTCGAACCGCTGCGCAAGGCCGGGATGGAAGACGCCGCCGTCATGCGCTTCGGCTATGGCATCGGCGTCGCCTATCCCCCGATCTGGCTCGAACCCTTGCAGATCAGCCGTGGCTCGAACCAGATCATGCAGGCAGGAATGGTCTTCGTCCTGCACGCCTATCTCCAATTTCCCGATGAACAGCTCGGCATCATTCAGGGCGGCACCTATGCCCTGACCGAGCAGGGAGTGGAAATGCTCATCGGTGGCGGCGATGTCCCCCTCGAAGTGATCTAGCGATGCCCGTCGACATCGATCCCTTTCCTTCCGACGAAAGACTGCCGTCGCGTGCCGATGTCGTTGTCGTGGGGGGCGGCATCGTCGGCGTCTCCACCGCCCTCTGCCTGGCGGAGCGGGGCGTCAAGGTGGTGCTGTGCGAGAAGGGCGTGATTGCCGGTGAGCAGTCCAGTCGCAACTGGGGGTGGTGCCGCACCATGGGCCGCGATCCCCGCGAAGTACCGCTGATGCAGGAAAGCCTCCGGCTGTGGCGCAGCATGAATGAGCGGGTGGGTGCCGAGACTGGTTTTCGCCAGATCGGCACGCTCTACATCTGTCCCGACGAGAAGGCATTCGCCAAACGCGAGGCCTGGCTCCCCTTTGCCCGCGAGCATGGCGTCGACTCGCGCCTGCTGCGCGGAGCGGAGGTCAATCATTTGCTTGAAGGCTCGGCCGACAGCTGGGTGGGAGCGCTCTATACGCCCGGTGACGGCGTCGCCGAGCCGAGCATGGCGGTTCCGGCCATGGCGCTTGCGGCACGCAGACTCGGCGCGACGATCATGACTCACTGCGCCGTCCGCGGTTTGGATCTCAAAGCGGGGCGCATTGCGGGGGTCGTCACCGAAAAGGGGCGCATCGACTGCGACCGCGTGGTGCTGGCAGGGGGCGTCTGGTCGAGCCTGTTCTGCCGGAGCTCGGGCCTCCGCCTTCCGCAGCTGAAGGTCCTGGCCTCCGTTCTGCGCACGGCGCCGATCGCCAATGGACCCTCCACCGCGGCCTGGGGGCCCGGCCTGTCCCTGCGCAAGCGGCTGGACGGCGGCTATACGGTCTCCCACGGCAGCGTCGTCGCCGAGGTCGTGCCGGACAGCTTCCGCTATTTCAAGGAATTCCTGCCGGTCCTGCGCATGGAATGGTCCGGCATCTCGTTGAAAATCGGCAAGCCGTTCTTCGACGAATGGCAGTTGACCAAGGCCTGGTCACTGGACGAGACCTCCCCCTTCGAGACGCTCCGGACCCTTGATCCTTCGCCGGTCCAGGAGGATTTGCGCAAGGCGAGGGCCAATCTCGAACGGGCCTTCCCGGCCTTCAAGGGGGTTGCGACGGCCGGCAGCTGGGGCGGCATGATCGATGCGACGCCGGATCTGGTGCCGGTGATCTCGGCGGTGGAAAGCCTCGCCGGCCTGGTGATCTCGACCGGATTCTCCGGCCATGGCTTCGGCATCGGACCGGGGGCGGGCAGGCTGACGGCGGACATCGCCATGGGATCGGCACCTGTGGTCGACCCGACGCCGTTCCGCTTCAGCCGCTTCACCGATGGAACCGACATCACCCCGAAAGCGGGACTGTAATCATTCGCTGGAGGTCGCCCCGACCTCCGGCTTCTGTCGCAGTTGGGCGAGCAGCATCAGACCGGCAACGACCAGGGTGATCAGGATCAGGATTGTCGAGATCGCAGCAATCGTCGGGCTGACCTGATCGCGCAAGGACGTGAACATCTTCCGCGTCAGCGTGGAGGAGGGGCCTCGCGACACGAACAGCGCGATCACCACCTCGTCGAAGGAGGTGATGAAGGCAAACAGCGCTGCCGAGATCACCGAGGGCCGGATCTGCGGCAGGGTGACGGTGAGGAAGGCCTTGAGCCGCGAGGCTCCGAGGGAACGCGCGACCATCTCCTGTGCCATGTCGTAGCGCTGCAGCCCTGCGGCCACCAGGACAAACACGAAAGGCAGGGCAAGGACGCTATGCGCCAGGACCAGGCCGGTCAGCGTGTTGATCAGCGACATCCGGGCATAGAGATAGAAGACGCCGATGGCGATGATGATCACGGGCACGATCAGCGGCACGATGAGCAACGGCCGGACCGTCTTGGCGAAACGCGAATCCGAGACATGCAGGCCGTAGGCGGCGGCAACGCCGAGCGGAGTCGCCACGACGACCGTCAGGAGGGCGGCCTTCACCGACACCACGGTCGCGCTCATCCATTCGGTGCTGGAGAAGAAGGTTCGATACCACCGCAGCGACAGCTCGGACGGAGGGAATTCGAGGAATTCGCCCGGCGAGAATGAGATCGGGATGACGATCGCGATCGGAGCCAGCAGGAAGATGCTGATAAGGACCCCATAGGCATACAGCCACAAGCGCTGACGATGGGAGATGGTCGGATCTTCCATCATCTCAGGCGCGCCGCATCAGGCGTTCGACGGGAAGGATCTTCTGGATCGCCTTGAAAATCAGCAGCGTGACGACGAGGAGCACGACGCCCAGGGCCGACGCCGCCCCCCAGTCGGAATAGACCGTGGCGTTTTCGAGGATCTTCATCGACACGAGGTTGACCCGTCCGCCACCCAGGATCTGGGGTGTGATGTAGAAACCGAGGCAATAGATGAAGACGAGCAGCGATCCCGCCACCAGCCCCGGGATGGTCAGCGGTGCGAACACCGTGAAGAAGGCATGCCGCCGGGTTGCCCCGAGGCTGACGGCGGCCCGGACCAGCATCGGGTCCACGGACTTCATGGCCGCATAGAGCGGCAGCACCATAAAGGGCAGCATGATATGCACCATGCCGATGACGACGCCGGCGCTGTTATAGACGAGGCTCAACGGCTCTCCCGTGAGCCCGAGATTGACAAGCATCGTGTTGATCAGCCCGCGCCGCTGCAGCAGCACCAGCCAGGAATAGGTGCGCACCAGCGTCGAGGTCCAGAACGGCAGCAGGACGACGAGCAGCCCGAGGATCGCCATGGTGCGGGGAAGCTGCGACAGCAGATAGGCCAGGGGATAGCCGAGCGCGGCGGCGACGACAGTGACGATGAGGCTCAAGACGAACGTCGTCTGGAAGATGCTCAGATAGGCCGGATTCTCATAGAGTCGGATATAATTGACGGCCGTGAGGCCGTTGGGGCCGGTGAAGGAGAGCCAGAACAGCCAGCCCACCGGGATCAGCAGGATGATGGTGACGAGCAGCACCGCGGGCATGGAGAGCGCCAAGGTCCGCCACCGCTCGGCGCGGTCCGCGGCCTCCATCTCCTGCGCGGTATGGACCTTCATGTCGCAGCGTGCCTGGGCACGATGAGCGTGTCGCGGATGTGAAGCCCGACTTCGATCGGTTGTCCCCGCTGCGGCAGCGCAGCAAGCGTCTGCTGGTCGGTCGGCTGGCGCAGGAACACGGATTCGCCATTCTCCAGCGTGACGGAGATGAGCACGCTCTCTCCCTGGTAGACGCTGTCGCTGACGACACCGGCGAACCGGTTCCACTGGTCGTCGCTGCTGCCGTCGAGGATGCGCAGCTTTTCCGGACGCATGACGAGGAAGGCCTCGCCCACCGGCACGGCATGGCCGTTGCTGCGCACCGGATGGCCGTTCAACGTGCGGCCGCTTGCATCCCCCTGCAGGGCGATGACCGTGGCATCTCCGATGAAATCGGCAACGAAGCTGCTCCCTGGCGTCTCGTACAGAGTGCGGGGTTGCGCGATCTGCTCGAAGCGGCCGTGATTGATGACCGCGATGCGGTCCGACATGGTGAGGGCTTCGCGCTGGTCATGGGTCACATAGATCGTGGTGACACCCAGCGTCTCGTGCAGTCGCCGGATCTCGATCTGCATATGCTCCCGCAGCTTCTTGTCCAGGGCCGAGAGGGGCTCGTCCATGAGCAGCACGTCGGGCTCGAACACCACCGCCCGGGCGAGCGCCACGCGCTGGCGCTGGCCGCCGGACAGCTGGTCGATCGACCGGTCGTCATATCCATCAAGTTTGACCAGCGACAGCGCCCAGGCGACCTGTTCGCGGATCTTCGGCTTTGAGACGCCTCTGAGCTTGAGCGGATAGGCGACATTGGCGCCGACCGTCATATGCGGGAAGAGGGCATAGTTCTGGAACACGACGCCGATATTGCGCTTGTGCGGCTCCAGCATGGTCACGTCCTTGCCCCCGAAGCTGAGCGAGCCGGAGGTCGGGCGGATGAACCCTGCGATCACCATGAGCAGGGTGGACTTGCCCGAGCCGGATGGCCCGAGCAGGGTCAGGAATTCACCGGCCGCGATGTCGAGATCGACGCCGTCCAGGGCCTTGTAGGTGCCATAGGTCTTAACCAGGGAATTGACGTTGATCTGCAAGCCTGGGCGCGAGCTCGAGCCTTCTCGAAAAGTCATCTCATCCCTGTGAACGACGCCTGTTAGGTGCTGCGGGTTATGCTGACGTGGAAGGAGGAGTCGCGCAAGACGCCTCCTCCCGGCTTGGCATCACTGATTGATGAACGTCGCCCAACGCTCGCGGGCTGCGGCACCGTTCTCGCCCCACCAGTCGCCGCGCACCACCGCCTGCTTCTTGGCGTTCTCGGGCGAGGTGTTCAGGGACTTGGCCATTTCCGGCGTGATCTTGCCGGTATCATAGGCCTTCAGGTTGGCAGGTCCGTAATCGATATATTGCGGCAGGTTGGCCAGGATGTCGGCGGACACGGCGGTCGCCAGCGCCTTCATGGCGAGGTCCTTGTTCTTGACACCCTTCGGGATGACCAGGCAGTCGGCGATGAGCAGGCCCTGGTTGAAGGTGAAATCGAAGGGCGCGCCGGACTTCACGGCGGCACTGATGCGACCGTTCCAGGCACCGATCAGATCGACTTCGCCATCCGCGACGAGCTGTGCGGACTGTGCGCCCGAGGACCACCACACGGAGATATGCGGCTTGATCTTCTCCAGGCTCTTGAAGGCGCGGTCGAGATCGAGCGGATAAAGCTGATCGGGCGCCACGCCGTCGGCGAGGAGGGCGGCCTCCAGCACTTCAGCCGGATCGTTGCGCAGCGAGCGGCGGCCGGGGAACTTCTCGACGTCCCAGAAGTCCGCCCAGCTCTGCGGGCCGTCCTTGAACTTGTCTTTGTTCCAGCCGATGACGTTGGAGTAATAGTTCAGGCCGATATAGGTCTTCTGGACCACGGCGGGATCGAAGCCGTCCTTGTTGATGACGCTGTAGTCAAGGTCTTCGAACAAGCCTTCTGTCTGGCCCTGGGCGCAACCGTCGATCGTGAGCTCCGTGATGTCCCACAACACGCTGCCCGACGACACCTGGGCGCGGACATCCGCAAGCCCGTTGGTCGAATCTTCCAGGATCTTGATGCCGAGCTTTTCGGCGGTGGGCTGCCAGACGGCCTTGGACAGGGCTTCCTGGTAGTTGCCGCCCCACGAGGCGATGGTGATCTGGTCTTCGGCGAGGGCGGGCGTTGCGAGCAACGCGGCACCGGCCACGAGCAGGACAGCCCTCCGCGAGGCGCGAGACAGAATACCGGATCGAAGCATGGTCGAGACACTCCCCATTGATGATCCCGCCCTATTGATTTCTCACCCTGGGCACGTCGGATCGCATATCAATTCACGTTATCCGCTCGGCCAAGCAGGTCAACCGGGATATTGTAGCATGACAAATTGTCAGGTGGTCCAGATCTGATCCAGCACCCGCAGATAATTGCCGCTGTAGAAGGCGTTGATATCGGCGGTGCTCCAGCCCTTCGCGACGAGCAGATCGGTGATCTTGCCCAATTCGGCGTGTGAGCCGCAGTCGGAGGGATAGCGCGTGCGGACGTCGTTGCCGAAGGCTTGGGCGTATTTCGTGATCGCGGTCGGGTAGCGGTCGAGGGTCATTTGAATGACCGACGCGACGGAATCGAGGTCCGTAACGGCGGGAAAATCGGTCCCCATGGCCACGTGTTCGATGCCGACCAGGCCGACAATGTGCTCGAGCTGGCGGTAGAAATCCTCCAGGGCGGGCCGCCGCGAGGGATCGCCGTTCCAGCACATCGGACCATAGACGCTGGCTCCGATGAGACCGCCGGTGTCGGCGACCGCCTTGATCAGCGCGTCATGCTTGTTCCGCGGCGCGTCGGTGATGGTCTTGGAATTGGCATGCGTCAGCAGCACGGGGCGCGCGCTGAGGGCGGCCACGTCCATGGCGGTGCGATGGCCCACATGGCTGAGGTCGATGGCCATGCCGACTTTGTTCATTTCGGCGATGACCCTGCGGCCGAACAGGCTCAACGCCCCGTCCGCCGGCTCCAGGCAGCCGTCCCCAATGAAATTGCGTTCATTATAGGTGAGCTGCATCAGCCGCACGCCGAGCCGATGGAAGAAACGGATGCGGTCCAGCCGGTCGGCGATGCCGCGCATGTTCTGCCAGCCCATGATGAGGCCGATCTTGCCTGCCGCCCGCGCGGCATGGATGTCGGCCACCGTCTCGACGATGTGCCAGGGGCTGCCGGGCGCAGCGACCCGGGCGAGCCAAGCCGCGATGTCGTCGCTGACGCCCTCGAAATCCGCATTGAAGTCGGACACGGTGATGTTGACGGCCGAGACATTGCCGCGCCGCAAGGGTTCGTCGCTGTCGCAGCGGAACACCAGGCCATCGATGATCAGCGCCTGCTCGTGGATCCCCTTGGCGTTCACAGCACGGCCTCCGCCTTCGTCTTCGCGCGTGTTTTGAAATGTGGCATGACGTGCACCGCAAAGCGCTCGAGGGCGCCCATCACATCTTTGTGTGACGCACCGAAATCCATGTTCACCTGGATGTCGTCGATGCCCAGCGCATCATAGTGAGCGATCTTGTCGACGCATTCCTGCGCCGATCCGATGATCAGGCTCTTGCGGATGTCCTCCAGCGTCTCAGGCACGTCCAGCGGGATGATCGCGCCACCTTCCACGGTGCCCGGCGTGTCGAAGACATTGACGAAGCGGCGATGGTTCTCGAGCGCCAGCTGGAGCTTGTTCTGGGTATCGGCCTCGTTTTCGGTGACGAAGCCCATGCGCAGCATGGAATGCTTCTGGTTCAGCGGATTTCCGGCCGGCAAGGCGTTCAGGAACGCATGGGCTTGCTTGCTCGCCGCCTCGAAGGGATCGCGCAAGGGTGTCGTCATGACGTTGAAGCCGCGCTTCACCGAGGCATTGATCGAAGCCTCCGCCAGGGCTGCGACCCAGATCTTCGGGAAGGGGCTCTGGAAGGGCTTCGGCACGATCGTGATCGGATCGAACTTGTAGTACTTTCCGTCCCAGCCGACCTCTTCCTCCGTGAGCAGCTTGATCAGGATGTTCAGGCTTTCGTCGAAGCGCTCGCGGCTTTCCTCCACGGGGACGTTGAAGCGGTCGAACTCGTAGCGGAAGGCGCCGCGACCGACGCCGATCTGGATGCGCCCCTCGGTGAGACAGTCCGCTTGCGCAATCTCTCCAGCAAGCCGGCGGATGTCGTAGAAGGGCAGGACCAGCACGGCGCTGATCAAGGGGATCGACTTCGTCTCCGCGGCCACCCTGACGGCGGTGAGCAGGGGGCTCGGATGCACCAGGTAATTGATGAAGTGATGCTCCGGGATCGTCAGCGAGATGAAGCCGAGCTCCTCGGCGAGCTTGGCTTCCTCGATCATGTCCCGATAGAGCTGGGCTGCGGGATAGGAGAGGTCGGGATAGTAGCAGGGAAGGTAAAAGCCGAACTGCATGGAAGCCTCCGCGCTCGGCACCGTGAGGGACGGAGGGTGCTCGCAGCGAATTTGTATTGCGTTTGAACCTATGATCAACGAGATTTGCATGTCAATTTCAACATTGTCATGCCACAAGCCGCCCCTTCTGATGTGGACACCCGACTACAAAGGCCGCCACGGCAAGCTCTACGTCGCCATCGCTGACGCTCTTGCGGAGGATGTGGCGCGCGGCCGCCTCGCGCCCGGGGCTCGGCTGCCCACCCATCGCGAGTTGGCCTGGCAGCTGAAGCTCTCGGTCAGCACCATCAGCAAGGCTTACGCCTTGGCCGAGCGTCGGCATCTGATCGAGGGGGAGGTGGGTCGCGGCACCTTCGTGACCTCGCGGCCATCGGACCTGCCGCGCCTGGAGCCGAACCGCGTCCAATCGGATTTGATCGATCTGAGTTTCAACAGCCTGGTGGTTCTGCCCAGTCACCACGCCGCGATCGCGGATGCCATGCGCAAGGTCGCCGACAGTGGCAGGGTCGAGGCATTGGTGCCCTATCACCGCCCGTGGCTCGGCATGCCGGAACACCAGAATGCCGCGGCCAAATGGTTGTCGGGACTGGGTGTAACGGCCCAGCCCGAGGACATCGTAATCGTCAATGGCGCCCAGCAGGCGACGGCCGCCATTCTCAATGCGCTGACCGAGCCGGGCGACACCATCCTGCTGGAAGAGCTGACCGACCCGGGGATCCGTTTTCTCGTGGCCAACCGGCATCTGACGCCCAAGGGCGTCGCGATCGATCATCACGGCGTGATTCCCGACGCGTTCGAGGCGGCCTGTCGTTCGGGCCCGGTGCGCGCTCTGTTCTGCATCCCGACCCATCACAGCCCGACGCTGACCGTCATGCCCCTCGAACGGCGCAAGGAGATCGCCGAGATCGCGGACCGGCACGGGGTTGCCATCATCGAGAACGATGTCTGCGGCGCCTTGATGGACAAGCCGCTGCCCCCGATTTCGACCTTTGCCACAGAGCAGGGCTTTTATGTCACCAGCCTGTCGAAGATCGTCTCGGCCGGTCTGCGCATCGGCTTCATCGTGGCCCCGCCCGGGCGGGCGAAGGACCTGCTGCCAGGGCTTGCCTCGACAACCTGGATGGCCTCGCTCTTCGCCGTCGAAATCGCCTGCCGGCTGATCGAGGATGGGGTCGCGCGGCAACTGGCGGACGAACAGCGCGAGGAATTCCGCAAGCGACAATCCTTCGCGAATGACATCCTCAGCGGCTTCCAGATCGCCTCCCTGCCCACGGGACTGCATCAATGGCTGACGCTGCCGGAGAGTTGGCGCGCCGAAGGGTTCGTCTCGGCTGCCAATGCGCGCGGCGTGGCCGTCACGCCGGCCGAGGCCTTCGTCGTCGGGCATGGACCCTCGCCGCAGGCGGTGCGCCTCAGCCTCGGCGGCGCCACGGCCTCACGCGGTGAGCTGCAGCAGGGGTTGGAGGTGCTGGCCGAGTTGCTTCGCGGCAAGCGCCCGGCCGCATCGTTTCTGGTTCTTTGAGAAGGGGAATGGAATGTACGAGTTGAGGCACTACGTGCCCGCACCGGGAAAGGCGAAAGAGCTTCGCGACCGCTTTGCGAACGGCACCATGAAGCTGTTCGAGAAGCTCGGCTTCGAGGTGGTGGAATTCTGGGAGCATGCCGACGGCTCGGGTGAGCTGTGGTATGTGATTGAATGGCCCGACGAGACGACCATGCGTGCGTCTTGGGACGGGTTCCGGAAGAATGAGGAGTGGCAGGCCCTGAAGGCAAGCTCGGAAGCCGGGGGGCCGCTGACCGCCTCGATCACCTCGATCCCGCTGCAGGACGTGGATTTCTTCCGCCGATCCTGAGGACGATCCCACGCGCCTTGAGATCATCATCGACAAGGGCGCAGGGGAAGAGGGCGAGCGCTGCTGGGGCATGGTTTCGAAAGCGTCTTGCTGCTCTAATGATTGACAAGGCGAGGGCCGCCCCGGCAACCTGCGCCGCCGATGAGAAGCGAAGGGGAGGACTATGAGCGTTTCGTCAAAATTCCAGCCGATCGATTCATCCAAGATACCGCGTTACGCTGAGGTCGCGACCTTCATGCGCGCGGCCAAGGTGGAGATCGAAAAGCCGTTGGACATCGCCCTTGCGGGTGTGCCCCTCGATCTGGGTGCCACCTATCGCGTCGGCGCCCGTCACGGCCCCGCCGGCGTGCGGGAGGCCTCGCGCCTGATCCGTCAGGTTAATCCGACCACCGGGGTCGCACCCTATCGTCTCTGCAATATCGGGGACGTGGGCGATGCGCCGACCCATCCCTTGAGCGTCGAGCTCAGCGTCGATATGATCGAGGAGTTCTACAAGCGCATCCACGCCATCGGCGCGGTGCCGCTGTCGGTCGGCGGCGACCATGTGGTGCCCTTGCCCATCCTGCGGGCGATTGCCAAGGAACGGCCCGTGGGGCTGATCCAGATCGACAGCCATGCCGACACCTTCGACACCTTCATGGGCACGAAGATCAATCACGCGACCTTCGTCCGCCGCGGGATCGAGGAAGGGCTGTTGGATCCCAAACGCATCATCCAGATCGGACTGCGGGGCACCCGCTACGGCGACGACGACATCAACTACGGCAACGAGGCCGGCATTCGCATGATGTCGATGGATGAGTATGAAGACCTGGGCCGTGCGGCGGTGATCGACGAGATCAAGCGCGTGATCGGCGATGGTCCGACCTACATCACCATCGACATTGACGGCCTCGACCCGCGCGACGCGGCGGGCACCGCCGTGCCGGAACCGGGCGGCATTTCCATGCGCGACCTGCAGATGATCCTTCGCAAGCTTACCGGCGCGAACATCATCGGCGGCGACATCTGCGAGGTGGTGCCAGGGCTCGACCCGTCGGGGATGACCTGCGTCAATGCCGCGAACTTGCTGTTCGAGATGACCTGCCTGGCGGCCGTGGCGCGCGGGAAGTAGGCTGGCCGCCCCGGGGCAAGGCTTACCTCGTCCTTCGAAACGGCCCTTCGGGCGTCCGCAGGATGAGGTAAGCTGCTGCGGCGGTTTACAGCTTTGCCAAAATGGAAACCCTCATCCTGAGGAGCAGCTGCAAGCTGCGTCTCGAAGGATCCGTCGCGACTGTCAAGGGACGTTCAGGGGAGCTGACTTCCCCTTCGTCGCCGTCGGATACCCCCGGACGATCGCCTCGCGCTCGGCATGCGGGAGCACGAGGTTGACGTCCTCGAAACCGGCGGGTGCGAGTTTTTCCACTGCGTCGATGACCCGCTCCGGGCCGCCCTTGCGGTTGAGATGGACGATCTCGGCCGTTTTCGGCAGCCGCTCGCGCTCATACTCGTAGAGGCCCTGGCGCGGATGGCTGGAACGGGCCAGGGCATCGGCCAGTGCGCGGGCATCGAGGATCGCCTGCGACGCTCCATTCGAGCCCACCGGATACATGGGATGGGCGGCATCGCCCAGCAGTGTCACGCGTCCGAAGGTCCAGCGCGGCAGCGGATCGCGGTCGCACATGGGATATTCGAAGATCTGCGATGTCGCGGCCACCAGCCCCTCGATATCGACGCCGGGGATATGGAAGCGGCGGGCGAAGGACATGACCTCGGCGCGCGGTGCCGGCCGTGACCAGCTGTCCTTCGGCGGCGGTGAGACGGCGGCGTCGGCCAGCTTCACATTGACCACCCAATTGGTGAGCACCCGGCCGTCTTGCGGGGACGCGATCGGATAATAGACGAACTTCGCGCCCATGCCGCCGCCGATGGCCATCGTCTCTCCGTCCTGCCACACCGGCCACTCCGCAGCGCCGCGCCACATGATGACGCCGTTCCATTTGGGCGCCCCCTCGTCGGGATAGAAAATCCGTCGCGCGACCGAATGGATGCCGTCGGCACAGACGAGGATGTCGCCCCGCGCGACTTCGCCCGTGCCGCCTTTGAGGCTGTCGACGAAATGCGCGGTGATCCCGCCCTCGTCCTGCATGAACCCCGACAGCGAGCGGCCGAAATGAAACGCGTCCGCCCCGAGGCGCTCCAGGGCGGCATCAAACAGCAGCTTCTGCAGGCGGCCGCGATGGATGGAATATTGCGGCACCGGATGGCCCGCATGAAGTCCACGCAATTCGCGCCAGACCTCCTGGCCCTGGCGATTGAGATAGATGAGCTCTCGTGTGCGCAGGCCGACCCTGTCCAGAGCGGGCAGGAGCCCCAGCGCCGACAATTCGGCGATCGCGTGAGGCAGGGTGTTGATGCCGACCCCCACTTCCCGGATCTCCGGTGACTGCTCAAAGAGCTCTACGTGAATGCCGCGCGCATGCAACATCAAGGCAGCCGTAAGACCGCCGATCCCGCCGCCCACGATCATGACCTTCATGGAGTATCCTCGTCTCAGTTCCTCAAGCGCGAGCACGGCGGTCGAAGGGTGACCGCTGAACCATGGAGCTCATGCGTCCGGCGGCGGCAGGAAATCGACCTCGTGCTTGGCGGAGACGGCGACGACTTCGGCCGGATTGGCCTGCGGGCCCAGATTGTGGAGGGCCCAGAACAGGTCGAACAGGCGGCGCGACGGCGCGACCCAGAACAGGCATTTCACCTCGCCGCGCGTACGGTTGAAGATGCCGTGCGGCTGTCCCATGGGCAGGCGCACGAGATCGCCGGGCTCCGCATACGCTTCCTCGCCCGACAGGACGAAGTCGAAGCGCCCCTCGAGGATATAGAGGAACTCGTCCTGATGCGGATGGATATGCGGTGGCACGAAAGTCCCGACCGGGAAGGTCGCGTGCCAGGAAAACGAGTTCTCCGACAATTGCTTCGGGACGTAGATCTGGCCGAGGATGTTCCAGCTGATGCCTTCGATCCCTGTTTCGGCTTTGGTGATGCCGGCGGTCATCTTGGTCATGGGGCGTCTCTTTCACACATGCAGGAAGCGGGCTTTGACGTGCGGGTCGTCCATCAGTGCGGCACTCGATCCGGTCCAGACCACGCGGCCCTTCTCGATCACCACGTGACGGTCGGCGAAGCGGGCGAGCTTGTCCACATTCTTGTCGATCACCAGGATCGCCTCTCCCTCTCGTCGGATCTGGCTGAGGCAAGACCAGATTTCGTCGCGGATCAAGGGGGCGAGTCCCTCGGTCGCTTCATCCAGCACCACGAGACGGGGATTGGTCATCAACGCCCGGCCGATGGCGAGCATCTGCTGTTCGCCGCCGGAGAGCTGGTTGCCCATGTTCCCCCTGCGCTCCTTGAGGCGCGGAAAGAGGCCATAGACGGAAGCCAAGGTCCACTTTCCAGGGCCGCGTGGCTGGCGAGCGGTCGCGATGAGATTTTCCTCCACCGTCAGGGTGGGAAAGACCTGCCGGCCTTCGGGAACCAGGCCGATCCCGCGTTGCGCGATCCTGTGCGGTGGGGCGCCTGAGAAATCCTCGCCGTCGATGAGGATGCGGCCCTTCAGCGGCCGCAGGAGGCCGAACAGGGACTTGATCGTCGTGGTCTTTCCCATGCCGTTGCGGCCGAGCAGGGTCACGGCCTCGCCGGCCTCGACGGCAAGGTCGATGCCGAACAGGATCTGGCTTGTCCCATAGGCTGCCTCCAACCCCTCGATCCGCAGCATCAGGCGACCTCCTCCTCGCCGAGATAGGCGGCCCGCACCTCCGCATTGGCCCGCACCGCCTCCGGCCGGTCCGTGGCGATGATGCGGCCATAGACGAGAACGCTGACTCTGTCGGCGAGCGAGAAGACGGCGTCCATGTCGTGTTCGATGAGCACGATCGCATGGGCGCCCTTGAGGCCCCGCATCAGTTCGACGAGAAGGTCCGATTCCTCATGTCCCGTTCCGGCGAGCGGCTCGTCCAGCAGGAGCAGCCTCGGCTTGGTGGCCAGCGCGATGGCCAGCTCCAGCTGGCGCTTCTCGCCATGGGACAGGCTGCCGGCGACGGCATCGGCACGCATGTCCAGGCGGACGGCGCCCAGAGCCTCCATGGCCTCCTCGTTCAAGGCGGCCTCGCGTGAGGCGGCGCGAAAGAACCGGAAGCTGGAGCCCGACCGGGCCTGCACCGCCAAAGCGGCATTCTCCAGCACGGTGAAGTCCGGCAGGATCGAGGTGATCTGGAAGGACCGCGCAATGCCGAGGCGGACCCTCTCGGGAAAGGACAGGCTTGTGATATCGCGCCCGTCGAAATGGACGCTGCCGCTGGTGGAGGTCGCAAGACCAGACAATTGCTGGACGAGCGTCGTCTTTCCGGCCCCGTTGGGGCCGATGATGGCATGCATCTCGCCGGGCTGGACATCGAAGGAGATGTTGTCGGCGACTTTCAGCGCGCCGTAATTCTTGTTGAGATCGCGTACTGAGAGGAGGGGCGGGGTCATGCTCGGGCGCTCCCCATGACGCGGCGGTAGAAGCCATAAAGGCCGCCGCGCGTATAGAGCACGATGAGCACGAGGATGACGCCGAAGCCGAGCTTCCAGTGCTCCGACAGCGCGGGCAGCCATTCTTCCAGCAGGATGAAGCCTGCAGCCCCGAGGATGGGGCCGATGAGGGTGCCGGTGCCGCCCACGACCACCATGGCGATGAGCTCGCCCGAACGCTGCCAGGACATATAGGCCGGCGATACGAATTCCGCCTGATTGGCCAGCAGCACACCGGCCACACCGGCCATGGCCCCGGAAATGGCATAGGCGGTGAGCTGGTAGGGAAACGGCGAGAAGCCGACCGACTGAACCCGGATCGGGTTCTCCCGCGAGGCGCGGATGACGCGACCGAAGCGGGATCGGGTGAGGGCATGCGAAAGGAAATAGAGGCCCACCAGGCAGGTCAGCACGACGTAGAAGAACGCGAAGTTGTTCGCAATGAGAGGGGCGCCGAAGAGGGTCGAGCGCCCCGGCAGCGTGATTCCGTCATCGCCGCCATAGGCGGCCAGCGACACCATGACGAAGAAGGCCATCTGTCCGAAGGCCAGCGTGATCATGATGAAATAGACGCCTTTGGTTCTCAGCGAGATGGCACCGGTGGCCAGGGCGAAGAGGCAGGAGGCGACGATCGCGATCAGGGTCTGAGCGAAGAGATCGGTAACCCCGTGGGACGCGGGGATGGCCACTGCATAGGCGCCGATGCCGATGAAGGCGGCATGCCCGAAGGAGACCATGGCGCCATATCCCAGGATGAGATCGAGGGACACGGCGGCGATTGCGAAGATCATCACCCTTATCGCGATCACCAGGAGGAACGGCTCTCCGGCGAGCAGGAACAAAGGCGGCAGGACCGCGAGCAGGCCGAAGACGGCGATGGCGAGAGCGGTGGGCGTTCTCACCTCAGCCTCGCGTCCGAAACAGGCCGGAAGGGCGGAAATACAGGATGGCCGCCATCAGGATGTAGATCAGCATGGGCGCGAGCGTGCGCCCGGTCTGGGCCGCCGCACTGGGATCCAGCAACAGGCGCAGGACGATCGGCCCGAAGGTGCGCCCCACCGTGTCCACGAGGCCCACCAGGATCGCGGCGACGAAGGCACCGCGGATCGAGCCGATGCCGCCGATGACGATGACCACGAAGGTGAGGATGAGGACGCTGTCGCCCATGCCGGGATCGACCGACAGGATGGGCGAGACCATGGCGCCGGCAAATCCCGCCAGCATGGCGCCGAAGCCGAAAAGGATCATGAACAGGCGATGGATGTCGACGCCCAGCGCCGAGACCATGGGGCTGTTCGAGGCTCCGGCTCGGACCCGCATGCCGATGCGGGTATGGTTGATGAGCAGATAGAGGCCGAGAGCGGTCGCCAGCCCTGCGCCGATGATGGCGAGCCGGTAGATGGCATAGCGCAGATTGCCGATGAGCGGCAGCGAGCCGGACAGGCTGTCCGGGATGGGCACCGACAGGGGTGCGGCACCCCAGATGATCTTGACGCCCTCATTGATGATCAGGATGACGCCGAAGGTCGCCAGCACCTGGTCCAGATGATCCCGCTCGTAGAGCCTCCGAAAGATGAGGAATTCGAGCAACAGGCCGAACATCAGGGCCGCGGGAAGGGCGAGCAGCAGGCCGAGATAAAAATTGCCCGTATAGGCGACGAAGGCGGCCGCGAGATAGGCGCCCACCATGTACTGAACGCCATGGGCGAGATTGATGAAGTTCATCACCCCGAAGACGAGGGTGAGCCCCGCAGCGACGAGGAACAGCAGGATGCCGAACTGGATGCCGTTCAGGACCTGCAGGAGGAAGAGGTTGAGCATGAATTCCCGCCCCTTTTCGTCATCCTCGGGCGTGACCCGAGGATCCAGGATTTCGGGGGAAGAATGGTGCCGGTTGTCCTTCATCCTCGGGTCGAGCCCGAGGATGATAGTCTGACCGATGTTTACTTCATCTGGCATTGCGCGGCATAGGAATCGGCGTAGTCGGTGAAGATCGTCTCGACGATCTCCGTCTGATACTTGCCGTCCGGGCGCTTGGCGGCCTTGACCAGATAGAAGTTCTGAATCGGGTAGTGATTGGGGCCGATCTTGAAGTCGCCGCGCAAGGACTGGATGTCGGCGGCCTCGAGCCCCTTGCGGATCCCGTCCGCATTGGTGAGGTCGCCATTCACGGATTTGACCGCGGCGTCGATCATCAGCGCCGCATCATAGGCCTGCATGGCGTAGGTCCCCGGGACCTTGCCGTACTTCGCCTCATACGCCTTCACGAACTCCTTGGACTGGGCGACGTCCAGATCCGGTGCCCAATTGGCACCGCCGAAGAAACCGACGGCGGCATCCTTCGTTGCGGGCAGCGTGGTCTCGTCCACCGTGAAGGCGGAAAGGAAGGGGATGTTCTCGAGTCCCGCCTGGCGATATTGCTTCACCAGATTGACGCCCATGCCGCCGGGCATGAAGGCATAGACCGCATCGGGCTGCGCGGCTGCGATCTGGGCCAGTTCGGCGGAGAAGTCGAGCTGCCCCATGGGCGTGAAGATCTCTTCGACGACTTCACCCTTGTAGGAATGCTTCACGCCGGCGATCGCATCCTTGCCCGCCTGATAATTGGGAGCCAGCAGGAAGAGCTTTTTATAGCCCTTGTCCTGAGCATACTTGCCCAGGACCTCGTGGACCTGGTCGTTCTGATAGGACGAGACGAACAGATTGGGATTGCAGTCCTTGCCCGCGAAGTTCGAGGTGCCGGCATTGGGGCTGATTAGAAACTTGCCGCTATCGGTGACCGGTTTGGCGATGGCCTGCAGAATGTTGGAGAAGATCGGTCCGACGACGAAATCGACCTGATCGCGCTCGACCAGCTCCCGGGCGCGGTTGACCGCGACATCCGGCTTCTGCTCGTCGTCGATGACGATGATTTCGGTGTCCAGCCCGCCGAGCTTGTTCTTGAGGATATCCGCAGCCAGCAGAAACCCGTCGCGACCCTGTTCGCCGAGGACGGCAGCGGGTCCCGACAGGGTGAACATGAGGCCGATCTTGAGCGGCTTGTCGGCCGCAGCCTCCGCCGTGACGGCTCCACCAAAAAGGATAGCGGCCATGCCGATGGCCATCATGCGACGCAGCGTCATTCCCGAAGCCTCCCAATCATTCGGATTGTGGCGTGCCTCGTCTGTGTCTCAGACGATATGGAGCCGCATTATCCGGAAATTTTTCCCCTCTTTCCCTTTGCACAGAACGCGGGAGGTCGCAAGACGGCGATGGGATTGTGCGTGGCGCACTGAGGTGAAGGGAGGCTCTAGCGCGCCATGTCGAGAACGGCTTGATGCAGCGTGCTGCCGGACCTGCAGAGGGTGCGCAGGATGGTGAAGTGATCATCCTCCGGCGTCACCATGAGCGTGCTGCGGCTTCCCGACCGGCGCCAATCGGCATCCATGATTTCGGTCTGCCGCAGGAATTCCGTCGTCTCGCTGGCTCCGGCAGCAAAGAGGGCGGCTGGCATCGGGTCTCTCTGCCGACCGACCACCGAGCGCTGCCGGGCATTATAGGGGTCGAGCTGCAGCCGCTCGTTGAGGGATGTTTCGATCAACGGCAACAGATCATAGACACCACTGAGCCCCACGATGCCGAGGACGCCGGGTGTCTCCGCCATCTCCACCACCAAATGGGCGCCTGCGGAATGGCCGACCAGAAGGGTATTGCAATGGAGACCATGGTGGTGGCGCAGGTGGTTTTGCACTGCCGCAGGGCTGGACTTCACCATTTGCACGAGCTCGCAGAAGGTGACGTCGGGACAGAGAGGGTAATTGACCAGCGCCACGGCAAGGCCGGCCTTGACGAAGGGCTCCGCGATGAAGCGGAATTGCGACTTGTCGCGGCTCTGCCAATAGCCTGCATGATAATAGCAAAGGACCGTGGTCGCCTCACGGTCCCGCGGCAGGAACAGGTCGAAGACCTGACGCTCATGCTCGCCATAGGCGATGTCCCGCTTCGGCGCGAGGCCATCCGTCGCCTGCAGGCTTTCCGCCTCGAAGTCGGCGATAAGCTGCGGATGGCCGTCCCGCCTTTGCCCGGTCAGATACTCGTTCTCCATCGACATGGGACGAGTTTTGCCCCGTTACGGACGAGTTGCAAGAGACCGCAACGTCACGCCTCTGGCTGGGGGGCGCCGCACCCGATCGAGCAGGAAGCCGAGATCGAGTGCGAAAAAGGGAACATGTCCCCCATCCTGGGACCGGCCCTGTGTTAGAAGAAGCCAAGCAATTCAGCCTCGTAATCACGCTCTTCCGGCGGCACGACCGGCTCCGGCTGCTGCACAGCCACTGGCTCCGGCGTCATCACGGGCCCTGGGCCTCTCACGGCAGGTATTGTTTTCGGAGTGACTCCGAACAACTCGTCTAAATTGATCTTGTCGATGCTCTGGGTGACCTGATCCAGCAGATGGCTTTCGGCCTTCCACTTGACACCTTTGAACTGTTCCAGCGTCGAGCGATAGAATTCGGGATCGATCTCGATCCAGTTGGCGCTCGCGATGCTGATCACCGCACCGAACGCGGCATTGGACTGAAAGTGGCCTCTGGTGAAATCCTCATTGCCGTTGGTCATCCACAGCTCGATCCGATCCTCGCCAGGACGAAAGTTCTGGACATATTGGTCGGGGGCGTTGAGCTGATCAGCGATGATGACCGTGTCGTTCTTGGTATTTTTGCAATCGACCACCAAAACGGCAGGAACGCCATCTGCTTTTCCATAGAACTTCGCTGTGTTTCCAGCGGCTTCGTAGGCCTTTATCAGCAACTGAGTGTTAGCGTGATCTAGGACGCGGGTGTCGGAAGATTGGTCCGTCATTTCATGCTCCCTCTATGTCGCCCCACATGTGGCGAGCGCAGGAGGAAGCTGGAGCAATATCGTGCGCCCAAGCGGGCCGAAAAGCTGCGAAATCTTGTTCAAGATACAACTGCTCTTGTATTTGTGGGCGCCAGCTGCTCCTCCGGCCAAATGTGCTGATCCATCCGAGCGTGAACGCTGAGAAGTGCTTGCCGCCCGCTGCGTCTCCACGATGGAGAGAAGAGGACATCTTGAATCTCGTGGAACACCGGATGATCCACACTACTGCTCAGCCCCAAGAAGGTTTCTTCTCGCTGAATTGTTGGTGCTATGTCGACATCTTCAGTTCGGGCGCGTGCGGACGTATTGAAATCTTATGAATGAAGTAAATGTAAAGAAAATTTATGTTGTGCCGAGAATTGGAGATGAGTATCATAGATATTATGTGATTGAGCATCAATGACCCGGTCCGCGCCGATATCTTTCAAAATGAAATATAGGATTCTTGTCGCGGAAGGGATCGGCGTCTCGTTTGCAATCGCCGGGTGAGTGTAACCAGCATTAAAGTGGGCGATTTTTTGGATGTTCGCTGGTCTCGGAGTAAATCCGACGGGTGTTTTTTTACGAAGACGACGTTAGGCGCTGGCTTTTCCAGTTTTTTTGAATTATGTGCTGGCGCAGAGAGAACTTAGGAGAATTGAATGTCGGAAATGACGCAAAGCGGCTTTTTTGTCGAGCTTACTGCAAACATCGTATCAGCTTACGTGGAAAAGAACTCTGTTCCGGCCGGTGATCTCGCAAGCCTGATCGCCTCTGTTCATGGGGCGCTTAATGCTCTGGGGCAGGAAAAGCCGGCGGAAAGTTCCGTTCCACTCACACCGGCAGTATCGATTCGGAAGTCCGTGACGCCCGAATACATTATTTGTCTTGAGGACGGTAAAAAGTTCAAATCCCTCAAGCGGCATCTTAATGCGCATTACGGCATGAGCCCCGAGCAATATCGTGCAAAATGGGGTTTGCCGTCGGATTACCCGATGGTCGCTCCTTCTTACTCGGAAGCGAGATCAAATCTGGCGCGCTCGTTGGGTTTGGGGCGCAAGCCTGCGGCCAAGACCGCTGCTGATTCAGCGAAGATCGCGTCCAAGCCCGCGGCCGCACCGGCAAAGAAACCGGCACGGGTCAAGGCGGCGTCTGCAGAGGCCGGAGATCCGGTCAAGCGCGCTCCCCGCAAAGCCAAGATCGCTGAGACGGTCTGATTTAATCCACCGGCAACAAGTGATCGGGCCACCGGTCACTTCTCTTGCTGAAGGGAGCGTGTGGGAAGGCCGTCGCGGCCTTGACCTGGCTCGCGCCTTTCATGCACTCTCGAAAGCCAGGACGTCGGTGATGCCGAAATCATGACCGGGGAACAGGCGTCCTTGGCAATCGATTAGACCTGCTTAGTCATGAGGGCCCATGGCGGCTCCATCAGCCTCCAAGAAGGTGGTGTATGCAGCTCTGATCGGCAATTTGCTGATTGCGGGCACGAAATTTACCGCGGCTGCCTTGACCGGCAGCTCCGCAATGTTGAGCGAGGGTGTCCATTCCCTCGTCGACAGCGGCAATGAACTCCTGCTTCTCTACGGCCTGAAGCGTGCGGCTCGACCTCCCGACGCAGCACATCCTCTCGGCCATGGTCGAGAGCTTTACTTCTGGAGCTTCATCGTCGCTCTCCTGGTGTTCGCCCTCGGCGCGGGCGTATCGCTCTATGAGGGTGTCATCCACATGATGGCCCCGGAGCCCAGCACCTCGCCTCACGTGAACTATGCGGTACTTGGCATCTCGGCCGTCTTTGAGTTCGGAACATGGTGGGTCGCACTCAAGGAGTTCCGCCGCAGCAAGGGAAGTCTGGGCTACTTCGCTGCAGTGAGACGCAGCAAGGATCCAACGACATTCACGGTCTTGTTCGAGGACACTGCGGCACTGTTGGGCCTGGCAATCGCCTTTATCGGCATTGCAGCCTCCGACTACTTCGAAGCCCCCGAACTCGATGGCCTTGCCTCCATCGGCATTGGTCTCCTGCTGGCGGCCACGGCGATGTTCTTGGCGCGCGAATGCAAAGGGCTGCTGATTGGCGAGCCGGCCTTGCCTCATGTCGAGGAGGAGACGTTACGGCTTGCGGCAGCGGACCCTGCCGTTCAGCGCGCCAACGGAGTTCTCACCATGCATATGGGTCCCCAACAGATCGTGGCCCTGTTGAGCATCGAGTTTCACGATAATCTGACGGCGCCCGACATTGAAGCCTGCATCGAACGGCTCGAAGCTCGGCTAAAAGAACGGCGTCCCGAACTGACGACGATATTCGTCAAACCGCAGACAACGGGCGTCTGGTCGGCACGGCGCAAGGCGATCCTCGATGCGGATCAGGACGAATGATCGAAAGGGAAGGGGACGGTCGGTCGTGGTCTCGCTCTTCCCGATGCGCGAAGGGTTGCCGAACCGGTAAGGTCTCCTGTATCTCGGCACGGTTGAAGGAGACGCCATGTCCGGTTCCCGAGAGTTCGACCCGCAATGGGTCCCGCCATTCCGTGTCGGTGAATCGTTCAAGCGCCAGCTGACTTTCGACGCCGACTCGATCCGAGCCTTTGCCGTGATGGCTCATGACGTAAATCCCCTGCACACGGATGAGGAAGTCGCGAACAGGAGCCGTTTCGGCGGTCTGATCGCCAGCGGCACACATTCGATGTCGTGGCTCATGGGAGAACTCGCGGAATTCATAACTGGTCGATCTGCGTCCGTCGGTCTCCAATTCAACATTACCCTGCGTCGCGCCGTGCGGGCAGGCGAGGTGATGAGTGCCGAGTGGACGGTCGACAAGCTCTATCCCAAGGAGAGCCTCGGAGGCCATCTCATGGAGCTGACGGGGCAGTTGATAAACAGTGACGGTGAGCCGGCTGTGATCATCAAAGGCACCAGCTTGGTCATGCCTGGTAACCCGGAATAGGCCCACAAGAACAATCAGCAGTAGAATTTTCCTCCTTGCTTCGAATCAGACGGCTTTGTCGCGCCAACCGATCTGCATTGCATCGAAGTTGAGATGATTTAAATAATGTTGCTCCCGGCACAGTGTTGCTGGAACTTAATTGACTTTATGTTCGTTAAAGCCTGACAAGTGCACGGATGTCTGCAGGGGCGGACCGGAATGGTCGAAGACATCGTGAGAATTCTGGCAGTTGAGATCTCAACGTTGCTGGCAAGCAGCGTGAAGAGTTAAAGCGAGAGGGATGAAGATGGACGAGACGAATGACGAGCCGCAAGTCGAGTTAACGGCTCAAATTGTGTCGGCCTATGTGGCGAAGAACTCGGTCCAGCTCAATGATCTGCCGAGCCTTATTGCGTCCGTACACAAGGCTTTATCTGGTTTGTCCACCGATGGAGCGGCTGAGCCTGTGACGCTCACACCGGCGGTTCCGGTGAAAAAGTCGGTCACCCATGAATTCATCGTCTGCCTGGAGGATGGCAAGAAGTTCAAGTCCCTGAAGCGGCACCTGAGCACCCATTACAACCTGACGCCTGAACAATACCGTGCGAAATGGCAATTGCCGCCGGACTATCCCATGGTGGCGCCGGCCTATGCCGAGGCGCGATCCAACCTCGCTCGTGCGCTCGGACTGGGCCGCAAGCCCAATCCGACCAGTGAGGCTTCGACGCCCACTGCGGCTAAGTCCAAGAGCAAAGCTGCTGGTGCGACCAAAGACGCGAATTAACGCGCTGAGGGCTGAGACAGGCGCCCCGGGGGCCGTTGCAGGTCGTTGCTAGGTGACGACCTCCGTATCGGGCCTGTCGCTGCCTCGGGCGACCTCTTGGTGCCAGCGGCCATTCTCATCTTCATACTCGATGATTTCCGTCTCACCAGGGACTCGCTGCTCAGCGGCGACCCTGCGTGCGGCGGCTATGGCCGATTCTCGGCTGGGAAACGTCTCGGAAAACACGTCGTCCAGCTTATAGGCCCAGCCGCCATCATGTTCGACGACTTGGTAGACGATCCCGGTCATGAATGCCTCCTTCTGCATGTCGACAATGAACTGCAATCGACGGAGTTGGTTGCGCCACTCATCGTGGCGTCGCAATCATGTCCCCGGGAACGCGGGCATTACCTCTGAGATGAAGCGCTGCAGCGAGGCCTTCTTGCGCTGGAATGACATTCCGCTGTCGATCCAGATGCTGAACTGGTCATACCCCAGCGCCTCGTAGCCGCGAACCCGGTCCACGACGGTGCCGGCAGTGCCGATGACCAGATTCTTGATCATGAGCTCAGGGCTGACCATGGGATTGGCCTCGATCTCCGCCTCGGTCAGCGGTGCAATGAACCCGCGCTCGACCGGCCTCGTATTCTTGAACCAAGCGCCGAAATACGCATAGAAGCGGGCGAGTTCTCGGGCGCCCTGCTGCACGTCGGCTTCGTCGGAGGCGACATAGGTGTGTTGCAGGAGCATGATCTTCGGCCTCGGAATCTCCGGATGGGCCGCACAGGCATCCTTGAATCTCTGCATGAGCGAGGCGACCTCCTCGTCGCCGCTCGACAGAGGTGTCACCTGGACATTGCATCCTTGCGCGACGGCGAAGTGATGCGAGTTCGGATCGCGAGCCGCTACCCAGATCGGAGGACCCCCGGGCTGCGCCGGCGCAGGAACGCTGGTGGTCGCGGGGAAGGACCAGTACTGGCCCTCATGGGCGTAATCACCGCGCCACATCTGCTGAACGGCGGGAATAAGCTCGCGCATCCGCAGCCCCGCTTCCGTGGCGTCGAGATTGTCGCCCAGGCGTTGATACTCGAAGGAGTAGGCGCCGCGGGCGATCCCCACATCGAGCCTGCCGCCCGTGGCGATATCGGCCATGGCGCACTCGCCGGCCATTTTGACGGGGTGCCAGAAGGGCGCGATCAAGCTGCCCGTGCCCAACCTCACCCTTTCCGTTTTCGCTGCGAGATAGGCGATGTTGATCAGCGGGTTGGGCGAGATGGTAAACTCCATCCCGTGATGCTCCCCGATCCAGACCGCATGCATGCCGCCGCGCTCGGCGATCTGGACCAATTCCGTAAGCTCGTCGAAGAGCTGGGCATGGGAAACATCCGGCTCGTTTCGTTCCATATGGACGAAGAGCGAGAATTTCATGGCTGCATCACTTGTTGAGGTTCGCTGGTGGACAGCAGATTGACCGAACCCCGGTCGACATTGCCCACATAGACCCCGAACACATCTTGGCGGCGCTCGCGGATATAGCGCTGCAGCATGGCGCGGTTGGCCCGATCCGGGATCCGGTCGAAGGGGATGTCCTCGAAAGCGATGAATTGCTGCCGCGCCGGATCGCGCACCTCGCTGGCTTGGCCGCGATAGAAGATGTTGTGTTTGCCGGTATCGGGATCTTCGAAGACTGCGAAGAGAAATGACAGCTGAGCATCCACGCCTTGCGCGGCCAGGACACCCAGGAGACTGTCGGCTTCGGATTTGGGGCCCAGCCTGTCGGCGACCGGCAGTTCCAGAGCATGCGTGGCCGGGTCTTCGAAGAGGAGGATCGCACCCTCTGCCTCGATGATCGCCCCGATCTGCGCCGTCCCGGGGAGCTCCGCGGCAGCGATCGCCTGCGACGCCAGCCCGAATGTGACATAGGCGCCGCGGCAATATCCCAGCGGACTGCGGCCGGAATAAGCGTAATCGACCACCGCGCCGACGAGAATGACGTGGTCCCCCGCGTCGATGCGTTGATGCATGGTGCAATCCAGCCAGGAGGTCGCGCCATCGATGATCGGGCTGCCGGTCGTGTGGCCGGTCCAGCTCACGGAATCGAACTTCGCACCCGTTCTCGATGCGAAGGCTCCGGAAACGTCCTTCTGGTCCTCCGCGAGGATGTTGATCGCGAATTGATCGGTCGACATGAATGCCGGATAGCTCGATGCCGAGCGCGCCAGGCAAACCAGGACCAGGGGCGGGTCCAGGGAAACGGAGGAGAATGAATTGGCCGTGAACCCGCGGGGCTGGCCCTCGGCGTCCATCGTGGTCACGACTGTAACCCCGGTGGCAAATGTGCCGAAGGCGTTGCGCAGATCCCGCTGATCGATCGTCGAGCTACTCACGATAGGCTTTCCCTTGAATCTATCGGCCAAGCGTGCGGCTCCAAAGTCCGCCCGAATGGATACATGGGTAGCCTTTGACGAAGCCCGGCGCAATATGCGTGGGGATCAAGTGTGCGGAAGAAGCAGGCTTCAGGCAGCGCTGCGCACGCTGCGCGCTTGCGCCAGAGAGAGGACTCCTGGCGGGACGCTACCGGGGACTGCGGAGCCGATGACGCTGCGCCCCTCAGCGAGCCCCTGGGCAAGAAGCGTCAGGGCAGCGACGCACTGCTCGGCACGCTCTGTGCTGGCATCGGCCAGAGAGCTGCCGGGGGCCAGAATGAGCCGGTCCAGACCCAGCTGAATGGCGAGCCCGTCGAGGTCCTGCGGAGCTGATCCGAGGTCCGTTGGCCAGGGGTTGGTCCGGAGGCCTGAGGCGATAGCCAGTCCCCGCTGGAAGGCCGCCGCTTCGAGACGCGGAAGCAGGGCACCGATATCGGTTTGGTCCCGGTCCTTTGCATCTACCAGGCCGAGGGAAAGATAAAGGCCGGCGGGCGCATCGACGACCACGTCCGAAAACTGGTCGCCACGTCCCGTACAATCGACATGCAGGCCCGCAATCGGGAGCGACACGGCAAAGCGGCGGTTCTCGCCGAGTGATCCCCGCCCGGCATTGACGAGAATTTTCAAGGACGGTGTGGCCTCGGCGATCGATTGATAGAAGCTGAGGAGACGACCCCTGGCCGCATCGTCGAGGGGCACAGTCAGGCAGAACTCATCCACCTGCACCCAGTCGGCGCCGGCGGCCGCTAGGTCTTTCAGACAGGCGCGGGTCTCTGCGACACCGAGCCGGGCAGGGCCGCTCAGGGGAGACACGACCACGGGCCGTGTGTGGACGCCATCCTGCTTGGCCGCTTTGAAGGCCTGCACGGGGCAGTCATGGGGCGAGTTGCTCGGGATATGGGTGACACCCAGCTCCCTCTGGCGATGCCAGCAATCAGCGCTGCCACGATCGTCTGTGGATGGAAAACCGAGCGTGCTGACGATGATGGGCATGGCGCAACCTCTTCTGACGGTGCTGGCGCGTATCTGCGCTTCTCACGCCAGGATCGACCGCAATAGGGGTGAAGTCAATAACCAAATAACGATATGCAGATAACTTTATATGAAAAGGACGGCTGGGCTCGCAGACGGTGTCTGCGCAGGTCCTGAGCCCGCTCGGCCTATTTCCTCTTGGCGAAGAAGGCCGCGACCGCTGCCTTCATTTCCGGCGATCGCCCGGCAATGCCCTGAAGGTCGCGCTCCAGATCAAGGCTCTCGTCCAGACCCGTATCTGCAGCGGCCGTGATCAGCTGTTTGGTGGCGGCCAGCGCGTCCGGCGCAAGCGACGCCAGCTTGGTGGCGATCTTGTTCACTTCGATCTCGAGGGCATCATCCTCAAAAACCTTCCAGACCAGGCCCCAGGATTGAGCCTCCTCAGCACTGATTCGGTCCCCCAGCATCATCATGGGCGCAGCCCGCACCCTGCCCATGAGCCGGGGCAGGAACAGCGTGTTGCCGGCATCCGGAACGAGGGCGATGCCGACGAAGGGCTCGTAGAAGAAAGCCGACTTGGCCGCCATGATGATGTCTCCGGCCAGTGCGAGACCGACGCTGGCACCGGCGCAGGGACCGTTGATCTGGGTGATGATCGGCAGCCGTGAGTGGCGCATGCTCCGCACCACCGGATTGAAATGTTTCTCCAGGACGACCTCGAGTTCGAGGGTCTCATCAGGCCGCACGGTGCCCAGATCATAGCCGGCCCCGAATCCGCGGCCGGCCCCCGTGAGGACCAGGACGCGCACCGATGGATCGGCCTCGATCACGCGCAGCGCCGCCTGGAGCTCGTCGCCCGTCTCATTCCGCAAGGCATTGAGGCGGTTCGGTCGATTGACGGTGATCCGGGCAATGCCGTCGGCGACCGAGACGATCAGATCCTCATACGCGCTCATGATGAATTCCCGATATCGTGAAAGCTGTTGGGCCGGACCCTAGATTTTCGGTGACGGCACGGTCAACCATCCCCCATTGCCGAAATCTTGCCTTTGTCACAAAATGAGTGCGATCGATCCCGAGAATTCGAGAGAAATGAGGCGCTGAACCATGACCACGGCTGCGGCTGACGCCCGCCGCGCAGTGCTGCTTTCGGGATCGATGTCAGCCTTGGCAGGCTATGTGGATGCCCTGGGTTTCATGAGCCTGAGTGGCTACTTCGTCTCCTTCATGAGCGGAAACTCGACGCAATTGGCCATCAGCGTCGCCTATATGGACGGACATGCCGTCGAAGTGGCGCTCTCGATCATCGTGCTTTTCGTGGCGGGTGTCGTGATCGGCTCGCTGCTCGGCCAGTTCGCGGCAAGCCGCAAAAGTGCCAAGCTCCTCCTCGCGGTCGCTCTCCTTCTCGCCACGAGCGCCGTCCTCCAGGGGGTTGGACAGACGCAGATAGCGATAGCCGCCATGATCCTGGCCATGGGCATGGAGAATACGACGTTCGACAAGGCCGGAAACGGGGTGACGAGCCTCACTTATGTCACGGGAACCCTCGTCAAGCTCGGTCAGGCGACTGCGGCACGGCTGATGGGAGGGGCCCCTGCTGGCGGACTGCGTCTCTTCTCCCTCTGGCTTGGATTGGTCGGCGGTGCGGTTCTTGGCGGTCTCACCTACCAGTGGATGGGCCTGCATGGGCTGTGGATCGCATCGGGATTGGCGGCACTCCTCTCCCTCGCCGCTGCCGTGATAAGGCCAGGGGAGACCAAGGAGGCGTGAGCTCATGACCCTCAGTTTCACGAAGATGCACGGCTGCGGCAATGATTTCGTCATGATCGACGGGCGCAATGGCGTGCCGGTGACGGACCTGGAGGCCCTTGCTGCCGCCCTCTGCGACCGGCGCCGCGGGCTCGGCGCCGACGGAATGATCGTCTTGCAACCCTCGTCCGGCGAGACGGATTTTTCGATGCTCTATATCAACGCATCCGGCATGCCGGGGGAGATGTGCGGCAACGGCGCCCGCTGCGCCGTACGCTTCGCCTTCGACCTGGGGGTGGCCGGGCGTTCGATGACGTTCGCGACGGCGGCAGGAGATGTCCTGGGCCTCGTTGCGCCTGACCATGTCACCATCGAGATGCCGCCGCCCCGGGATGTCCAACTGGACATGGATCTGGATCTGGGTGAGGAGCGCCTGCTCGTGCATTTCGCCTTGGTGGGCGTGCCCCATGCGGTGGTGCTCGTCGATCAGGTGGCCGCCTATCCGGTGGAGCGGCTGGGTCCTTTGCTCCGCCACCATCCGGCCTTCTCCGCGGGATGCAATGCGAATTTCGTCACCCTCGCCGAAGGCGGCATCGCCATGCGCACCTATGAGCGCGGTGTCGAGGCGGAAACTCTCGCCTGCGGCACTGGAGCGGTGGCCTGCACGGCGATCTGCCATATGCTGGGGCTCTTGCCCGCTTCGGCCACCGTCCATACACGCGGCAACGATCTGCTTGAGGTCCATCTCGAGCGCAACGACCAGGGTTTCAGCAAGGCCACGTTGAGTGGTCCCACCGAGACGGTCGCGCAAGGCGAAATCGACGTCACGTTTCTCAGGGACCGGGGCTTGCTGCCCCCACGCTGACCGCCCCGCCGGCCCAATGCCGGCGAGGGCGCCATTGTGAGGCAGGTCAGATCGTCGGCTGAGCCGACTTGGGCGCATCTCCGGTGACCAGGGCGGAGGGCTCTTCGCTGAGCCAGCGATAGAGAATGCCGCCCACCGCGCCGCCGACCAGAGGAGCCACCCAGAACAGCCAGAGCTGCGCCAGGGCCCATCCGCCGGCGAACAGGGCAGGTCCGGTGCTGCGCGCCGGGTTGACTGAGGTGTTGGTGATGGGAATGCTGATCAGGTGGATCAGCGTTAAGCCGAGACCGATGGCGATCGGCGCGAATCCTGCGGGCGCCTTGCCATGGGTGGAGCCCATGATGATGAACAGGAAGAACATCGTCAGCAGGAACTCGGCGAGCAGCGCCGCCGTCAGGCTGTATTTGCCCGGCGAATGGTCGCCATAGCCATTGGCCGCGAAGCCGCCATCAGGATTGAAGCTGGGCGATCCGCTGGCGATGACCCAGAGCACGGCGGCAGCGATGATCGCGCCCACCACCTGTGCGACGATGTAATGGACCACCTGATTGGCGGGAAACCGGCCGCCGGCCCACAGGCCCACGGTGACAGCCGGATTGAGATGGCAGCCTGAGACGTGACCGATGGCATAGGCCATGGTCAGGACCGTCAGACCGAAGGCGAGCGAGACACCCATGAGGCCGATCCCGACATCGGGAAAGCCGGCAGCGATCACGGCGCTGCCGCATCCTCCAAAGGTGAGCCAGAATGTTCCTATTGCTTCAGCGGCCAGCTTTCTTGTGTCCATGCGAATTCTCCCGCAAAAAGGACAATAGCCAAGTGCGACTCACAACAAACGCAACAACGCCGGTAGCGCCGAATACTATACACTACTTGTGAGCGCCCGACCTATGCCAATTTTCCGCGCGGCGGGAGCCTTGGACGATCGGCAGCCTCAGGAATGCTGGCGCGCGTTCCGGGACGTGAGCGCCGCCTGGATCCCCAGATAGCCGAGGAAGATGATGACGAGGACCGCAGGGAAACCGTTCGGGCCGAACAGTGCGATCGCGAATCCGACCAGCACCGATCCGACGAGGCTGCCAAGCCCCCAGACCGCCGCGAAGGTGGCGGTGCCCGCGATCAGGTCGGGGCCGGTGAACTCGTCACCGAGGATGGCAAGGCCGAGAGTGTAGATGCCGAACCCGGAGGCGCCCATGATCAACACCAAGGGCCAGAGCAGCACGGTGTTGATCAGGGCTGGCAGGAGCGCCAGGCTGATCGCCGCGGTGGCGAAGCAGGTCAGCATCATGCCGCGGCGCGAGGTGTGATCCGCGATCCAGCCGATGGGCACCTGGAAGAAGACATTGCCGAAGGCCAGAACGGTGAGGGCCAAGGCCGCAGTGTTGAGATCGAGCCCCATGCGCACGCCGTAGATCGACAGGAAGCCCAGCATGCCGCCGTCGAAGACGGCATGGATCCCGATGGCGAGCACGAGCAGCGGCGCCTTGCGAGCGAAGGCTACGATCGAGACCTGGCTGTCATCCGAATGTCGCGGCGGCTCCGCCACCATGCCCATGGGGATGATCGCCATGAGCAGCACGGCCGAGCCGATCACGAAGGGCAGATAGCCGTCAATGCCGGCCCAGCTGACCACGGCCGCACCCAGCCCGAACGTTGCAGAGATGCAGGTCGCATAGATGCCGACAATGCGTCCTCGATATTTTCCATGGGCATAGCTGAGCACCCAAGATTCACTGAGCGCAAAAAGCGCCGCCACGGCCATGCCTTGCAGCAGCCGCAGAGGGAACCAGGCGAGGACGGACGGGAAGGTGGGATAGGCCAGGATGACGGCGGCTGTGACTAGGACCATGCAGATGGCCAGCCGCTTTGCCCCGAAGGCATGGGCAAGCTTCGGGATGAACATGCCGGCCACAAGAATGCCCACCGGCGCCATGGCGGAATTGATCCCGATCACGTCGGCCGGCGTTCCCCAGCTTTCCATCTTGAGCGACAGCAGCGGATACATCTCGCCCAGGGAGAAGCTGAAGACGCTGACAGTGGCGCAGGCCGCAATGAGGTTGCGCCAATCAATGCCGCTGGCGGCCATGACGTCGTCTCCGTGGGATCGGGATGTGAGAGGATCGATTCGCAGGCTGGAATGTAAACACTCCTAATCGCCTGGTCACGATCCCGGCGACATGCCGCAAGCGTGGAGCGACCGAATCCTCCGGGCTCCGGTTGACAGGACCCGCCGACGAGACTATCTCTCCGGCTCGAATGAGACGGCTCCTCGCGACGCTGTCCTCCAGGCGTTTTCCGAGACAGGTGTCGACATGAAGATCCGTAACTCTCTCCGCTCGCTTGCCAAGCGCCATCGCGATAACCGCATGGTGCGCCGCAAGGGCCGCATCTACATCATCAACAAGACCAATCCTCGCTACAAGGCTCGCCAGGGCTGATCCGGCTGTTTTTGCGAGGCTGAGCCGAACCGGAGTGCTGTCACGCAACGGTGACGATGCCGCATGGACAGCACTCTTTTCATGCGGACCGGCATCTCGTAAATTAAAGGCCATGATCCCTATGACCGGGCGGTCCTTTGGCTGGTTCCTCATCGCTGCGATGATATCATTCGCAGGCGCAGCATCTGCGCAGGATGCAAACCGGCTCCCATCCGATCCCGACTTCGTGCAGCCGCAAAACCCGGGGGCCTCACGTCAACCGCTTCCTGGCACCGAGAGCCCGGCTCCCCAGGCTGCCATGCCGCCGACTCCCCAGGAGACTGCTGAACAGCGCTCCGACCTCCTGGATAGCCTTTTCGCCCGCCTCCACACCGCCCGCGACGCGAGCAATGCCGAAGTCCTTCAGGAGGCGGTCTGGCAGCTCTGGATGCGCTCGGGCAGTCCCACCATCGACGTCCTCGTCGGCCAAGCGGGCAGGGCGATGACGGCCAAGCAGTACCAGAAGGCGCTGACGATCCTGGACACCGTGGTCGAGATCGATCCGGATTTTCCCGAGGGCTGGAACAAGCGGGCCACGGTCCTCTATTTGCTGGGAGACCATGAGCGGGCGATCGCCGATATCGAGCGCGCGCTTGACTTGGAGCCTCGGCATTTCGGCGCATTGGCCGGCCTGGGCATGATCCTGCGGTCCGAAGGCGACAAGAAGGGTGCACTCGACGCATTCAAACGCGCCCTGGAGATCAACCCGTTCCTCGATAGCGCCAAGGATGCGGTGAGGATCCTCGACAAGGAAGTCGGCAGGGCGATCTAGCGGTCCCGCGGTCAGTCTCCCTTGCAGGCAGTCGCCCTTTTATCAGTCACTCTTGTCTACGAAGGCGATGCGGAGCAGGTTCGTCGCTCCCGGCGTCCGCAGCGGGACGCCCGCGGTGATGATGACTCTTTGCCCAGCCTCAGCAAAACCTTCTCGGTGAGCGATGCGCGTGGCGCGGGCCACCATGTCGTCCAGTGTCTGCGCATCTTCCGTCAGGACGCAATGCAGGCCCCAGACCAGCGCCAGTCTTCGGCCGGTCGCCGCGATCGGCGTGAGCGCGATAATCGGCGTAGCCGGTCGCTCCCGCGCCGCGCGAAGTCCCGTGGCGCCCGACGAGGTGTAGCAGACGATCGCAGCCGCATTGAGGGTTTCACTGATGGTCCGGGCGGCCGCACTGATGGCGTCGGCGCTGGTCGGCTGCGGCTCGGTACGCTGGGCATGGATGATGCCGGCATAGAATGGATCATGCTCGACCGATTGGGCGATCTTGTCCATCATTGCGACCGCTCCATCGGGATAGGCGCCGACGGCGGATTCCGCGGACAGCATGATGGCGTCGGCGCCCTCGAACACGGCGGTGGCGACGTCCGAGACCTCGGCCCGGGTGGGCACGGGCTCGTGGATCATGGATTCCAGCATCTGAGTGGCAACCACGACCGGGCGTCCGGCGGCTCGCGCTGCTCGGGTGATCTGCTTCTGCCGGCCGGGCACCTGCTCGATGGGTAACTCGACGCCGAGATCGCCGCGCGCCACCATGATGCCATCGGCAAGCTCGAGGATCTGGTCCAGATGTGTCAGGGCGGCCGGCTTCTCGAGCTTCGCCATGATGAGCGCTCGATTTCTCGCCATCTTCCGGGCTTCGGCGACATCCTCCGGGCGCTGCACGAATGACAGGGCGATCCAGTCCACGCCCACATTGACCGCATGGTCGAGGTCGGCGCGATCCTTTTCCGTCATGGCGCTCATGGGAAGCACCGTGTCGGGAAGGCTGATTCCTTTGCGGTCGGACAAGGTGCCGCCATAGATCACGCGGGCAAGGATTCGGCTCCGGCTCGCCTTTTCGATCTCGAGCTTCAACCGTCCGTCATTGAGCAGCAGGCAATCGCCGGCCGCTGCGGTCGCGAAGATTTCGGGATGCGGCAGCAGCACGCGCGTCTCGCTGCCCGGTTTGTCGGACAGATCGAACGTAAATTGGCTACCCTCTTCTAGTGTCACCGAGCCCTTGGCAAATGTCCCGATGCGAAGCTTGGGCCCCTGCAGGTCCGCGAGGATGGCGATGGGACGTCGGTTTTTGTCCTCAACCTGCCGAATCAATCCATGCAGCCGCGTCATCTCGGCATGCGAGGTGTGGCTCATGTTGATCCGGAACACATCGGCGCCACTGTCGAACAGGCGGCTGATGACGTCGAGGCTGGAACTGGCGGGTCCGAGAGTGGCGACGATTTTGACCCGTCGCTGACGCCTCATTGCGTTGTACTCGGCGGAGTTGCGGCGGGACCGGTGCGTCCCTGGCTGGTCGATCCGGATGCATTGCTCTGCGCATTCAGCGTGACTGTCCAGTCCGGTTCCTCGGTCGTGTCCACTTCGAAGAAGCCGGTGCGCTGATACCCACGATCCTCGCAGGATTCCAGTCCGCGAATCGTGAACAGCTTGTCACGCGTGCACATGACCGCCTTGCCGCCCCACGAACCGCCGCGGTCGTAATCCACTGCATAGACGTAATAGTAGCGCGCGATGAGGTCACCCTTGAGCAGGGTCTCGCAGCTGCGGGGGCCGATGTTCCACCAACCTTCGCTCACCCAGCCCTTCGTATCCTTGTATCCCAGCGCCACACCGACGCGTGAATCGGTATCATTGCATACCTTGAGGTCGGCATGGGCAGGCGCGCTGGCAAACAGCAACAAGATGAACAATGCTGATCCGATCAGCCGACGCGCCACTGCCATCGATAAGTATCCCTCACGAAGAACTCATGCTTAATAACATGCATAGCCGATTTCGTCAGTCTCGACAGCCGTCGCTCTGTCACCAAAAGATAACAGCTGTCTGTCCGAGCGTGTGGCTCCACCCCCTTGCCGCGACAACATGTCGAAAAGATGAACCGACCCCTGTGATCGGTGGCTCCTTGGTTGGCGCGATGATGCATGCATCGGTATAGTGGAATGATGCGAAATCCTTCACATGACAATTCCGTGCCGGCCCCACACTGCGTCGAATGGGAGGGGTTCGAACCCTGCTTCGAGGTTGACGGCAATTGGGGCCAGAGCCTGCTGCTGCTCTGCGACCATGCACGCAACACGATTCCATCGCATCTCGGCACTTTGGGCCTGCCCGACAGCGAGTTGGAGCGCCACATCGCCTATGACATCGGCGCCGAGGCGGTCACGCGCGGGCTGGCGGCTCGGCTGGGTGTGCCCGCCGTGCTCAGCGGTTTCTCGCGACTGTTGATCGATCCCAATCGGGGCGAAGATGATCCGACACTCATCATGCGCCTGTCCGATGGCGCCGTCATTCCCGGTAACGCGCGCGTCGATGCCGCCGAGCGCGAGCTGAGATTGAATCTTTGCTATCGGCCATATCACCGGGCTGTCGCCGGCGCGCTCCGGCGGATCCGCGACGGCGGCGTGATGCCCGTGGTCTTGTCTGTTCACAGTTTCACGCCCAATTGGAAGGGGCTGCCCCGTCCATGGCATGTGGGAATGCTGTGGCACGAGGATCCGCGCCTCTCTCGTGGCCTGATTGCAGCGCTCGAGAGGGAACCGGGACTGATCGTCGGGGACAACGAGCCTTATTCCGGCGAGCTGGAAGGGGACACCATGAATGTCCATTGTACGCGGGAGGGCATCTCGCATTCGCTGATCGAGATCCGGCAGGATCTGATCAGGGACGCACCGGGACAAGAAGAATGGGTCGATCGGCTGGCGCGGATTCTGCCGCCTTTGCTCGCTGACCCCGCAGTCACAGAAAGGTTTGGACCACGATGATCGACGACAAGACCAATACCGAGCTCGAAGCGGCGGCCTTCCGGCGGCTGGTCGAGCATTTGCGCGAGCGTGCCGACGTCCAGAACATCGATCTGATGAACCTGGCCGGCTTCTGCCGCAATTGTCTGTCCAACTGGTATCAGGAGGCAGCGAAGAATCGGGGGATAGAAGTCTCGCGGGATGAGTCCCGCCAGCATATTTACGGTATGCCTTACGAGGAATGGAAGGCGCGCCATCAATCGGAGGCGGGTCCGGAGCAGCAGGCGGCATTCCGGGCAAGCCACAAGCACTGAGTTCGCATCGCGGGGAAATAATGGACGAGACGACATCATTCGCCCAGGGGCAGCTGCGCAGTCTGGTCGAGCGCATCGAGAAGCTGGAAGAAGAGAAAGCGGCAACCGCCGCCGATATCAAAGAAGTCTATGCCGAGGCCAAGGGCCATGGCTTCGACACCAAGATTTTGCGCAAGGTGATATCCCTGCGCAAGAAGGACCGCGCCGAGCGTGAGGAAGAGGAAGCCATCCTCGACCTGTATCTGAGCGCTTTGGGGATGCTGTCGGGAGGCTCGGAGGCGGCGTGAACTGAGCCGCAGGCAAGAAAGAAAAATGCCCGGCGTGATCCGGGCATTTTTGCTTTAAAAGCGGGTGGTCTTCGATCCGCCCTATTCCTTGAAGGCGATCGGCTCCGGTTCGTTGGACCGCGCGCGGGCCATATTGACCGGACCGCTGCTGAAGCTGGCGGTGCTGACCAGATCCTCCATCGAGGCCAGATCCATGCGCGGTCCCTTGGCGGCACCGTTGATGGTCGTCTGGACGTGATGCGACATCAACAAATTGCCCTTGTCGGAGCGGTTGATCTCGGGTCCTCCGGCCTGTGCCTGACCGTCATCAGCGACCTCGACCGAGGCCGTCTCGAAGGGCAGGAACAAGCGCGTCAGCTCGCTGAGCACGGGCGGCAAGAACGAGTAGCTGCTCGCCGGCGCCGCTTCCTCGATAGATAGGTTGACGACCCGATTGCTCGGCTTCGAGTCAGAGGGATCGCCATTGGCGGAATTGAAGAAATGGGGCTTCAACGAGAACTTGAGGTTCTGCTCTTTCCAGAACTCGTCGTTGCTGATGCTCGCCTGCGTCGCAGCGGCGATGGGCAGAGGCCGGGACATGGCCCCCGCCACGGGATGAGCACTGCCGCCAAGCGATGTCTTCGCGCCTTCGCTGCCAAAGGGGCGGGCGAAGGATTGTTGCTCAGGTGCCGGCGCTGAGGCGGGTGCGACCTCGATATCGGCGGCGGCCGACGCCATGATCACGAGGCCACGTTGCGCGGCATTCTCGAGTTCTTTGGCTTTTGCCGGGCTAGCATCGGCAACCACCGTCTCCTCGACCGGTGCCACCGGCACGTCAGGCTTGGAAGAGGGCACGACCGGCGCCTTTGCGGACGCCAGCACCACCGGCAATTCGGGCTTCATACGCGGCCGTGGCACATCTGCCGCGGCGACGACGACGCTCTCGGCCTTTTTCTTGATGATCTTGGCAGGCTCGGGCTGCGGGGCCGCCTTTGCGGCCTCTTCCTCGGCCGGCTCCGCTTCCGCGACCATGATCTGTGCGGGAGCGGTGTCGCGCTTCGCCTTCGCAGGCGCGTTGCGCATGATCGAGGCAAACTCCTGGTTCGGAATGGCGGGCCAATGCCGGACGCGGCCGGAATCGACATGCACGAAACCATTGGGACCCGAGGACGCGTAATAGCCGACGCCGCCAACCTGATGCACGAGGGCATGGTTGCGGAGCTTCTTCGAGGACACGTCGGGGAAATAGATGTCGATCGCCTGACCGCGCGTATGCATGCTGGTCTTCGCGACATTCCGCCCGATGCCCTTGAGCATCTTGTTCGTCGCTTCGTTCCTGTAGCCGCAAATGATGTGGACAGGTTTCTTCGAGCCGAGCTCCTCGTGGAGCTCCCACACGAGGTCGATGACCTCGGGATCGATCTTTATGATCTCATTCTTGCGCCAGTCCCGCAGAAATCTATTCAATTCCCGCAAGGCCGAAGGAATGTAACGACCATCCTTTTTATAGGTGATCGTAATGCTTTCCTTCGTATGCACCTGATACATCGAGATCGTGCGGGTGTCGCTGACAGCGGAGAGTGAGCTCACGTCAGAGCTCAACACCGCGGCAACACCGACGGTCGACAACAGGCATGTTACGGCAAAGCGTCGTGCTTTGAGTCGCAATGAGCTCTTCCGTCTTGATTCAGAAGACGCGTTAAACGCCACTACAGTTACTCGGGAACCCCGCTTGAGGCTTTCGTCCCCGCTCCTCAATAGCCAATCATTATCCGCCGACGATCCGGAGCACAAGAGGTAGACGTCAGAAAACCTCCAGCCACCATTACGCGAGGCGACCCTACACACTCGCACTGTGCGCGTTTAGGATTAAGCGGGCGTTAATGAAACAGGGAGGATTCGTAGTTTTTTGGAAAGATCCGTCCGGAGACGGAGAGGTTGGGAGGCGGTGCCGCTTTGTCGCACCGCCTGCTCCTATACACCTCTATTGGAGGGCCACTCTTTCGCCCCCGGCCAAAGCCTGTGAGAGCTTGGCGTCTCTACCGTAGACGTCGTCATGGTAGTGAATGGCCCCATCATTTCCGGGCCATGCGGTCAAATAGGCGAGATGGACTTCGACTTTCTGCTTCAGCCGAACACCATTATTGGAGCCGCCGGCGATGGCGCGTTCAATCCGCTCACGGCTCCAGCCTTCACGCTCCAAAATCGCTTCCGCCAGATCACGAGGATTCTGGACGCGGACACAACCATGGCTGAAGGCCCGCGCGTCGCGGCCAAACAAGCTTTTGGAAGGTGTGTCGTGCAGATAAACCGCGTGGCTGTTGGGAAACAGGAACTTCATCTCGCCCAAGGCATTGGATTTTCCCGGGGGCTGGCGGACGCTGATCTGGCCGCCATTTCGGGTCACCTCATAGCCATTGCGGGAGAGGTAGCTGGGATCGCGACGCTGCTTCGGCAGCATCTCCTTATTGATGATGGAACGCGGGACGTACCAATAGGGATTGAATTCGATCGTCTCCATGACGTCGTTGAAAGCGGGCGTCTGGTTCACCTTGGTACCGACGACGACCCGAGTCTGGAAACTCGAGACATTGTCTTCGATCAGATTCAGTTCGAAGGCCGGTTGGTTGACGAGCACATAGCGTTTGCCGAGATCCCTTGGCATCCACCGGGCGCGTTCCATGTTCAGGAGGATCTTCTCGATCTTGTCGGCGTCGTTTTCCTGCTCGAAGGCGGCAACAGTGCGCACCCCCGCGATGCCGTCGGCGGACAGCCCCTGCTGCCTCTGGAACGCCCTGACCGCATCCACGACCTTTTGGTCGTACAGAGTGGAATCGATTGTGCCGGCATCGCCGACGCTGGCCACTTTGACGGAGCCCGTAAGCTGTGCCGATACGGGGATCGCCTCGATCGCGCTGTCGGATTCGCTTGGGTCCGGATCCGTCTGCGACAGATCGGCGACCAGCATGATGTCCCGACTGGGTGCGGCGCCCGTCGCAAGCGCTCCTGCTCGCGAAGGGCCAATCAAACCCAGTGACGAGAGATGGGCCCGGAGCACAGTGACACGTTCATCCCGCATTCCCAGTTTGAGGGCTGGGCCCGAGCCGATCGGCGGCAATGCTTCGGCCGTCGCGTTCGCTTCCCGAAGCCGCTTCAGCTCATTCTTAAGCGCGGTGAACCCTATGCTGGTGGGGTTGAGCGAAGCGAGATAGGCGCCCGGGTCCCGTGTGGCATTGAGCTGGGCCAGGGCCTCTGCAGGCTCCAACTTCGGTGGAGTGAGATCATTGAAGCGCGTGATCTTGTTGGGGTCCACCCGCCCGCTCATGGCATCCCGGGCATATTTGAGCGCCATGACGGTCATCTGCAGATCGAGCGAGGCTAGCGCCTTCGGATCATTCTTAAGATTTGCGCCGGTGTCGGTGAAACCGGTGAGGGACGGCGGCAAATACTGCTGCGCCTGCAGACCCTCGTCATCCGCCGCAGCGAGCGTCTTGAGCATGGTGGCGGCCCGACCGTTCAGACCGGAGACCCCCGTCCAGGCCGGTATGAAGTCGCGATCCTTGTAGAAGGCGAGGATGGCGGGCTTCGCATCAGCGGGAACACGCAGGGCAGGGGCCACACCGTCCCGCAGTCCGGCTAGGATTGCCGCTGATACGGGGTCCGTAATGTCGTCACCCGTGAGGGCCTGGTCGGTCAGGGGAACCAGCGGCGCGGGAACATAGAACGCGATGTCGGGCGCGACGCGGACGGCAGGTTCGGGATCACCCTCCGGATCGACATTGTCTTCACGCCGCGGCTGGACCACGTTTCGTGTCCGCTGCTGTTGCTGGCGGTAACGCTGGGCAGGCCCCTGGGCGCCCGGCTCGCTGAAAAAGTTGTCCTGGGGCGGCGGCGTATCAATGTTGAACAGGCGCTCGAAAAAGTTCCGGGCGGTAAAGTTTTGGCTCCGTCCGGTGATTTCTGCGGAAGCTTCCGCTATGGGCAATGCCACGAGCATAGTACACGCCAGCACTCCAAGCCTCACGCCAGCCTTCTTCACATCACCCTCCGGTACCCTGATTGCGGCAGACGCTAGTCTCGGATAACTGCCTGAGCAAGCGCCCGAACCTCCGCTCCCGTGAAACAAAATGACTGTTACATTTTCGCCTCAAGGCCCAAATCGCGGACCTTTCGGTAAAGTGTCGACCGTCCAATTCCAAGCTTTCTAGCCACTTCTGACATCTGGCCCCGATAACGTTCCATTGCCAGCCGGATCATGTCGGCTTCGACCTCTTCAAGCTTTCGAATATGACCACCAGAGGTCACCGCCGAGATGCCAAGAGCCACATGTCCTCCAACAACTTGACCCGGCGGAACGTTCCCGCCGTCCTGTCCAGCAGCGGCTGCGATTTCCGGTTTCCCCGGGGTCGCCGCAGACGGCACGGATGGGATCCGCGGTTCGTAACCGTCGACTTGCGCAGCGATCTGCGGAAAGTCGTCGATCTCGAGCCGGTCGGTCTCGCAAAGCACGATGGCTCGGAAGACAGTGTTCTCAAGCTGGCGTACGTTACCAGGCCAGGAATAAGCCTGGAGCATTGCTAAAGCGTTAGGAGCGATGCCTCGAATCTTGCGTCCCTCCTCCGCGGCGAAGCGCACAATAAAGTGATCCACCAACGGCGGGATGTCTTCCAACCGGTCGCGCAGCGGCGGCACCATGATGGGGAACACGTTCAGTCGGTAATAGAGGTCTTCCCGGAACGTACCGCGCTTCACCATTTCGATCATGTCGCGATTGGTGGCGGAGATCAGACGGATGTTGACCTTGACCGGCTTCCGCGCGCCGACGGGATCAATCTCGCCCTCCTGAATGGCGCGCAGCAGCTTCACCTGGATGTCCGAGGGAAGTTCGCCCACCTCGTCCAGGAACAATGTGCCACCATTGGCCTCCAGAAACTTTCCCGGATGCTTCTGTACGGCGCCGGTAAAGGCACCTTTTTCGTGACCGAACAGGATGCTCTCCACCAGGTTCTCGGGGATGGCACCGCAATTGACCGTGACGAAAGGCTTGCCCCTTCGGTCGCTTTCTCCCTGGATGGCGCGGGCGATCATCTCCTTGCCGACCCCGCTCTCGCCCTCGATCAGGATGGGGATGTTGGAGGCCGCTGCGCGCCGGCCGAGACGCGAGACATTGGCCATCCCCGCGCTGGCGGCGATCAACCCGTCAAAGGTGAGGGCGCCGGTCGCCTTGGCGTTCAGGCGCTTGACCTCTTCGGTCAGCGCGCTGACCTTCAGCAGGTTCTGGATCGAGACCTTGAGGCGCTCAGGGTTGACCGGCTTGACCACGAAGTCGTCGGCTCCGGCGCGCATCGATTTGACGACCGTTTCGATCGACCCGTGGGAGGTCTGGATGACGACCGCGACATCCTTTCGGTGCGATCCGAGATAGCCCAGCACCTCCATGCCGTCGATATCCGGCATCACAAGATCGAGAACGATGAGACCGACCTCCTTACCTTTCGGTCCGGCGAGAAAATCGAGCGCCTCACGTCCGCCCTGGGCCGTGAAAGTCTCGTAACCGAACCTGCGGATCATCTCCTGGAGGATCCGCTGCTGCACTGGATCGTCGTCGACAACTAAAACTGCCTGCGCCATGGTCATGTTCTTTCCGCGACACTCATTGGTGCCGTTTTTTTGCCCTGTTAGAATCGCACACCCTCAAAGGTGCCCGCCAGATCTGTGCCTTCGGGAAACTATTGAGCGCCCGAACAGCAAGACGCCGATGTTAGTGATTGTCGATGTGAACAACAAAAAAAGCCTTAAAGCCCATCATTTATCAAATTCGTAGGCCGGGAGTCCTGCGTCGTGATTACCGAAGTGGTTGCGTCCCCGCGTGAGAGGTCACATATGGCGCTGATATTAGGCTGACGCACGGGGTCCGCCACGTTAAATGATTTACACATTCGAAAGGTATTTTCACATGGACGGCTCGAAATCTTCGGAAAGCACCCAGTTTGGAGCACTGCCAGAGTGGAATCTGGATGATCTCTATTCATCCCCCGAGTCTCCCGAACTAGCGGCCGACCTCGATCGGGCCGCTGCAGAATCGCGGTCACTCGCCGAAGAATATCGCGGCAAGCTTGCCGACGGTGCTGAGGGCGGTGCTTTTCTGGCAAAAGCCGTTCGCGCCTATGAGCAGCTGTGCGAGCTTGTCGGCCGAATCTCCTCCTACGCCTCACTCTACTACGTCGGAGATACGACCGATCCGCAACGGGCCAAATTCTACGGCGATACCGGCGATCGTCTCACCGAGATCACGACCGACATCATCTTCTTTACGCTTGAGTTCAATCACATCCCCGACGCCGTAATTGAAGATGCGTTGAAAGACGCGCAACTGGCCCACTACGCCTCCTGGATTCACGAAACGCGCAAATGGTTGCCGCATCAGCTGAGCGATGAGTCGGAGACCCTGCTGCATGAGATCGACCAGACGGGTCCTTCGGCGTGGAAGCGGCTGTTTGACGAGACCCTGGCGAGCCTCACCTTCGAGGTTGGCGGTGAGGAACTGCGGCTTGAGCCGACCCTGAATCTCCTCTCGAGCCCCGACGCCGCTAAGCGCAAGGCCGGCGCGGATGCTTTGGCGAAGACCTTCAAGGCGAATCTGCGGCTGTTCACGCTGATCACCAACACGCTGTCCAAGAATCTGGAAATCGGCAACCGGTGGCGGAAATTCCAGGATATCGCCGACAGTCGGCATCTCTCCAACAGTGTCGAGCCGGAGGTCGTCGAGGCCCTCGTCTCCTCCGTGCACGAAGCCTATCCCCGTCTGTCGCATCGCTACTATGCGATGAAGGCCAAATGGATGGGCGTCGAGCGCCTGAATTTTTGGGACCGCAATGCGCCGTTGCCGGACCAGGACAACCGTGTCGTCGCCTGGGACGAGGCCCGTGAGACGGTTCTGTCGGCCTATGGGGAATTTGCCCCGGCCATGGCGGACACGGCCCGGCAGTTTTTTGACAAGTCCTGGATCGATGCGCCGGTGCGTCCCGGCAAGACCTCCGGCGCCTTCGCGCATTCGACGGTGCCCAGCGTCCACCCCTATGTCCTGCTGAACTACCAGGGCAAGCTTCGCGATGTCATGACCCTCGCCCATGAACTTGGACATGGGGTCCACCAGGTCCTCGCCGCGCGCCAGGGCCTGTTATTGTCGCAGACGCCGTTGACCCTCGCAGAGACCGCGAGCGTCTTCGGCGAAATGCTGACATTCCGGAAAATCCTGGCGGAAACGCAGGATCCCAAGCGGCGCAAGGCGTTGCTGGCCTCCAAGGTCGAGGACATGCTCAACACGGTGGTCAGGCAGATCGCCTTCTACACCTTCGAGCGCCGGCTTCATGCGGAGCGGCAACAGGGCGAACTGACAGCGCAGCGGCTGGGCGAGATCTGGATGGAGATTCAGTCGGAAAGCCTCGGGCCTGCCATTGCCTTCACGGATGATTATGCGGCCTTCTGGACCTACATCCCGCACTTCATCCACTCACCCTTCTATGTCTACGCTTACGCCTTCGGCGATTGCCTGGTGAATTCGCTCTATGCCCTTTATGAGGAGGCGCATGAGGGGTTCGTTGAAAAATACTTCGAGATGTTGAAGGCGGGTGGATCGAAGCATCACACCGAACTTCTCCGTCCGTTTGGCCTTGATGCTTCCGATCCGGCGTTCTGGAACAAGGGCTTGTCCATGATCGAGAGGCTCATCGACGAGCTCGAGATCGCTGATCAGGCGAGCTCTCCCGGATGATGAGGGCGGACGATCAGCCGGTCAGAGGCGTTTGGGGTGCTTCGTGAGTAATCAGGACGAGGAAGCCAATCGACTGTCCGGCCGCATGCTGCGCTACGCCCGTGTCGGCACGGGCGTAGGCTCGGTGGCCGCACGCCTCGCCAAGGTACAGCTCTTCGGCCGTGGCCAGAACAACGGCGACAATGCGCGCCTCTTTCGAGAGGCTCTGGGAAATCTGCGTGGACCGCTGATGAAGGTGGCCCAGCTGATCTCGACGATTCCGGATGCCTTGCCGGCGGAATATGCAGCCGAGCTTGCCCAGTTGCAGTCGAATGCCCCGCCTATGGGATGGCCCTTCGTCCGCCGCCGCATGGCCGCGGAGTTGGGGGCCGACTGGCAACAAAAATTCGCAAGTTTTGACCATGAGGCGGCGGCCGCGGCCTCTCTGGGCCAGGTCCATCGGGCAAGGACGCATGCGGGCGAACAGGTCGCTTGCAAGCTGCAATATCCGGAGATGCAATCGGCCGTGGAGGCGGATCTTCAGCAGCTCAAGTTGATTTTCGCCATTCATCGTCGGATGGACCCGGCCATCGACACGAGCGAGATCGGCCAAGAGATCGCCGCAAGATTGCGGGAGGAGCTCGACTACGGTCGTGAAGCCCGCAATATCGCCTTCTATGGTGAGATGCTGTCGAGCATCAGCACCATCAGGGTCCCCAAGGTTCACGCGGAATTATCGACCCATCGGCTTCTGACTATGAGCTGGCTCGAGGGCCGGCCGATGCTGGACTTCAAGGATGACAGCCTCGAGACCCGCAATCTTCTGGGGCGGCATCTGTTCAATGCTTGGTGGCTTCCCTTCTGCCGCTTCGGCGCCATCCATGGCGACCCCCATCTGGGAAACTACAGCGCCATGATGGACGAGGCCGGCAAGCCCGTTGGCCTCAATCTCCTGGACTATGGGTGCATCCGCATCTTTGAGGCCCGGTTTGTCGGCGGCGTGGTCGATCTCTATCACGGGCTTCTGCATGATGATCAGGCACGCATCGTGTCGGCCTACGAGACCTGGGGGTTCCGCGGCCTCTCCAAGGAGTTGATCGAGGCGCTGAACATCTGGGCCCGGTTCATTTATGGACCGCTGCTCGACGATCGCGTGCGGCCCATCGCGGAGGGCGTGCCTCCCGGGCTCTATGGCCGCAAGGAAGCCTTCACGGTGCATCGGACGCTGAAGGAGCGTGGGCCGATCAAGGTGCCGAGGGAGTTCGTCTTCATGGATCGCGCTGCCATTGGCCTGGGGTCGGTCCTGATCCATCTCCAGGCGGAAATGAACTTCTTTCGCCTCTTCAATGACGCGATTGAAAACTTCTCCATCGCCGAAGTGGAGAAGCGTCAGTCGGCAGCCCTGCACAGAGCAGGCATAATCGCCCCAAAATAAGCCTCCGAATCGCCCTCCAGCGACACGCATCGCCTTGCGGCGCTCGCCTCAATGGGCTAAGCCGAAATCAATTCGTTTGACCGCCAAATTTGGGGATCAAGAGATATGGCAGACGATACGGCCCCTCAGGTCGATATGCAGTCGCATGTGCAGACCTATCATGCTGTACTGAAGGGCGCGGCGGCGCTCATGTTAAGCACGATCTTCGTGCTGGTCGCGTTGACGATGTTCGCTTTCGGCAGTGGGACCTCGGCGACAGTATACGGCTTCCTCGGCCTCATCTTCGGGACGGTGGGCCTTGTGGTCGACTCCCGGACGGGCAGCGGTCGCTGGACGGTCTCTCTGATCATTTTGGCATTGTTCGTCGCCGTCACCTTGATGAAGGTTGCAGCCTGACATGAAGCTCGCGGTCCTGGCCGAAGGTGCCTCCGGTGAGACCCGCGTCGCGGCGGTTCCAGACTCCGTAAAGGCGCTCGTGAAGAAGGGGCTGGACGTCGTCATCGTGACCGGCGCCGGAGCAGGGTCCTTTTTTTCCGATGCGGCCTATGAGGCTGCAGGGGCCAGGATTGCCGGCAGCAATGCCGAGGCGGTGCAGGATGCCGACATTGTTCTCGCCGTCCGTCGTCCGCCACCAGACCTCGTTCCCAGTCTCAAATCTGGAGCCGTGGTGGTCGGCCAGCTCGATCCCTATGGCGCTCGCGAGGAACTCGATGCACTCGCGAGGCAGAATACAATAGCCTTCGCCATGGAGCTGATGCCCCGCATCACCCGGGCCCAGTCGATGGACGTGCTGTCGTCCCAGGCGAACCTTGCCGGCTACAAGGCGGTCGTCGATGCCGCCGCAGCCTTCGGTCGGGCGTTGCCGATGATGATGACGGCGGCCGGGACCGTTCCCGCCGCCCGCGCCTTCATCATGGGGGCCGGCGTTGCCGGTCTGCAAGCGATCGCGACCGCGCGCCGGCTGGGTGCGGTGGTCACGGCGACGGACGTGCGTCGCGCTGCGGCCGAGCAGGTGCAGAGCCTGGGTGCGAAATTCGTGATGGTCGAAGCCGACGGCGAGGATTTGGAGACGAAGGGCGGTTACGCCAAGGAGATGAGCGAGGACTACAAGCGCCGGCAGGAGGCGCTCGTGGCCGAACACGTGAAGACTCAGGACATCGTCATCACAACCGCCCTCATTCCTGGCCGCCCGGCACCGCGCCTCATCACGGCCGCCATGGTGGAGAGCATGAAGCCCGGCTCCATCATCGTCGATCTGGCGGCCGAGCGAGGGGGCAACGTCGAGCTGGCGAAACCCGGGGAAGTCGTGAACCACAACGGCGTCACCATCATGGGGCACCTCAATCTTGCCGGCCGCATCGCCGGGAACGCATCACCCCTTTATGCCAAGAACCTGCTGAACTTCCTCGACGTGATCGTCAAGGATGGGGTGCTTGCGATCGATTGGAATGACGACATCATTAAGGGAACGGCGCTCACCCGTGATGGACAGTTGGTCCATCCGGCACTTTTGAGCTGATCAGGGGGGACGACCAATGGAAGGCCTAACCGCCCAACAAGCGGCCGATGCGGCGCGAGAGGCCGCGGCGCGTGCTCTCGATTCGGCCGACCAGGCTCAAGCCTTTGCCGATGCGGCCCGTCTGGCGGGTGGCGGCATCGAGGCCATCGGCGCGGCGGTCGGCATCGATCCCTTCGTGTTTCGCCTGTCCATCTTCGTGCTGGCCATCTTCGTCGGCTATTTCGTGGTCTGGAGCGTCACTCCGGCCCTTCACACCCCACTGATGTCGGTGACCAACGCCATCTCCTCGGTGATCGTGGTGGGGGCCCTGATTGCCGTGGCGGGCGGCGCGATGCCCACCATCGCGGAGGCGAGCGCTGCATCCCAGTGGCTCGGTTTCGGCGCTCTCATCCTGGCCTCCGTGAACATCTTCGGCGGCTTCCTCGTCACCCAGCGGATGCTGGCCATGTATCGCCGCAAGGGTTGAGGGAAGCGCAATGTCGGTCAACATCGTAGCGACCCTCTACCTCGTCTCCGGCGTGCTGTTCATCATGGCCCTGCGCGGCCTGTCTCACCCGGAAAGCTCACGCCGCGGCAATCTCTACGGCATGGTGGGCATGGCGATTGCCATCGTCACCACGCTGGCCTATGCGCCCCCGCGGGAATTCGGCACCTGGGCCATGGTGATCGGCGGCATCGCCATCGGCGGGGGTATCGGCGCGGTGATCGCGCGCCGCATCCCCATGACGGCCATGCCCCAACTGGTCGCCGGTTTTCATTCGCTGGTCGGTCTTGCGGCTGTTTTGGTCGCCGCTGCGGCTCTCTATGCCCCCGCGGCCTTCGGGATCGGCACCCATGATCACGTCCATATGGCGAGCCTCGTGGAGATGTCATTGGGGGCAGCGATCGGGGCGATCACCTTTACCGGATCGATCATCGCTTTCACGAAGCTGCAGGGACTGGTCTCCGGGGCACCGGTTTCATTCCCTGGCCAGCATATGGTCAATCTGGGCCTCGGCATCCTGCTTGTCGTGCTGCTCATCGCCTTCGCCGCAACCGGAAGCCACACCCTGTTCTGGCTGCTGACCATCCTGGCTCTGGTGCTGGGTGTTCTGATCATCATTCCCATCGGCGGCGCCGACATGCCGGTGGTGATCTCGATGCTGAACTCTTATTCCGGCTGGGCGGCCGCCGGCATCGGCTTCACCCTCGGCAACACGGCCCTCATCATCACCGGCGCCTTGGTGGGATCCTCCGGCGCCATCCTCTCTTACATCATGTGCAAGGGGATGAATCGCTCCTTCTTCAACGTGATCCTCGGTGGTTTCGGTGGGGAGACTGCCGCAGCCGGTGGAGCCGCAGGCGGCGAACAGCGGCCGGTGAAGCAGGGTTCGGCGGAAGATGCAGCCTTCATGCTGAAGAACGCCTCAAAGGTCATCATCGTGCCGGGCTATGGCATGGCGGTCGCCCAGGCTCAGCACGCCTTGCGCGAGATGGGCGACTCCTTGAAGAAGGCCGGCGTCGAGGTCAGCTACGCCATTCACCCTGTGGCGGGCCGGATGCCCGGGCACATGAATGTGCTGCTGGCGGAAGCGAACGTTCCCTATGACGAGGTCTTCGAGCTTGAGGATATCAATTCCGAATTCACGAATGCCGACGTGGCCTTCGTCATCGGTGCCAACGATGTCACCAATCCCTCGGCCAAGGAGGATCCCTCCTCTCCGATCTATGGCATGCCGGTTCTCGAAGTGTGGAAGGCGGGCACGGTGATGTTCGTGAAGCGCTCCCTCTCCTCCGGCTATGCCGGCATCGACAACTCGCTCTTCTATCGGGACAACACGATGATGTTGTTCGGCGACGCCAAGAAAATGGTCGAGCAGATCGTCAAGGCGATGTAACGCCAGGTCATCCTGAGTGATTTGAGTGCGGGGCCGGGTCCGAAAGGATCCGGCCTTTTCCATGTCTGAGGCTTGGCGGCATCTCCACAGCCTCGACGGGAATCATTTGATTATACAACCATATATTCCTAAAAGTGGTGCTATGGGCGGCGGACCTACTATGGATTGTATATCCGTGTGCCGGTGGGAGCGTCGTGCTCATGCTGATGCCACTGAAGGAAAATTTCGGTAAAACCACTCAAGTGCGGTCGACGTCCTCGTCCGCGCCACCGCTCGCCTTCGACGCAGAACTGGGTCAGCCGCAGCGCCTGGATAGCCGAATCGCTGACTGGCTTCGAAATCTCATGTCTCGACAACGACTGGGTGAGGGGCTCAGCATAGTCATCCTCTGGACCCTCAAATGGTTTCAACCGGATCTCATGTCGGCAGCGCTGGCGCCCCATACGGTGCTGCAGATCGGATGGCGCGGTGTGCTCCTGGCCGCGGCACCGGGCGAGACCTTGCCGGTATCTTTTGCAGCGCTCAGGCGGAGCGGCGAGCTGGACAGGCCCGGACCGGTATCGGCGGAACTCCTGCTGGCCGTCATCCTCGGGCTGCAGCTGCCGAAACTCTATCGAATCGAGTTGCGCTTCGGCGTCGAGGCTCAAGCGGATCTGAATCTCGGCCTGGGCGTCCTTTTGAACATGGCGCTGCAGGATTTGCGTGTCCAAGAGATGCCGCCACCCATGGTGTTCACATGGCTACGGCCGGATGGAAGGGTCGTTCTCGCGCTCCGCTTCTGCACTCAAGTCCAGGACTATCGTGCGGTGGCCATGGCGCTCAAGTCTGAAGCCCATGCTCAATTGGCGGCGGTGGGAATCGAGGTGCCCTATCCCGAGCGATCCCTTCATGTCGTCCGTGAGTTGACGTACGAGAACTTTACTCTGGGATGAGGAGCGGCTGGAACGCCCTGACGCGGAGCGGGCGCTTGTCGTGTGAGGCACGCTTCCGCTGTGGGCACTTGGCGACCCTCAAACGACAAAACCGATGCGAAGGGCATCGGTTTGTTCAGTATGGACAGGGCGTGTCCGTAGCTTGCGGCAGCCGAGCGGCCTGGCAGCCTCTAGCGGACCGGCTTCGGCTTCATCGGGATGAGGCCCTCGCGCTGGGCGCGCTTGCGTGCGAGCTTGCGAGCGCGACGCACGGCTTCCGCTTTTTCGCGGGCGCGCTTCTCGGACGGCTTCTCGTAATGATTGCGCAGCTTCATCTCACGGAATACACCCTCGCGCTGCATTTTCTTCTTGAGCGCTTTGAGAGCCTGTTCGACGTTGTTGTCACGTACGAGAACTTGCACGAGTGCTGCCTTTGTAATTCCTGACGAATGGATGAACGAAGCGATTTTGGGTCAGCAAGGAAACAAAATACCCTGCAAGCCGCTTCCGCCGCTTCGGATCGCGGATGATTAGCAGAACTCCAACAGCCTGTCCACTCCGCCAACCGCAACATCGTCATTTAGCGACGTGGCAGACCTAATCTGTTGATGTGTCCCATCTTCCGGCCTGCACGGGCGGAGCTTTTGCCGTAAAGATGCAGAGCAGTCCCGGCCTCGCTGGCATAGTGCTCCCAAAGATCTGCGTCCACGCCCAGCAGATTCGTCATCACCACGTCGCTGTGGCGATGAGGGGAACCAAGCGGCCATCCCGCCACGGCGCGCATATGTTGTTCGAACTGGGACACGAGGCAGCCATCCTGGGTCCAGTGTCCGGAATTATGGACCCGTGGTGCGATCTCATTGACGATCAGCGCCTCTCTTCCGTTTTGCCGGGTGACGAACAGCTCCACCGCCAGCACGCCGACGAAATCGAGGGCCTCTGCGATGACCCGACCAATGCGTTCAGCCTCGTTCGCCGTCTCTGCCGACACGCGGGCCGGTACGGTGGAGGTTTTGAGGATGTGGTTCTCGTGGTGGTTCTCGACGATCTCGTAGGGCGCGATCTGTCCGGCGGCACTCCGCGCCACGATGACGGAGCACTCAAGCGCGAAGGGCACGAATCCCTCGAGAACGCAGGGTGCATTCCCGATCTCAGACCAGACCGACTCCGGATCTGTCTCGCCACGTATGGCGATCTGCCCCTTGCCGTCATAGCCGAAGCGGCGGGTCTTCAGGATGGCCGGCCGGCCGATGTCCCGAAGCGCTGCGCCGAGATCCGCGGCCGAATCGACGGCGGCGAAGGGAGCGACAGAGAGCCCGAGGCTGCTTACGAAATGCTTCTCGTCGAGACGGTCCTGGGTGAGACGCAGGGCGCGTTCGCCCGGGAGGACCGGCACCTTCGACGCGAGGAAAGCGACAGTGAAATGCGGCACATTTTCGAATTCGAAGGTCACCCGGTCGACGCTGTCGACGAAGCGGGAAAGCGCCGCCTCGTCGTCATAGGCAGCGCAGGTGTGATGGCGCGTGACGTCGAAGGCGGGACTGTCGGGGTCGGGACAATAGACATGGCTGCGAAGACCGAGTTCGGCTGCGGCAAGGGCAAGCATGCGCCCGAGCTGCCCGCCGCCGAGAATGCCGATGGTGCCGCCTGGGGCAAGGGGAGGGGGTGTCACCCTTAGGCTCCCTCGACAGGAAACTCGGCCACCGCATCCGTCTGCGCCCGGCGCCAGGCGGCCAGACGCGCCGCAAGGGACGGGTCCGACAAGGCCAGGACGCTCGCCGCGAGCAATGCCGCATTGATTGCCCCCGGCCGGCCGATGGCCAGGGTGCCGACCGGGATGCCGGCCGGCATCTGGACGATGGACAGCAGGCTGTCCTGCCCGTGCAGCGACTTGCTCTCGATCGGCACGCCGAAGACGGGCAAGGGAGTCATGGATGCGGCCATGCCCGGCAGATGTGCCGCACCGCCAGCTCCGGCGATGATCACCTTGATGCCCTTGGCCTGGGCGGAACCCGCGAATTCATAGAGGCGATGCGGTGTGCGATGGGCGGAAATGATCCTCGCCTCATGAGAAACGCCCAGCGCTTCCAATATCTCGGTAGCGTGCCGCATCGTCGTCCAGTCGGACTGACTGCCCATGATGACCGCAACCTGGGGATTCTTGTCGCTCATGGCGTCTCCGAAGGGGCAACAGAGGCCCGAAAAAGGCGCGGATTATAAGGAAGGAAGGGGGTTCTGCAACCAGCGAAATTCGATGGCCTTGCTCACGCGATGATATCGGGGATCATCTGGTCCTCGATCAACGAGATCTTGTCCTTGAGCATGAGCTTTTGCTTCTTCAGGCGCCGCAGTTGCAGCTGGTCGCGCGCATTTGCCTCTTCGAGACTGGCGATCGCCACGTCGAGATCACGGTGCTGCTCCCGCAGATTGGCGAGCTTCTGCCGCAGATCTTCTGACTGGCCATCCATAAGGCGATCCTCCTGACCGCAAATTGTTGTGACTGAGGCGCTGCAGCGCAGGCGGCGTCCAGACTATACACCGGTCTGCGGAGGACTGGAATTCGACAAGTCAAACCCAATATGTCAATCTTGTCATGTGACGTTCAACGACAGGAGTGTGCCCATGTCCCTTCAGAATCATCTGGATGAACTGATGAATAAGCACCGGAACCTGGACGGCAAGATACACGACGCCGAGGCTCATCCATCCATAGATCCTCTGGAGGTTTTGGAGCTCAAGAAAGAGAAGCTCCGATTGAAGGACGAAATCAGCCGCATCGAGGCGCGCCTCGACAGCAGGCACTAGGCGGGCTCTTCCGCTCGCGGTCTTCGCATTCGGAAGCAGCTCTCGAAGAGTTGGACACTGGGGACCTAGATGTCCCTGGCGAGATCCCGAAGCTTGAACTTCTGAATCTTTCCTGTCGACGTTTTCGGCAGTTCCAAGAACACGACATGCCGCGGCGCCTTGTAACGGGCAAGCGCGCCACGGCAATATTCTATGATATCCTCGACACTTGCCGATTTGCCGGGCTTGAGCTCCACGAACGCGCAAGGGGACTCGCCCCAGCGCTCGTCCGGCTTCGCGACCACCGCCGCCGCTTGCACGGCCGGGTGTTTGTAGAGCACATCCTCCACCTCGATGGAGGAGATATTCTCCCCTCCTGAAATGATGATGTCCTTGGATCGATCCTTGATCTGGATGTAGCCATCGGCATGCATCACGCCGAGATCGCCCGAATGGAACCAGCCGCCGGCAAAGGCATCCTCGGTGGCCTTGGGGTTCTTGAGATACCCTTTCATGACGATGTTGCCACGGAACATGACCTCGCCGATCACCTCTCCATTGGCGGGCACAGCCTCCATCGTGTCCGGATCCATCACCGCCAAGTCGTCGAGAGCGGGATAGCGGACGCCTTGCCGCGCTTTCTTTTGCGCCCGCGCAGCTGCATCGAGGGCGTCCCACTCCTGCTTCCACTCGTTCACGACAGCCGGCCCATAAGTCTCGGTGAGGCCATAGACATGGGTAACCTCGAAGCCGGCATCCGCCATGGCCGAAAGGACCGCTTCCGGTGGCGGCGCGGCAGCGGTGATGAAGCTCACCGTGTGGGTGATCGGCCGCTTCTCCTCTTCGGTCGCATTGAGCAGCATCGACATGACGATCGGTGCCCCGCAGAGATGGGTCACCTTTTGGGCGGTGATGGCCTCATACATGGCCGCCGCCCGGACCGCGCGCAGGCAGACATGGGTGCCGACGGCGACCGACACCGACCAGGGAAAGCACCAGCCGTTGCAGTGGAACATGGGCAATGTCCACAGATAGACCGGATGCTTGCCCATATTGCCGGAGATGACATTGGCATAGCCCATGAGATGGGCGCCGCGGTGATGGTACACGACTCCTTTGGGATTGCCGGTCGTGCCGGACGTATAATTGAGCGAGATCGCATCCCACTCGTCGTCGGGTGCCGACCAGAGGTAATGCGGATCGCCTTCGGCCAGGAACGCCTCATAGTCCAGAGCGCCGAGCCGGGCCCCCGTCTGCGGGAATTCTGGATCATCATAGTCGATGATCAGGGGTTTCACGCTCGCCTGCGCCAGCGCCTCCGCCATGACCCCGGAAAACTCCCTGTCCGTGATCAGAACCTTCGTCTCGGCATGGTCGAGCATGAAGGCGATATTGGCGGCGTCGAGGCGGGTATTGATGGAATGCAGCACGGCACCCAGCATGGGGATGCCGTAATGGGCCTCCAGCATCGACGGGACATTGGGCAGCATGACCGAGACCGTGTCGCCCTTTCCCACGCCATGGCTGGCCAGTGCCGAGGCCAGACGCCGGCTGCGGGCATAGAATTCCTGGTAAGTGGCCGTGCTGCTGCCATGGATGATGGCGATCCGGTTCGGAAAGGCGCGTGCCGCGCGATCGAGAAAGCCGATCGGCGTCAGCGGCTGGAAATTGGCCGAGTTGCGGCCGAGATCGATATCATAAGGGCTCTGGGCCATGGGGGTTCATTCTGCTGGCGTGACAAGGCACAGCACACTAAGCAGAACAGCCTCGCCGCAGCAATCCGTTCATGGCGCCTTCCTCACTTCGATCCCGCGGGTCCGAGAGGGCGCAGCCCCCCCCCCGCTGATCTCGTGACGTCCCGGCGGCTCGTTTCGCGTTCGGCCCTCATCAGACGTTTGAAAAAACGTCACAGCCCAATCGCACGCTTTATCGTCGGCAGGGAACCGGAATATGATCCTGGCCAAGACATCAGCCGGGAGCGTCACGTGGCGGCGTGCTTCATCCCGGCGTTAGGGAGCCAGGTGGACCAGATGAGTCGATATCGTGACGTCTATGATGATTGGAAGCGTGATCCGGAGGGGTTCTGGGCCGCAGCCGCCCAAGGCATCGATTGGATGAAGCCTTGGGACACGATCTTCGATCGCGTTGAAGGGCTCGACCGCTGGTTTGTCGGCGCCGAATGCAACACCTGCTATAACTGCATCGACCGGCACGTGGAGCGGGGGCGAGCAGATCAGACGGCGTTAATTTATGACAGCCCGGTCACCGGGCAGGTGAAGACGTTCACCTATTCCGAATTGCTCGAGGAGGTTCAGGTCTTGGCTGCCGCCATGGCTGAGCTGGGGGTCGAACGGGGCGACCGCGTCATCATCTATATGCCCATGGTGCCGGAGGCAGCATTTGCCATGCTGGCCTGTGCCCGGATCGGCGCCATCCACTCGGTGGTCTTCGGGGGCTTCGCCGCCAACGAGCTTGCGACCCGCATCGATGATGCCAAGCCGAAGCTGATCCTCAGCGCGTCCTGCGGCATCGAGGGGGCCAGGATCATCGCCTACAAGCCCTTGCTGGACAAAGCGGTGAGCCTTGCCCACCACAAGCCCGATCATCTCGTGATTCTCCAGCGGCCCATGCAGGCCGCCGAGATGAAGCCGGGCGACCGCGACTGGGCCGAACTCGTGCAGGAGACCAGGCAAGCGGGGCGGCGCGCCGACTGTGTGGCTGTCAAGGCGACCGACCCGCTCTACATTCTCTACACGTCAGGCACGACCGGCAGGCCGAAGGGCGTCGTTCGCGACAATGGCGGCCACATGGTCGCCCTGAAATGGAGCATGGACAATCTCTATGGGGTCCAGCCGGGAGAAGTGTTCTGGAGCGCTTCCGACGTCGGCTGGGTCGTCGGCCACTCTTACATCGTCTACGCCCCGCTTCTCCATGGTGCGACGTCCATACTCTATGAGGGCAAGCCCGTCGGCACCCCCGACGCCGGCGCGTTCTGGCGCGTCATCGCACAACACAAGGCGGTCGCCCTGTTCACGGCACCAACGGCCTTCCGGGCCATCAAGAAGGAGGATCCCGAGGGACGCTTGATCGGCGCCCATGACCTCGGCAGCTTCCGCACCCTGTTCTTAGCGGGCGAAAGGGCCGATCCGGACACCATAAAATGGGCCGAGCATCATCTAAAGGTGCCGGTGGTAGACCATTGGTGGCAGACCGAAACCGGATGGCCCATCGCCGCAAATCCGGTCGGCCTCGGCATGCTGCCGGTGAAATACGGTTCGCCGACGGTTCCCATGCCGGGCTACCAGATCGATGTCCTCGACGAAGGGGGCCACGAATTGGAGCCGGGCAAGTTGGGTGCGATCTGCATCAAGCTGCCCCTGCCGCCGGGCTGCCTGCCCACCCTATGGAACGATGACGACCGCTTCCGCTCGAGCTATTTCGACACGTTTCCGGGATATTATCAGACGGCCGATGCCGGCTTCGTCGATGAGGATGGCTATGTCTACATCATGGCCCGCACCGACGACATCATCAATTGTGCCGGTCACCGATTGTCGACCGGCGCGATGGAAGAGGTTCTCTCGAGCCATCCTGACATCGCCGAATGTGCCGTGATCGGGGTTGCCGACGCATTGAAGGGACAGGTGCCGCTGGGCTTCGTGGTGCTCAAATCCGGCGTGTCACGACCGGCTGAAGCCATCGAGAAAGAGGTTGTCCAGAAAATCCGAGACGAGATCGGACCGGTCGCAGCGTTCCGGATGGCGATCGTCGTCGGCCGGCTGCCAAAAACGCGGTCCGGCAAGATCCTGCGCGCGACGATGCGCCAAATTGCCGATGGTGAGCCCTGGAAGATGCCGGCGACCATCGACGATCCCATGATCCTGGACGAGATCGGCGATGCTTTGAAGGGGAGGGGACTGGCGAGCGAGCCTCCGGCAGCACTGGCGAAGGTCGCACCCTAGCGGCGACGTCCTCGATACTGGGTTTCCCCTGTTCGGATGATCCCGGACAGGGGAAACTTTGGCCGAGCGTCAGCGCGACTCGTCTTCGTCCTCTTCGCTCGGCGCCCGCTTCAAGCCTGCAAGCTTGGCGAAGACCTTGTCCTCATCGATCTCCTGATCCTCTTCCGCGGGCGCTTCGGGCGGGACGATCGAGGATTGACCAAAGATGTTCGCCGCCGTGACCTCGGGGCTTTGGGTCTCCTCGGCCGGCCGCAATGTGCCGCCCCGATCTTCTTCGACAGCAATGGGGCCACGTTCGCGCAGCACGCGATCGGAAGCCTTCCGGACCGCTGCATCGAGTTCGCTCTGCGCGCAGAGGCCGAGGGTCACCGGGTCCTTCGGCGTGAGATTGGGGGAATTCCAATGCGTCCGGTCGCGGATGGATTCGATCGTCGGCTTCGTCGTGCCGACGAGCTTGATGATCTGGCTGTCATTGAGCTCCGGGTGATAGCGCAGCAGCCATGCGATGGCGTCCGGGCGATCCTGGCGACGCGAGACGGGAGTATAGCGCGGCCCCTTACGTCGCTTCACCTCCGGGATGTCCACTTTCGACTCCGAAATCCGCAGACGGTAGTTCGCATCCCTCTGTCCGCGTTCGATCTCTTCCCGGGTGAGCTGACCCGAGACGATCGGGTCCATCCCCTTGATGCCCGTCGCCACGTCGCCGTCGGCGATGCCTTTGACCTCCAGGGGATGCAGCGTGCAGAAATTGGCAATCTGATCGAATGTCAGAGAGGTGTTTTCCACGAGCCAGACGGCGGTCGCTTTCGGCATGAGCAAGGTTTTCGACATGGGGGCACTCCTTCAGAACCTCAGGCTCTGTTCCACGAGGGCATCGATGTGTTGATGTATTAAAGGGGTATATAGGCGCGATGGGCGGTTGTTGAAAAGGCTTTTGTGGCCTCATTCCGCCCTCACGTGGTGAGGATGATCTTGCCGATATGCCCGCTCTGTTCCAACCGCTGATGCGCTTGGCTTGCCTCTTCTAGGGGAAAGGTCGAATCGATCACGGGCTTGATTTCTCCGGAGGTGAAGAGCGGCCACACCTGTGCCTCGAGCTCCCGGGCGATGGCGGCCTTCTGGGCGACGCTGCGCGGACGCAAGGTGGAGCCGGTCAGGATGAGCCGCTTCAGCATGACGGGGAGGAAATTCACCTTCACTGACGATCCCCCCAGAAACGCGATCGAGACGATGCGCCCGTCGGGAGCCGCGATCTCGATATTGCGCGGGATGTACTCGCCGCCCACCATGTCGAGGATCACGTTGGCGCCTTGGCCCTCGGTCTCCTTCCGGATGATCTCCACGAAATCTTCGTCGTGATAATTGATCCCTCGTTCTGCGCCGAGTTCCTCGCAGGCCCGGCATTTCTCCGGACTGCCGGCGGTGGCGAAGACTCGGGCGCCGAAGGCTCGGCCCAGCATGATCGCGGTCGTGCCGATCCCACTTGTGCCACCATGAACCAACAACACCTCTCCCTGCCGCAAACGGCCGCGCTGGAAGACATTGGTCCAGACGGTGAAATAGGTCTCGGGCAGTCCTCCGGCCTCAAGCGGCGTGAGGCCGGAGGGGATCGGGAGGGAATTGGACTCGGCTGCGACGCAATATTCCGCATATCCTCCACCCGGAACAAGGGCGCAGACGGTGTCACCCTCCTGGTAGCGTGTCACGCCCGGGCCGATTTTCACAACCCGGCCGGCAACCTCCAGCCCAGGGGTTGTCGGCGCCCCGGGCGGTGGCGGATAGTGTCCCTGGCGCTGTACGACATCGGGGCGGTTGACCCCGGCGGCGATCACCTGGATCAGGATCTGCCCGTCGAGGGGGCGCGGAACCGCCAGGCGCGTCGGCTGGAGCACCTCGGGTCCCCCAGGCGTCGTGATCTCGATCGCGGTCATTTCAGTGGGCAGATCGTGCATGGAGGGCGTCACCGTGGAAGGAAGACAGTGGGAATGATCTAGCGAGCCTGTACGTTGGTGACAAGCAAACCTATCGCCTTCGCGTCGTGTTAGTTGGGAGAGAGGTGCCATGGAAGCGGATGAAGTCAGAAGAAAACCGTCCGAAATTGGGATCGGTGAGGAACTTGATTCGGTGTCGGTGGAGGATCTTCATCATCGCATCACGCTCTTGGAGGATGAAATTCAGCGCATCCGCCACGCACTCGAAAGGCGGATGGGCGTCCGCTCTGCAGCCGAAAGCCTTTTCCGCAAGTAGTGGCTTTTTTGCTAAGCTGACCGAAACGAGTTGTTTTTCAGTAAGTTGCCCATTTGAACAGGGATGCGCGAACATGCAACGCGAGTTTTCGGTGAAGTTTCGATAAATATTAACTATTCAGTAAGAATCTGTGGTGTATTTTCGTTAACGTAATCCAGTCATCTGGATTCTCTGAGTGGCTCCTGTCCACTCTGTTTGACGCCTCCCTGTTAGACCTTGGAGCCGCTTCGCGCGGCTCCATTTTTTTGTGCATAAACTCCTGCTTTGGCCATGGTCCCGCCCTTATTTCCGGCGACGCACTGGACCTTGGCGTGGGCTTTGCATCATATCCCACATCAAAAGAGGTTCGACGGGGAACACGAATGCTTTCGTGAAGCTGCGGACCAGGGAAAGCAGTGGGCGCCATAGGCGCACCAGGGCGGCAGGGGTGAAGTGTGGTTGCAGTGATCGAGACCGTGTCCCTCGGACAAACCATCGAGTTCGGGCCGCGTTTTGCGACGTCGGCATTGTTTACGCGGATCTATTCCGAAGGAATGTCGCTGGTGGAGGAGGCCGCTGACTATCTGGACGGAGATGGCCGTGTCGAATCCCGTGATCTCGGCCAGTCCGGGTCCGCATCCTATGCAAGGGAAAGCATGCGCCTGACCACACGGCTGATGCAGCTGGCCTCATGGCTCCTGCTCCAGCGCGCGGTCAAGGAAGGGGAACTGAGTCTGGAGGATGCGCGGCGCGAAAAGCAGCGCATCAATCTGCGTGACATCGGCGCCGGCCCAGCGCTCTCGACGGCGGTTGATCTGCCGCCGGGCTTGCAGCGGCTGATCGGGAAGAGCTTACATCTTCATCAGCGAATTCTGCGGCTCGACCGCATGCTCTATGATCGCCGATCGAAACCAAAGCCCCAGGCGAGCCCGGTCGGCGAGCAAATCAACATGCTGATGCGCGCATTCACCACGAGCTGAACAAGAAAACCCGGCGCAGAGCCGGGTTTTCGCTGAAGGGGTGAACGACAATTCTCGAAGTCCCGAAACGGGACAGAAACTTACTTGCCGCCGAGAAAGCCGTATTTCTGCTTGAAGCGGCTGACCCGTCCACCCCGGTCGAGCAGATGGCTCGAGCCACCGGTCCACGCAGGATGGGTCTTGGGATCGATGTCCAGCTGCAGTGTCTGACCCTCAGTTCCCCAGGTCGAGCGCGTATCGAAGGTGGTGCCGTCGGTCATGACCACTTTGATCATGTGATAGTCGGGATGGATTTCTTGCTTCATGGCAGGACTCTTCTCTGCAATGTGTGGAAAAACGCCGACACCCTCGCGGAACCAGCAGCTTCCTCGTTGCGCGGTTCTATAGCGGACGCCCGACCAGGGTGCAAGTCCGAAGCCCGGGTGTGGCGCATGGGCGCTCGCATTCTCGCAAGGCTTTCGTTAGGTTCGGCCGCACATTCGCCTCAGCCCATGAGAAGCCTTTTGACGAGACAGAAATCCGGCGAGAAGCGATCCCGCCACAACTTGCAACCGCTCCTGCGCCTTTTGCCCTTCGTGCTGCGGCACCGCTGGCGAATGGTGGCAGCGCTTGTGGCTCTCGTGACGGCCGCCGCGGCCACGCTTGCGGTCCCTCTCGCCGTGCGCCGGATGATCGACTTCGGCTTTACGCATGAGAACGCCACGCTGATCCATCAATATTTCGCGACCCTTCTCGGCGTGGCGCTGGTTCTCGCGATCGCCAGCGCGGCCCGCTACTACTTCGTGATCTGGTTGGGCGAGCGCGTCGTCGCCGATGTGCGCAGCGCGGTGTTTCAGCACCTGCTGGGTCTGGGAGCCGATTTCTACGAGACCGCCCGCACGGGCGAAATCATGTCGCGCCTGACGGCCGACACGACTCAGATCAAGGCCGCCTTCGGCTCCAGTGCCTCGATCGCGCTCCGCAATCTCATGCTGTTCGTCGGGGCGCTGGCGATGATGGTGGTGACCAGCCCCAAGCTGAGTGGGCTCGTCGTCGTTGCGATACCGATCATCGTCATTCCCTTGGTGCTGTTCGGAAAATGGGTCCGCCGGCTCTCCCGTTCGGCGCAGGATACGCTCGCCGACAGCGCAGCCTTCGCCAGCGAGCGCCTTGGCGCAATACGTCTGGTCCAGGCGTTCACGGAGGAGGGGAGGGCCGCCAGTTTCTTCGCGGGCTCGAGTGAGAATGCCTTCAATGCGGCCAAAGCGAGCACCAAGGCGCGCGCGTTCCTTACGGGCTCGATCATTTTCCTGACCTTCGGGTCCATCGTCGGCATTCTCTGGTATGGCGCCCAGGAAGTCCTGGCCGGCAACATGACGGGGGGCGCGCTCGGTCAGTTCGTGCTCTATGCGGCCTTCGCTGCGGGTGCATTGGGGGAGCTCTCTCAAGTGTGGGGAGAGGTGCAGCAAGCCTCCGGCGCCGCCGAACGCCTGTCGGAACTACTCGACACGAAATCAGCCCTGACCGTGCCGGCCAAGCCTGTTCCTCTGCCCGTTCCGCCGCGGGGGGAGGTCACGTTCGACGATGTGGGTTTCGCCTATCCCTCCCGTGGCCTGGACCGGGCATTGAGCGGCTTCAATCTGCAGATCAGGCCGGGCGAGACGGTTGCGGTGGTGGGCCCCTCGGGCTCTGGCAAGAGCACGATCTTCAACCTGCTGCTGCGTTATTACGATCCCCAGTTCGGCACGGTCCGCATTGATGGCGTCGATCTCAGATCCGCCGATCCGCGCGACATCCGCGCCCGAATGGCGCTTGTGCCGCAGGATTCGGTGATCTTCTCGACGACGATTGCCGAGAATATCCTTTATGGCCGGCCGGATGCCGATCGATCGGATATTCTCGCCGCGGCGCGCGCAGCCCGGGCCGAAGAATTTATTGCAGATCTCCCCGACGGCTTCGATACCGAGGTGGGCGAGCGTGGCGTTGTCCTGTCTGGCGGCCAGCGGCAACGGATCGCCATTGCTCGGGCCTTGCTGCGCGATGCGCCGATCCTGCTTCTGGACGAAGCAACGAGTGCCTTGGACGCAGAGAGTGAGCAAGCGGTGCAGGCTGCGCTCGATCAGCTCATGGCGGGACGCACGACCTTGGTGATCGCACACCGACTGGCCACCGTGCGCAATGCCGACCGGATTATCGTTTTGGACAAAGGCAAGATCGTCGCCGAAGGCCGGCATGAAGAGCTGATCCGCCATGGGGGGCTTTATGCCCGTCTGGCGAGCCTCCAGTTCATGGAAGGCGGCGGAGAACCGGCACTGCTGCCCGAGGCCGCTGGAGCGGAGCTGGACCCGCGGCCGTGAGCGCCGAGCGCCGCTCCGGCATGAACCGGGCTATCGCTCGGTCAGCTTCAGCTCGATCCGGCGATTGAGGGTCTTGGCCTCAGCGGTGCTCCCGGAAGCGATCGGCTGGTACTCGCCGAATCCCGCAGCCACCAGGTGCTGGGGATTGACCCCTTGCGCCACCAGGAACTTGACGACGGCGATCGCTCGCGCCGCCGACAGCTCCCAGTTTGACGGGTATTGCGGCGTGTTGATGGGATCATCATCGGTATGCCCATCGACCCGCAAGACCCAGGCGAGATCGTCGGGAATTTCCGATTCGAGCTCCTTGATGGCGCTCGCCAACTTTTGCAGCTCTGCGCGGCCCGCAGCCTGGAACACCGACTCGCCTTTGGGGAACAACACCTCAGCCTGGAAGACGAAACGGTCTCCCACCACCTGCACATCCGACCGCTGACTGAGGATTTCGCGCAGCCGGCCGAAAAACTCCGACCGATAGCGCGCAAGCTGCTGGACCCTCTGAGCCAGCGCGATGTTGAGGCGCTTGCCCAAATCGGCAATCTGCGACTTCGATTCTTGATCCCGTTTCTCGGAAGCGCCCAAGGCATCATTCAAGGTGGCGATCTGGCGCCTCAGGGCTGCGATCTGCTGATTGAGCAACTCGACGCGAGCCAGGGCCTCCGAGGACACCTGCCTCTGGGTCTCCAGATCACTCTCCAGGCCACTGACCGTCGATCCGGCCTCGCTTCCCTCCTGGCGCTCTTCGAGCAGATCGGCCTGCAGCCGGTCGCGTTCGGAGGACAGACCCTGAAGCTGACCGACAAGCGTGGCGAGCCGTGACTCAAGTTCCGCAGAGCCCGACTTTTCCAGAGCGAGCATCTCCGTCAGGGAGGCAATCTCGTTGCGCAGCCGCTGCAGGGCAGTGTCCTGGCCGCTGACTTCACGGGCCAGGAGATATTGCGCGACCGTGAAGACGGCCACCAGGAAAACGAAGACCATGAGCAGGGTGGCTGTCGCATCCACGAACCCAGGCCATTGAAGATGAGAATTGTCGCGAAATCCGCGACCGCCTCGCCGCGACAAGGCCATGGAATACCTACTCTTCCGTTGCTGGGGCGCGAGGCCGTCGCGTCAGCCGATCGGGCTCGCGATTCATCCGCGACAGCATCGTTTTGATCTCGGCCTGATTATCCGCCTGCGCCTGGGCCCATTTTCGGACGATCTGCTGTTCTTCGCGCATCTGCGCGACGAGTCCCTGCACCGCATTTGCCAGCCGTGTTATGGCCAGCGAATCCTCCTGCGGACCGGCATTGGCGGCCGGCCCACTATCGGGTTCACTGAGCGCTTCGCTCAAGGTGGTGTTGATCCTGTTCAGACTGTTCTGCATCTCCCGCAGATCGAGCTGGACATAGTGAGGAACGGCCAATTGCCCGCCGCTCCGCCCGTCTCCGGCATGAATGTCGGTCAGCGTCGACAGCCATTCTTCGAGATCATTGTAGAACCGGTTCTGGGCCTGCCCCGCCTGCAGGTCGAGGAAGCCCAGGATCAGCGATCCGGCGAGGCCGAACAGCGAGGAGGCGAACGCCGTTCCCATGCCCGCCAGGGGCGCTTCGAGGCCGGTCTTCAGCTGCTCGAAGATGGCGGCCGATTCCGTGGCGCCGACATCGAGCCCGCGAATGGTCAGACCCACGGCGCTCACGGTTTGCGACAGGCCCCAGAACGTGCCCAGCAGGCCGAGAAAGACGAGCAGTCCGATGAGATAGCGCGAGATGTCCCGCGATTCATCCAGCCGCGACGCGAGGCTGTCGAGCAGCGACCGCATGGTCCCTGGGGTCAGCACGGTCTCTGTTTGCCGATGACGAAGCAGAGTCGACATCGGCGCCAGGAGCACCGGGGTATGAGGGATTTCCAGGCCGGGATCCGAGATCCGGAAGCTGTTGACCCAGGCGACTTCGGGAAAGAGACGCCACACCAGGCGGAAGGCATATCCGATGCCGAGAACCAGCGTGCCGATAATGACCCCGTTCAGGCCCGGATTGACCATGAAGGCGGTCCTGATCTGGGGAAACAGGATCGCAATCCCGAATGCCATCAGGATCGTGAAGACGGTCATCCGGATGAGATACAGCCGAGGCCGCGTCAGCGCGAACAGATCGTATTCTTCGGCTAGGCTCTTCTTCAAGGCCTCCCCCTCGAGCTCTGTCTGTTAGTGCGCGGGAATTCCTTGTCGCTCTGCCCTTGCATCTTCATGTCAACATAAAGCGAAAGTCGGAAAATTTCATTAGCGCTCGGGAGCAAATTAGCGCCTGTGGCCAAGGTGCCGCACTTCATTTTTAAGTGGGCAGCCGCTTATTTCCGCGCTGCCTTGAGCTCCCGCTCCATCTCGCCATAGATCGACTCGTTCGCGGCCAGGACATCGCCTGTGGCCATGAAGTCTTTGCGCCCTTCGATGTCGCCGATCGTGCCGCCGGCTTCTCGGATGAGCAGGGCTCCGGCAGCGATGTCCCAGGGCTTCAGGCCCCGCTCCCAGAAGCCGTCATATCGTCCTGCGGCCACATAGGCGAGGTCGAGCGCCGCCGCCCCAAGGCGACGGATCCCTGCGGCCTTGGCTTGAATCCGCGCCAATTCCAGCCGGAACAGCCCATGGTCGCCGCGGGCATTGTGCGGGACGCCGCAGCCGATGACGGCCTGCGACAGATCCCGACGCGCCGCCACGCGCAACCGCCTGTCGTTCAGAAAGGAGCCGCGGCCGCGTTCGGCCGTATAGAGCTCGTCCGATATCGGATTGTAGATCAGGGCGGCGACCATGTCGTCATCGCGCTGCAGACCGATCGAAATGGCGAAATGCGGGATCCCGTGCAGGAAATTCGTGGTGCCGTCGAGGGGATCGATGATCCACCGATGATTGGGATCGGTCCCCTTGATGCCGCCGCGCTCCTCGAGCAGGAAGCCATAACCGGGTCGCGCTCGTGACAACTCCTCGACGAGCGTGTCCTCTGCCTGTCGATCGGCATTGGAGACGAAATCCGCCGGTCCCTTCATGGACACCTGCAGATTTTCTACTTCTCCAAAGTCGCGCTGAAGCCGGCGGGCGGCCTTTCGCGCAGCCTGGATCATCACGTTGATCAGTGCTGAACGCATCTTCTTCCTTGTTCCAGTCGCATTATCGGCGGTTAGTCGGCCCGTCGCACATAGGCGACCTCGTTGGTGTCAACAATGATACGCTCACCCGTGGTGATGAAGGGGGGCACCATGACGCGCAGGCCATTCTCGAGGACCGCCGGCTTATAGGAGGACGATGCCGTCTGCCCTTTGACGACCGCATCGGCTTCGACGATCTCGAGCGTTACGTAGTCAGGCAGGGTGATGCCGAGAGGCGTACCCTCGTGGCTGTCGACGGTGACCTTCATGCCGTCCTGGAGAAATGCGGCGCGATCACCCACGAATTCGGTCGACAGCTCGATCTGCTCGTAGGTTTCTTGATCCATGAACACCAGCATGTCCCCGGACGGATAGAGATACTGATAGTCTTTCTGCTCGAGGCGGACGCGCTCCACGGTCTCCGAAGACCGGAAGCGCTCGTTGAGCTTGCGGTTGTCGACCAGATTTTTGAGCTCGACCTGGGCGTAGGCGCCGCCCTTGCCGGGTTTCACGTGCTGGGTCTTTACTGCGACCCATAGGCCGCCCTGGTGCTGGATGACGTTGCCCGGGCGGATTTCGTTACCGTTGATCTTCATCTTTCACCTGAAGGAAAAGGGTTGCGCTGGCGGCGCTTGACGGCGCCATATGCAGCACTTGGGCGCGATACCTATCAACTCTGCCTGCGGGATGCATCAAAAACCGCGCAGCGATGCGCACCTACGTGCCGCGTCGGCGGGCCCGGCCGTTGACTTGGGGGCGCCAAATGCTATGTGTGGCGCCTGTTCTCCACGGCTCGGCAGACCGGCTGAAATGACGGACCCGGCGGCATCGGACGCAATGACAGCGCACATCCAAGGTAGCACCACCATCGATACCACCAAGCATACACGCATGGCCAACGCGCTTCGCGCCCTCGCCATGGACGCTGTCCAAGCAGCAAACTCAGGCCATCCGGGACTTCCGATGGGGGCGGCGGACATTGCCACCGTCCTCTTTACGCAGTTCCTGAAGTTTGACGCCACCGAGCCCCATTGGCCGGACCGCGATCGCTTCGTGCTCTCCGCCGGCCATGGCTCCATGCTGCTATACGGGCTGCTGCATCTTCTCGGATACGAAGACATCACGATCGACGAGATCAAGCGGTTCCGCCAGCTTGGCTCCCGCACGGCGGGACATCCGGAATATGGCCACGCCGCGGGAATCGAGACGACCACCGGGCCGCTCGGGCAGGGCCTGGGCAATGCCGTCGGCATGGCGATCGCCGAACGCCTGCTGTCGACGCGCTTCGGAGCCTCCGTGGTCGACCACCGGACCTATGTGCTTGCCAGCGACGGCGATCTCATGGAGGGCATCAGCCAGGAATCCATCGCGCTCGCCGGTCACTTGAAGCTCGGCAAGCTCATCGTTCTCTTTGATGACAACGGCATTTCCATCGATGGGCCGATCAAGCTGTCGGATTCGACCGATCAGCTGAAGCGCTTTGACGCCTCCGGCTGGCACACCATGGGCATCGACGGCCATGATCCCTCGGCGATTGCGGCGGCGATAACGGCGGCACAGTCCGACGATCGCCCCTCGCTGATCGCGTGCCGCACCGTCATTGGCTATGGGGCGCCGAAGAAGCAGGGCACCTCGGGCGCCCACGGCTCGCCGCTCGGGCCCGATGAGATTGCCGCCACCCGTAAGTCGCTGGCCTGGACCGACGAGCCCTTCGTCGTCCCGACCGACATTCGCGATCTGTGGCGTATCGCCGGCATCCGCGCCTGCAAGCATCGTCGCACCTGGGAGCAGAATGTCGCGGAACTCGACGTCGAGACCCGTGCCGAATTCGACCGCCGCCAGCGTGGAGACCTTCCCTCGAAGTTTGGCTCGGTCATCCGCAGTTTCAAGGACAAGCTGGCCAAGGACAAGCCGAAGACGGCGACGCGGTCGGCTTCACAGATGGTTCTCGACGTCATCAACGCCGTGGTGACCGAGACGATCGGGGGGTCTGCCGATCTGACCCCGTCGAACAACACGAAATCGGCCGACATGAAGGCGATTACGCCGGAGGATTTCTCCGGCCGCTTCATCCATTACGGCATCCGCGAGCATGGCATGGCCGCGGCGATGAACGGCATGGCGCTGCACCGGGGCGTGATCCCTTATGGCGGCACGTTCCTGATCTTCTCCGATTACTGCAGGCCCTCCGTGCGCTTGGCGGCACTGATGCAGCAGCGCGTCATCTTCGTTTTCACCCATGATTCGATCGGGCTTGGCGAGGACGGGCCGACCCATCAGCCGGTGGAGCAGCTTGCCGCCTTGCGGGCCATCCCCAACTTGAAGGTGCTGAGGCCCGCCGACGCCATGGAGACGGCCGAATGCTGGCAGATCGCTCTTGAGAACCGGGACGGCCCCTCCGTCATGGCTCTCACCCGCCAGAATCTGCCGGCGGTACGGCACGAATCCGATGCCGACAATCTGTGCGCCCGCGGCGCCTATGAGCTCGCTGGCACCAATGCCGACAGCGAAGTGGTGATCTTCGCCTCGGGATCCGAAATCGAGATCGCTTTGGCGGCCAAGGCTCAACTTGACAAGGCGGGGCATCACACCCGGGTGGTCTCAGTCCCGAGCTTCGAGCTTTTTGCCGCACAATCTCCGGAATATCGCGCATCGGTCCTCGGCCCGGAAAAACATCGGGTCGCCATCGAAGCAGCGGTTTCTATGGGCTGGGAGCGGTTCATCGGCCATGACGGCATCTTTATCGGGATGCACGGCTTCGGCGCCAGTGGACCCTACCAGGAACTTTACCGCCACTTCGGCATTACCGCCGAGGCGGCGGTGTCTGCCGTGACCAGCCGGATCGCCGGTACCAAGAACTGACACCTCGACCACAGCTTCAACAGGGATAGCGCTTCGACATGACCGTTCGTGTTGCCATCAATGGATTTGGCCGCATCGGCCGCCTCGTCCTTCGTGCCTATGCCGAATCCGGGCGCAGCGACATGGAGGTGGTGGCCATCAACAACCGGTCGGCGCTGGAAGGCGCAGCGCATCTCTTCAAATATGATAGCGTGCATGGCCGGTTTCCCGGACCGGTGGAGACGGGAGAGGGCTTCCTCGACATCGGCAAGGGTCGCATCGCCTATATCAGCGAGGAGGATCCAGCGAACATCCGCTGGGGCGACCATGGGGTTGACGTGGTTCTTGAATGCACCGGCAAGTTCAACAGTCGCGACAAGGCGCAGATCCACCTGACCAACGGCGCCAAGAAGGTCCTCTGCTCGGCCCCCGCGAAGGGCGCTGACATGACCGTCGTCTATGGCGTCAACCACAAGGATATGAAGGCGGACCAGACCATCGTCTCCAACGCCTCCTGTACCACCAACTGTCTCGCGCCCATGGCCATGCTGCTCGATGAGTTCTGCGGTCTGGAGCGCGGCTTCATGACGACGATTCATGCCTATACGACGGATCAGCGGCTTCTGGACAACAGCCATAAGGATCTCCGCCGCGCCCGCGCCGCCGGACTGTCCATGATCCCCACCACGACAGGGGCCGCCAAGACCGTTGGCGAAGTGCTCCCGAAGCTGAAGGGCAAGCTGGACGGGACGTCGGTCCGCGTCCCTGTACCCAATGTGTCCTTGGTCGACCTTGTGTTCGTGCCTGCCCGCGAAGTGAGCGCCGAGGCGATCAACGATGCGGTGCGCAAGGCTGCCGCAGGGAATCTGGCCGGGGTCGTGGAAGCATGTGACGAGCCGCTCGTCTCCACCGATTTCAACCATAATCCGGCCTCTTGCGTCTTTGATCTCACCCAGACGCAGATCGTCGACAAGCGTCTGGTACGCGTGGCCGCTTGGTATGACAATGAATGGGGTTTCTCCCACCGCATGAACGACACGGCGGCATATTGGAGCGCGCTTTAACGGCATCCGGGGGGCGGGTCATGGCGAGCTTTCGGACGTTGGATGATGTGGATGTCAGGGGCAAGCGGGTCCTCCTGCGCGTCGATCTGAACGTGCCTCTGAAAGGCGAGGAGGTTCAGGACCAGACCCGCATCGAGCGTGTCGTCCCGACCATTCGGGAACTGGTCTCGAAGGGGGCGAAAGTGATCCTCCTCTCGCATCTCGGGCGCCCAAAGGGCACCGTGGTGCCCGACATGACGTTGCGCGTGGTGGCTGAGCCTTTGGCCAAGGTTCTGGGTCAGCCGGTGAAATTCGTCGAGACGAACTGGGAAAACGGTGAGGCCCTCAAGGCCGTCGAGGCCGCCAAGCCGGGCGACGTTCTGCTGCTGGAGAACACCCGCTTTCATCCAGGCGAAGAGGCAAATCAGCCCGCCTTCGTTCGACGGCTGTTTGATCTGGGCGACATCTATGTGAACGATGCCTTCTCTGCGGCTCACCGGGCGCATGCCTCCACTGAAGGCATTGCGCATTTTCTTCCCTCGGTTGCGGGTCGTGCCATGGAAGCCGAGGTCGAAGCGCTGTCCTCGGCGCTCGAACATCCCGAACGTCCTTTGGTTGCGGTGGTCGGGGGTGCCAAGATCTCCACCAAGTTCGACGTGCTCGGGCATCTGACGTCGAAGGTGGACACGTTGATCATCGGCGGCGGCATGGCGAACACTTTTCTGGCTGCTCAGGGCAAGCCGATCGGTCGCTCGCTCTGCGAACCCGAGCTGTTCAACGAGGCCCGCAGTATCCTGAAGGAAGCCGGGCATCAGGGCTGCGAGATCCTGCTGCCCGTCGATGCCGTGGTCGCGGAGGATTTCAAGCCTCACGCCCATCACCGAACGGTCGACATCGGCGCCATCAGCGAGAAGGAGCGCATTCTCGATATTGGCCCGAAAACCGTTGAGCTTGTGAAGTCTCGCTTTGCGAAGGCCAAGACCCTCGTCTGGAATGGACCGTTCGGCGTCTTCGAATTGGAGCCCTTCGACCGGGGAACGGTGGCGGTGGCGAAATTTGCGGCCGAGTTGAGCCGCGCCGGCAAGCTGCGCTCCATCGCCGGCGGCGGCGACACCGTATCCGCGCTCAATCATGCGGGCGTGGCAGACGATTTCACCTATGTCTCGACCGCCGGCGGGGCCTTTCTCGAATGGCTTGAGGGCAAGGAGCTTCCGGGCGTCGCGGTCCTTGAACAGGCGGTGGCTGCGTGAGGCGATCCTCTTTCGCTGTGCCATCATCTTGAAGCATAATTCGGTCTATTGACCCACCGATCCATGAGGAATGAAACGATGAGCATGACCCTTGAACAGGTGGCGAAAGCCTTGGTGGCCGACGGGAAGGGAATTCTCGCGGCCGACGAGAGCACCAGCACGATCAAGAAGCGTTTCGATGCGATCGCCCTGACCTCCACCGAGGAGGCGCGTCGCGACTATCGCGAGATGCTGTTCCGCTCGACGGAGGCCATGACGGATCACATCTCCGGCGTGATCCTCTTTGACGAGACCATCCGCCAGAGCGCAAAAGACGGGACGCCCTTCGTCGAACTGCTGACCAGGGCGGGCTGCATTCCCGGCATCAAGGTCGATGCCGGAACGAAGCCCCTCGCATATCATCCGGACGAACAGATTACCGAAGGCCTGGATGGCCTGCGCGAACGCTGTCAGGAATATCACAAGCTGGGGGCTCGCTTCACGAAGTGGCGGGCCGTCATCACGATCGGCAAGGACATACCGAGTCGGGCGTGCATCCTCACCAACACCCACGCCCTTGCGCGATATGCGGCCATCGCCCAGGAAGCCGGTCTGGTCCCGATCGTCGAGCCCGAGTTGCTGATGGACGGCGATCACACCATTGATCGCTGCCTGGAGGTGACGGAGCGGGTGCTGCACAGCCTCTATGCGGAACTGAACATGCAGGACGTGGTCCTCGAGCAGACCCTCCTGAAGCCGAACATGGTGATCTCCGGTACGGAATGCCCGCAACAGGCTGGGATCGAGGAAGTCGCCGAAAAGACGGTGAAGGTGCTGAAGCGCACGGTACCCGCCGCAGTACCGGGCATCGTGTTCCTGTCCGGTGGCCAGTCCGACGAAATCGCGACCGCCCATCTGTCCGCCATGAATGCCGGTCACGACCTGCCATGGCCGCTGACCTTCTCCTATGGGCGTGCCCTGCAAGCGGCCGCGATCAAGGCGTGGGGTGGCAAATCCGAAAACGTGGCAGCGGGCCAGCGAGCCTTTACGCACCGGGCGAAGATGAACGGCCTTGCTGCCCAAGGCCGTTATAGCGCGGATCTGGAGAAGGCGGCCTGAGGGAGATAAGTTCTCTCGCCATCGTTGAGAGCAATTAAGGAGACGAGCTCATCGCCCGGAAACAGGCTGCCGCGTCGAGGATCCGCTCGCGCCTCTTTCTCGTAGCACCTGTCGGCCTCGCACCCGAAAGGCTCACCGAGCTTTTCGATGCTGCCTTGCTGGGGGGCGACGTGGCGTGCCTGTTGATCGCGGGCGAGACCGAATCCAGTGTGGAGGCCCTTGCTGCGGCCGTCATGCCCTTGGCTGCCGCCCACAATGTCGCCGTTCTTTTGGACGATTGTCCCGACCTGGCGCGCAGAATAGGGGTGGATGGCGTGCAGATTGGCGCTGATCTTTCGCGATACCAGGATGTTCGGCGAATGCTCGGAACCGACATGATCATCGGCGCTTTTTGTGCAGGCTCCCGTCACGCCGCGATGGAGCTCGGCGAAGCCGGTGCCGATTTTGTGGCCTTCGACGACATTGCCGGCGATCTTCCCGAAGATGAGGACTTCTCGCTACCGGTGTGGTGGTCTTCTGTTTTCGAGGTGCCCTGCGTCGCCTTGATGCCATCGGAGCCGGAGGGCGTCCGCGCCCTCGCGGCGGGGAGCGTGGAGTTCGTCCGTCCATCAGATACGATGTGGCTCTCGCCCGAAGCAGCACGGACGATGGTGTCCGATCTCAATGCCCTCATGGATGAAGTCGCGTCCGATGAAGCCCCTTAGGATCACCGCGCTCGGCATGGCAGTGGCCGCTCTCGGGTCGACGACGGCGACCTCTCCTCTGTGGGCAGACTATGCAGCCGCGATCCGGGCGGCCGAGGCAGGCGATTTTGCGACCGCCTTCAAGGAAGCCTCCCCCTTGGGCGAGGCCGGCGATCCTCAGGCCCAGGCCTTGATGGGCACCATGTATGAAAACGGCTGGGGCATTACCCGCGACCTCGACTTGGCTACACGCTGGTACGAGCAGGCAGCCGAGCGTGGCCACACCGGCGCAATGGTGGCGATCGCCCTGATGTTGTTGGACGGTCGCACCGGGGCTACGGATCCGAAAAAGGCTGAGCAACTGCTCCTCCAGGCCGCTCAGGCTGGATATCCGCCGGCTCAGCACAATCTCGGACTGCTCTATGCCGGTGCCGCCGGCTTCGATCAGGATTGGGCGAAATCCGCGGAATGGTTTCGGAAGGCGGGCGACCAGGGATTGGCAGACGCCCAATACAATTTGGGCGTCCTCTATGCCGAGGGCAAAGGCGTCAACAAGGACATGGTCCAGGCCGGCAGTTGGATTTCCAAGGCCGCAGCGCAGGGGCTCCCCGACGCGGCCCTTGATTACGGCGTCATGGTCTTTCGCGGTGAGGGCGTCCAGAAAGATGAAAAGATTGGCGCTCAATGGCTGCTCGTCGCAGCCCGGCAAGGAAATGCCGTGGCCCAGAACCGGGTGGCGCGGCTCTACCTGACCGGCCGGGGATTTACGGCGGATCCGGTCGAGGGCGCGAAGTGGAACATCCTGGCAAGCCAGTCTGGTCGCACCGACCCGGACCTTGACGCGGAGATCGCAAAGCTCACCGACGAACAGCGCGCCGAGGCCGATTTGCGGGTTCGTAATTTCATGGCAAGGCAGCTGGCCCGCGAGGGTCCGAAGGTGGCAACCACAGGCGTGACGGGCGGTTGAACGGCGAGCCCTGTTGACGCTGTTGTGAGCACAAGCCTAATCTTCAGCGAATCGCTGGAATGACGCTGCGGGCAATGCAATCGAGGAACAACGGCTGGGATGATGGCGGAGTCCACTAAGCTGGACAGAGCATTTGCGCGCTTTGAAGAGGCGCTGAGGCGGCTTGACGGAGAGCTGTCGGTGGCAGGCATGCGCGGTGCGGCCGTTGGCGATGCCGATGGGGCCGATGACGAGCGTCGGCGCATGGCCGAGGAGATCGAGCAGCTCCGAGCCGACAACACTCTCTTGCTTGACCGGCAATCGGCGGCTTCGGTCAAGATCGACGCCGCCATGGACCGTATACGGTCGGCTCTGGGCGAATGAGACCGGCGCACTCTTTATCGGTTGAACGGAGTTTCTAAGCACATGGCGCAGGTCGTAGTTCGCGTGAATGACCGCCCCTATACGATGGAATGCGGCCATGGCGAGGAGGAGCACCTGCTTGAGCTGGCGCAGCTTCTCGACAGTGAAGTTTCGAAGCTGAAGCGAAGCGTGGGCCAGGTCGGCGATATCCGGCTTCTGTTGATGGCGGGAATCACGATCGCCGACAAACTGTCCGAGGCGCTGCGCCACATCGAGGCGCTGCAGGACGAAGTGGCCGGTCTGAAGGATGCCCGGATGGCGGCGATCGAGCGCAGCCGGGCGCAGGAGGATCGTATGGCTGAGCAGTTGAGCAATGCAGCCGCAAAGCTCGAGACCTTGTCGCGCGAGCATTCCGTCAGCGAAGATTGACCGCTTTGGCAGTGGATTTCGCCGCCGCCTGTGCTTAAGTAGGGATGGCTGCCCGGTGCGTCAGGAGAACAATTTCCCTGGGGCCTATAACCGATCTCTATGGGAGCTGTCCCTGGTTGAGGCCGTGGCCTCTTTCACACGGCGCCCACCTACGCTAGTAGGGACCCGGGATCGTAACCTCCAACGGCCGGGTGGCTTTATCTGAAACGTTTCCCGGCTCAGCCATCGGACGGATCTAATGCTGCCAGGCGACCGGGCCGACACCGTGGAAGAGAAGAAGATGTTGCGCCGGCAAGCCGGTGCGACGCGGGCGAGGCTCCAGGCGGAGCTGGGAGCCGATGCGGGCGGACGGATTCGCAAGCTCGGGCTGGAACTTCTTGGGTCTCCCCAGGGAAGGGTCGTTGCGGGCTTTCATCCCTATCGCAGTGAAGTCGATGTGATGCCGCTGTTGGAAGCTCTGGGCGAAGCAGGATGGAAGACGGCGTTGCCGGTCATCGTCGAGCCCCATCAACCCTTGGCCTTCCGCAGTTGGTCCGTAGGTGAGGATACCGCCGAAGGCCATTACGGCATCCTGGCGCCGCGCGACCATGCGGCCATGGTCGATCCCGACCTGCTGCTCGTTCCGATGCTGGCATTCGACCGGGATGGCTACCGACTGGGCTACGGAGGCGGCTTCTACGATCGCACCCTGCACAAATTGCGCGCTCTGAAGCCGATCACCGCCATCGGCATCGCCTTTTCGGGCCAGGAGCTCGACAGCGTGCCGCATGATTCCGAAGACCAGCACCTCGACTGGATCCTCACGGAACAGGGGCCCGTTTACCCCCGCAATCGACCCGGCCGAGAGGCGGAATGCGACTGATCTTTGTGGGCGACGTCGTTGGCCGTTCGGGACGCACGGCTCTCTATCGCGAACTGCCGCGGCTGCGCGAGCAGCTGCAGGCGGATTTCGTTGTCGTCAACGGCGAGAATGCGGCCGGCGGCTTTGGGATCAACTACGACATCTTCCGCGACATGCGTGATGCCGGGGCGGATGTGGTGACCCTGGGCAATCACGCCTTCGATCAGCGCGAGGCTTTGGTCTTCATCGAGCGGGAGCCGACACTCCTCCGGCCGGTGAACTATCCCAAGGGGACGCCGGGCAGGGGCTCCGGCCTCTTCGATACCGCCGACGGCCGCCACGTCCTTGTGATGAACGTCATGGGCAGGCTGTTCATGGATCCCCTGGACGATCCCTTTGTGGCCATTGACCGGGAGCTGGACGCCTGCCCACTGACCGAGGGCTGCGATGCCTGCGTGATCGATATCCATGCTGAGGCGACCTCGGAGAAAATGGGCGTCGGTCATTTCGCCGACGGTCGGGCGAGTCTCGTCGTCGGGACCCACACCCATGTCCCGACCGCCGATCACCAGATCCTTCCCAATGGCACCGCCTATATGACGGATGCCGGAATGACGGGCGACTACAACTCGATCATCGGCATGGAGATCGAGGAGCCGCTGATCCGATTCACCCGCAAGCTGGCCAGCGGACGCTTCGAGCCGGCGGGCGGCGAGGCCACCCTTTGCGGCATCGGGGTGGAAATCGACGATGCGACCGGCTTGGCCAACGCCGTCGGCCCCATTCGCTGCGGTGGCCGGCTTGAACCCGTGCTTCCCGGCTTCTGGAACGCTTGAACTGGATTTCGCGGCACGCGCCGCTTATAACGGCGCCCAAGCAATTCCCTTAAGAGATCGATCATGGCCGGCCATTCCCAATTTAAGAACATCATGCACCGCAAGGGAGCGCAGGACGCCAAGCGCGCCAAGGTGTTCTCGAAGCACTCTCGCGAGATCACGGTTGCCGCCAAGGCCGGCGGACCCGACCCCGCCAGCAATGCACGGCTCCGGCTGGCGATCCAGAATGCCCGCGCCGAGAACATGCCCAAGGACAATATCGAGCGCGCCATCAAGAAGGCGGCCGGGGGTGATGCCGACACCTATGAGGAGATCCGCTACGAGGGCTATGGCCCCGGCGGCGTGGCGGTGATCGTCGAGACATTGACGGACAATCGCAACAGAACGGCCAGCAATGTCCGCGCCACATTTTCGAAGTTTGGCGGCAATCTGGGGGAAACGGGCTCCGTGTCCTTCATGTTCGACCGTGTCGGGCAGATCGTCTACAAGCCCGAAATCGGTGATGCCGATGCGGTTTTGGAGGCTGCCATTGATGCAGGTGCGGAGGATGTCCAGTCCGATGCGGATGGCCACGTCATCACCTGCGCCTTTGCAGAGTTGAGTGAAGTCGCAGCCGCCCTGCAGGACACTTTGGGCGAAGCCGAATCCGTTCGCCCCTTTTGGCGTCCCCAGAACGGCACGCCTGTGGATGAGGAGCGTGCGCAGAGCATGCTGAAGCTGGTCTCCTCCCTGGAAGACGATGACGACGTCCAGAACGTCTATTCGAATTTCGAGGTGGAGGACGACGTGATGGCCAAGCTCACCGCGGCCTGACCGCTGGGAACGCTGCTTCCTTTACGCTATTGATGGCCGATGGTGGCCATGGCGATTCGCATTATCGGTATTGATCCCGGTCTGAGGAAGACCGGATGGGGCGTGATCGATGTCGCCGGCAGCCGGCTGATTCATGTCGCACACGGCACACTCAAGGTGAACGACGCCCAGTCTCTGGCGGGTCGTCTGCTGGAGCTCCATGGCCAGCTCGTTGCAGTGATGGAGGAATGGCAGCCCCACGAGGCAGCCGTCGAGGAAACCTTCGTCAACAAGGATCCGCGATCCACGCTGAAACTTGGCCACGCCCGCGCCATCGCTCTCCTGGTCCCGGCCGCCGCAGGTCTGTCCGTGGCCGAATATGCGCCAAACGCGGTCAAGAAGGCCGTGGTGGGGGCCGGCCACGCAGACAAGACGCAGGTGCACGAGATGGTGCAGATCCTCCTCGCCCGCTGCAAGGTGACCGGTGCCGACGCCGCCGATGCGCTCGCGGTGGCCATCACGCATGCCCATCATCGCACGAGCATCGCCCTGCGCATGAAGGTGACCGCATGATCGGGAAGCTCAAGGGGTTCGTCGACAGCTTCGGCGAGGACTGGGTGATCATCGATGTCGGCGGTGTCGGCTATCAGGTCACCTGCTCCAGTAAGACCCTTCAGTCGCTGCCGGCGCCAGGCGAGAGCGTATCGCTGGCGATCGAGACCTATGTGCGCGAGGACCAGATCCGCCTCTTCGGTTTTCTGAGCCCCGTGGAACGGGAATGGTTCCTGTTGCTGCAGACGGTGCAGGGGGTCGGGACGCGGGTGGCCCTCGCGCTGCTCTCGACCCTGACCGCATCGGACCTTGCCAACGCCATCGCCATGCAGGACCGGGCGACCATCGCAAGAGCCCCAGGCATCGGACCCAAGGTTGCCCAACGGATCGTAACGGAGCTGAAGGACAAGGCGCCTGCGCTCACTTACGCCGATACCGGCCTGGTGCGGCTGCAAGCCCTTACCGACGCCGGCGGGAAGACCGGCACGGCCTCCGCCGAGGCGGTATCCGCCCTCGTCAATCTCGGCTATGCGCAGGTCCAGGCCGGCGCTGCAGTGGCGACGGCGCTGGCCAAGGCCGGTGACGACGCCCGCACCGAGCAGCTGATACGAGGCGCTCTGCGGGAGCTGTCCACATGAATGCGCGTCTGATCGACCGCGATGCCCGCGAGGAGGATGCCGTCGACACGACGCTGCGTCCCTTGCGCCTCGAGGAGTTCGTCGGGCAGGGCAAGGCCAAGGCCAATCTGCGCGTCTTTATCGAGGCAGCCAAGTCCCGGGGCGAGGCCCTGGATCACGTTCTCTTCGCCGGGCCTCCAGGGCTTGGAAAGACCACTCTCGCCCAGATCGTCGCCCGCGAGCTGGGATCGAATTTCCGGTCGACCTCCGGTCCGGTGATTGCCAAAGCCGGTGATCTTGCTGCACTCCTCACCAATCTTGAGGACCGCGATGTCCTGTTCATCGATGAGATCCATCGCCTGAACCCCGCGGTCGAAGAGATCCTCTATCCGGCGATGGAGGATTTTCAGCTCGATTTGATCATCGGCGAGGGTCCCGCGGCCCGCTCGGTGCGAATCGACTTGGCGCGTTTCACCTTGGTGGGCGCGACGACCCGTTCGGGCTTGCTGACCACGCCCCTGCGGGATCGCTTCGGAATTCCCATCAGGCTCGATTTCTACACCGATGAAGAGCTGCTGCAGATCGTCTCGCGCGGCGCCCGTGTTCTGGGGATCTCCATGACCGAGAGCGGCGCCAGGGAAATCGCCAAGCGCTCTCGCGGAACGCCGCGGATCGCCGGCAGGCTCCTGCGCCGTGTCCGGGACTTCGCCTCCGTCGGCGGCGTCGAGCGGATCGACGAGAAGGCAGCCGACGGAGCGCTCCGTATGCTCGAAGTGGATAATCGTGGTCTTGACATGTTGGACCGTCGTTATCTTCAATGCATTGCGCTCAATTTCGGCGGCGGACCGGTGGGTATCGAGACGGTGGCAGCGTCTCTGAGCGAGGCGCGCGACGCTCTCGAAGAAATTATCGAACCCTTTCTGATCCAGCAGGGTTTCGTGAATCGAACGCCCCGTGGTCGAATATTGACACCGCATGCCTTTGCTCATCTCGGCCTCGCCACACCAGGCAGGTTGCAGACGCTGCAAGTCGAGCTCTTCGGAGAGGATGATGCCCCGTGATCGCGATACCTGGCCCGACCTCGCTGGCCGCATGGCCGGGCCGGAGCACCGGCTGCCGGTTCGGGTCTATTATGAGGACACCGACTTCTCAGGCTTCGTCTATCATGCCAATTACCTGAAGTTCTGCGAACGCGCCCGCTCCGACTGGTTACGGCTCCTGGGCTGGCATCACCGGGATTTGATCACGGAGGAGGGCGGCGGTTTGGGTTTTGTCGTCCGCAAGCTGCAGGCCGAGTTTCGCAAGCCGGCGGTGATTGACGATGTGCTTGAGGTGGCAACAAAGATCGCCAGCCTGACGGGGGCTCGCCTGACACTCGAGCAGACGGTGTATCGAGGTCTGGAGCGCCTGTTCGAGATGGCGGTGACGGTGGCCCTCGTTGATCGCAGCGGACGGCCTCGGCGCGTTCCGGCTGAATTGATGGCGGTCATCGCCCCGAAGGCCGTGAATTCCGGCTAGCCCGCGCGGGGAGCGGCAAAAAAGTCAGCCATCCCGCCGCATTTCCGCAGCGCGGTAAATCGTCTATTAACCATGTCCTGTATTGTATCGGTGACGGGTGCCAACGGCGACACGGTGAGTGACCGGCGCGAGGGACCAGCGCGAGGTGAGAGTGCGCCGCAGTTTGAACAAACTTGACGGGCTTGGTGGGTTAACCACGCCTGGATCGAGCTTGAACTCCAAGCTCCCGGCATGCTGTTCAGCGAATTTCCGGGGACGTGAATGCCAGTAGAGATTGCACAGGGCGCTGCCGCCGCGCCCGTTGACTATTCGCTGATGGCGCTGTTCTGGCAGGCGCACATTGTGGTCAAGATCGTAATGATCGGCCTCCTTGCTGCATCGATCTGGACCTGGGCCATCGTGTTTGAGAAATACGTCCTGGTCCAGCGCATGAAGCGTGCGACGGATCGCTTCGAGCAGATGTTTTGGTCCGGCCAGTCGCTGGAGGAGCTTTATCTGAGCTTGGGCCCGCGCACCAACACGGGCATGGCGTCCTTGTTCATGGCTGCCATGCGCGAATGGAAGCGCAGCCAGGACAGTGCCATTCGCGCCGGTTTTCACGGCGTGCAGAAGCGGATCGAGAAGGTGATGGACGTACAGCTCCAGAAGGAGATGTCGCGCCTGGAAAGCCGATTGCTCTTCCTGGCGACCGTCGGGTCCACCGCGCCCTTCATCGGCTTGTTCGGCACGGTCTGGGGCATCATGAGCAGCTTCCAGGCGATCGCCGCGAGTAAGAACACCAATCTGGCCGTGGTGGCCCCCGGCATTGCCGAGGCGCTCTTCGCCACGGCGATCGGCCTGATCGCGGCGATTCCCGCCGTCATTTTCTACAATAAGATCAACAGCGATCTGGGCAAGATCGGTGCGCGTCTGGAAAACTTTGCCGATGAGTTCTCGGCGATCATCTCGCGGCAATTGGACGAGCGCAGCTAGCGCAATAAGGGAAAGAGGCAGGGGATGGGCGCGAGCCTTCAGACCAACAACAGCGGAGGTCGCCGCGGCGGACGCCGCAGACGGTCTTCCCACGCGCCTATGAGCGAGATCAACGTCACCCCCATGGTCGACGTCATGCTCGTGCTTCTCATCATCTTCATGGTCGCAGCCCCCCTGCTGACGGTCGGCGTGCCGGTAGAATTGCCGGAAAGCAAGGGCAACCCCATGGAAGGTGATAAGGAGCCGTTGACGGTCTCCGTCGACGGCGCCGGCAAGATCTTTTTGCAGGACACGGAGATCACCCTCGACACACTGGTGCCGAAATTGGAGGCGATAACCAAGCAGGGTTACGACGAGCGCATCTATGTTCGGGGTGACAAAGCGGTCGATTATGGCACTGTTGCTCAAGTCATGGGTTCACTGAGCGCTGCCGGTTTCAAGCGCATCGGCCTCGTCCTGGAACCCGCAGAGGATGGGAGCTGACCAGGGGATGCGCTGGAGCATCACCACATCCTTCCTGCTGCATGTCGCGCTGCTGATGGCGTGCGTGATTGCCTTGCCGTCGGCTGAGGAGTTTCACCCCGAGACGCCTCCGGCTGTCCCGGTGGAACTGCTGACCTTGAGTGACCTGTCGAAGCGCATGGCTGTCCAGAAGGATGCCGAAGAGAAGCCAGAGGAGAAAGCCGCGCCACCGAAGCCGCCTGAGGAAGTGAAGAAGGCCAAGCCCAAGCCTGAGCCCGCCCCTGAGCCGACCGAGGCCGCCAAGGCTCCCGCGCCGGAACCGGAACCCGAGCCCAAGCCCGTCGAGCAGGCGACCGCTGAGCCGATGCCGCAGCCCAGCGAGCCGACGCCTGCGCCTGAACAGGCGGTGCCCGACGCCAAGCCCGAGCCCGACAAGGTGCCGGAGAAGAAGGCCGAGACCCCCCCGCCGCCCAAGCCGAAGGCCAAGCCCAAACCGCCGGCCCCGAAAGTGGCGGAGAAGAAGCCGCAGCGCGACTTCAACCCCGACGATATCGCAGCGCTTCTGAACAAGATCCCGGATGCCCAGAGTGCCGCGGCCGATACGCCCGTTGAGACCGGCGCCCCCAAGCGGGCTGAGCGGACTGCCATGATCGGCAGCGACAGCGCCATCACCGCCGACGAGCGCGACTGGTTGCGCAGCCAGATCGAGAAGTGCTGGAACCCTCCGGTAGGTGTGTCCGACGCCCAGAACCTTATCGTGAAGCTGCGGATCGCCTTCAATATGGATGGGTCGGTCGTGGGCTATCCCGAGATCATGAACAGCGGCGGCTCACCCCTTTTCCAGGTTGCCGCCGATTCCGCCGTGCGCGCGGTGATGCGCTGTGCGCCCTACCAGATGCCGCAAGAGAAATATGAGAGCTGGCGCGACGTCATTCTGAATTTCGACCCGAGCCACATGTTCCCGAGCTGATCCCGAGAAGAGCGAACCTATGCCCCCACACAAGAGCGAAATGCTCCGGAAAGTCGTTGCCCTGGTACTGACCCTGATCGTGGCCCCCGTGCTGACGGTCGCGGCCTTTGTCACCCCCGCCCATGCCGTCCTCGAGCTCGACATCACCAGCGGGCAGCCGCAGCCCTTGCCCATCGCCCTGCCGAACTTCACCGGCGACACGCCCGAGGCGCAGAAATATGGCGTCGATATCGTCCAGGTGATCACCGGCGACCTCGAGCGCTCCGCCCTGTTCAAGGCGATACCGCAATCGGCCTTCATTGAGCAGATCTCGAATTTCGATCAGCCGCCGCGCTTTGGCGATTGGCGCATCATCCAGGCCCAGGCTCTCGTGACCGGGCGTGCCACGGTGCTGCCCGATGGACGGTTGCGGGCGGAATTCAGACTCTGGGACATCTTTGCCCAGCAGCAGATGCTGGGGCTGCAATTCGTGACCACCCCTCGCAACTGGCGCCGGATCGGCCACATGATCGCTGATGCGATCTATGAGCGGCTCACGGGCGAAAAGGGCTATTTCGACAGTCGCGTGGTCTTCGTCGATGAGAGTGGCCGCAAAGACAAGCGCGTCAAGCGCCTGGCGATCATGGACCAGGATGGGGCCAATTTGCGCCACCTCACGGATGGCAGTGATCTTGTGCTGACCCCGCGCTTCAGTCCCAACGCGCAGGAAATCACCTACGTCTCCTATGCAGGCGGCCAGCCGCGCGTCTACCTCTTCAACATCGAGACCGGGCAGCGCGAGATCGTCGGCGTTTTCCCGAACATGGCCTTCGCACCCCGTTTCTCGCCGGACGGCCAGCAGGTGATTCTCAGTCTCCAGAACGAGGGCAACTCCAACATCTTCGCTTTGGACCTGCGCTCGCGCCAGGTTCGGCAGATCACCAACAGCGGTGCTATCGACACGGGACCTTGCTACTCGCCCGACGGGCAGCAGATCACCTTCGAGTCTGATCGCGGCGGAACGCAGCAGATCTACACAATGAACGCCGACGGCTCGAATCAGCAGCGGATAAGTTTTGGCCAGGGGCGCTATTCCACACCCGTCTGGTCGCCGCGCGGCGACTTGATCGCCTTCACAAAGCAGATGAACGGCAAATTTCTCATCGGTGTGATGAAGCCGGATGGCTCTGGTGAGAGAATATTAACCGAAGGCTTTCATAATGAAGGTCCAACATGGGCGCCTAACGGCAGAGTATTAATGTTTTTTCGGGAGAGCCAGGGCGAGGGTGGTGGACCAAAGATCTGGACCGTCGATCTGACCGGCTACAACGAGCTGCAGTTGCAGACGCCGAATTTTGCGTCCGATCCTGCCTGGTCGCCCTTGCTGAAGTAGGCGCGGGGAAGTATTAACCATATTCCCCGAGGCTGACGCAGGCGACCGCAGTGAATGGCCGCTGCGGATCTTGAGAGCGGACATGCTGTCCGCTGGACGAAGCGGGATGGGCGGGTGCTCGCCACGGGTGTGTGTGCTTATACAGGTGGGAATTGAGATATGATGCGTTGGATCGCAGCCTCAAAAGCTGCAGTTGTGTGCCTTGGATTGCTGGCCGTAGCGGCGTGTTCTAACAAGAACAATCCGGCGAACCCTTCTGCCGGTGGCATGGAGCAGGCGGTTCCAGGATCCGAGCGGGATTTCACCCTGAACGTGGGCGATCGCATCTTCTTCCCCAACGACGTGACCCAGCTGAGCGCGGAGAATATGGACACGCTCCGCCGCCAGGCCCAATGGCTCAAGCAATATCCAGGCGTGACGGTCCAGGTTGAGGGCCATGCCGACGAACGCGGCACGCGCGAGTACAATCTTGCCCTCTCTGCCCGCCGTGCGGCCAATGCGAAGCAGTTCCTGCTCGCCCAGGGCATAGCTCCTAACCGGGTCTCGACCATCTCATACGGCAAGGAACGGCCGGTCGCCCTCTGCGATGCCGAATCCTGCTGGGCACAGAATCGTCGTGCTGTGACCGTCATAATGTCGGGGGCCGTCTCCGGCTGAGGCGGTCCCACGGGCGCAGACGATCTTCAAGTCTGAGTGAAGTTTAGGCAGGCGGACAGGTTCTTGTCCGCCTGCCTTATTTTGTCCTTGAAAGACACTAAGGCTCCGATGGTTGTGGATCCACGCGCCGCAGGGTAGTCTGCGGCGATACGGACATCGTCAGGAGAACAGTGTGACAGCTCGGCATCTAGGCGTCCGCGGGCCAATTTTCGCGGCGGTGATCGCAGCGGCGTGGCTGCTGCCGGGCGCTGCGGCCCAGGCTCAATCCTACGATCCCAGCACGGCTGCTCAGCTTGGCATGCAGATGAACCAGCTGCAGGAGCAGATGCGTCAGCTTGTCGGCCAGATGCAGGAGACCGGCTACCGTCTTCAGACATTGGAAGAGCAGATGCGTCGTCTCCAGGACGACTCCAACTACCGGCTCCAGCAACTGGAGCAGGGCAAGGGTCGCTCCGGCAGTCGCAGTGAAACGGGCAATTCTCGTGTGGCCTCGATTCAGGGCGGCGGTGCCGCCGGGCAGTCATTGTCCCAGGCGGTCCCGTCCTATGGCGCCGAGGGAGGCCTCGAGCAGCTTGCATCCTCGGTGGTTCAGGACCCCAGCCTCGATCCTAGCCGCGCTTACGCTGCACCCGGGTCGAATGGTGCCGCGAGAGGCGCATCGGGACCCCAGGTGCTGGGCACGATACCGGCCGACGCCACTGAGGCGGGAGCATCGGGAACCGCTGGCGGTGGGCCCGTTTCGCTGACCACTGGCCTGCAGAAGAGCTACGGCACGGTTCAGGGGAATTACGGGTCGGCGGCACCGGCCTATAATGGTCAGGACGGCGCGTCGGCTAGCCTCGTGCCTGAAACGGTGGAAAGTTCGGAACTCAACGACAACGGTCTGGCCCCGCCGATTGCCGCCGCACCGGCGCAGCAGGGAACGGGCGGATCGGCTGGAGGCACGGCGGTTGCCGCGCTCACGACGTCCGGTGGGGGACCGGACCAGCTCTATGAAACCGCCTATGCCAGCTATGCAGGCAAGGATTATGCTGCGGCCGAGCAGGGCTTCAGGACGTTCCTGACCCAGTATGGTAAGAATCCCCTGGCGGGGAATGCTCAGTATTGGTTGGGCGAGACGTATTATGCGCAGGGTGATTTTAAGCAGGCTGCGGGTGAGTTTCTGAAGGGGTATCAAAGCTACAAGAAGGGCCGCAAGGCCCCGGATAGCCTGCTCAAGCTCGCCATGACCTTGAACAAGCTTGGCCAGAAGGAGCAGGCCTGTGCGGCCTTCGATCAAGTCAGCCGCGCCTTCCCGAGCTCCAAGGATGCGATCCGCCGCGCCACTCAAGAAAGCAAGAAGGCTGGCTGCGCCTGAGGCGGCCGACCTCCTTGGAGGGGTGGAGCGTCGCTTCGCTGAGCTGGCGGGCACATCGCATATTGCCCTCGCAGTGTCCGGAGGTCCCGACAGCCTCGCCATGCTGGCGCTGGTCGATGCCTGGCGTTCTCACAGGGATGACACAGCACCCCGGCTGACGGTCCTGACCGTGGACCACGGGCTGAGGCCCGAATCGGCTGCCGAAGCCTCGTCCGTCAAGAGGCAAGTGGAGGGGCGGGGGCTTGCGCATGTCACTCTACGATGGGAAGGACGCCGGGCTGGGGGCGGAGTGCAGGAGGCCGCCAGAGCGGCGCGCTATCAGCTGATGCTGGACTGGTGTGGGCAAAACGGCGCCAGCCATCTGCTGGTGGCGCACACCCGCGACGATCAGGCCGAAACGATCCTCATGCGCCTCGCCCATGGCAGCGGCGTCGATGGTCTTGCCGGCATGGCAGCATCCACGAACCGCGGCGCCGTCGTCATCTTGCGCCCCCTTCTTGATGTCTCCCGGGCGGGGCTCGGCCGAGTCCTGCAAGGAACCAAGCTGGTGGCAGCTTTGGATCCCAGCAATGATGACCCGAAATATGAGCGCGTGCGCATGCGCCGGCTTTTGCCTTGTATCGAGTCCGCCGGAGTGACGACGGCGGCGATTGCCAGAACCGCGCGACGCATGGCCGAGGCGTCCGCCGCTTTGGAGGAAGTGGCTGCCGGCATCATCGCGGCCTCCTGTAGTCTGCACGCCGGTGGCTTTGTCGTGATCGAGCCCGAAAAACTGGCCGTTGCGCCACGCGAAATCATCCGGAGAGTCCTCGAAAAGGCCCTCCGTGTCGTGGGAGGGCTGGATCATCCGCCGCGCCATGATGCGGTGATGGCGGTGGCGGATCAGCTCCGTGGCGGCGTGGAGATCGCAACCACCCTTGCCGGCTGCCGCCTCATGACCCGGCGCGGGCATCTTTTCGTGGCGCGCGAATGGGCGCGCATGGATCAAGCCTTGGTGCCCATCGTCCATGACCGCGTCTGGGACGGGCGCTTCCGGGTGGAAGGGCAACATGTCCCGGAGGCTATGATTGGTCCTGTGGGACCGGCAGGCTGGGTGGATCTTCGTCGCGCATTGGGACGAACAATCCCTTTCCCGGCCGAAATCGCGCGCACCCTGCCGGCGGTCTGGTGTCGGGGCAAAATCGCCGCGGTCCCCTATTTGTCCTGGGAAAGCACGGATTTTTCACTTACCCTGACCCTTCTCAGAACTGAACTTTTACAAACCGCCCGGTGCGTGAGCCGGCTCACCGGTGAGGTTTTGTAAAAGGCTTGGACGAAGTCGTGACGGGCCAGAATTGTTGCGCTTGGCAAAGTCAGCCCCTGTTCCTATGTTATGACGAGCCGGGCCGATAGGCGCGCGAGCGCGCATGCCTGTGGAGTCGGACCGACCTTACGAGGGTATCCGTGAACAATTTTCGAAACTTTGCTGTTTGGGTCATCATTGCCCTCCTGCTGTTCGCTCTGTTCCAGCTCTTCCAGAGCCCTGGCCAGCGGGCTTCCAGCAACGATGTCACCTATTCGCAGCTGCTCAACGACGTGGAAGCGGGCAAGGTTCGCGACGTCCAGATCGCTGGCGAAACGCTCACCGGGACCTATACGGACGGTCGCAGTTTTTCCACTCAGGCTCCCAATGATCCGAACCTGATCAAGGAATTGCGCGAGCGCAATGTCGGCATCAGCGTCAAAGCCCCTGCGGACGACAGTTTCCTTTTGAACGTGTTCATTTCCTGGTTCCCGATCCTGCTGATGATCGCGGTCTGGGTGTTCTTCATGCGCCAGATGCAGTCTGGCGGCGGCAAGGCCATGGGTTTCGGGAAATCCAAGGCGAAGCTGCTGACCGAACGCCATGGCCGCATCACCTTTGACGATGTCGCGGGCGTTGACGAGGCGAAGGAGGATCTCGAGGAGATCGTCGAGTTCCTGAAGGACCCGCACAAGTTCCAGCGGCTCGGGGGCCGGATCCCCAAGGGTGCGCTGCTGGTGGGCCCTCCGGGGACGGGTAAGACGTTGCTGGCCCGCGCGATTGCAGGCGAAGCGAATGTTCCCTTCTTCACCATCTCCGGCTCCGACTTCGTCGAAATGTTCGTGGGCGTTGGCGCGAGCCGCGTGCGGGACATGTTCGAGCAGGCGAAGAAGAATGCCCCCTGCATCATCTTCATCGACGAAATCGATGCCGTCGGCCGGCATCGTGGTGCAGGCCTCGGCGGTGGCAATGATGAGCGCGAGCAGACCCTGAACCAGCTCCTGGTCGAGATGGATGGTTTCGAGGCCAATGAGGGCGTGATCCTGGTCGCCGCCACCAACCGGCCTGACGTGCTGGATCCCGCTTTGCTGCGTCCCGGTCGCTTCGACCGCCAGATCGTTGTGCCGCGTCCTGACATTGTCGGCCGTGAGAAGATCATCAAGGTTCATATGCGCAACGTGCCTTTGGCTCCCGACGTGGATGCCAAGACGCTGGCCCGCGGAACCCCCGGCTTCTCGGGAGCCGATCTTGCCAATCTGGTGAATGAGGCAGCCCTCATGGCCGCGCGTCGCGGCAAGCGGCTGGTCACTCAGCTCGAATTCGAGGACGCCAAGGACAAGGTGCTCATGGGTGCCGAGCGCCGCTCGATGATGATGAGCGACGAGGAGAAGAAGCTGACGGCTTATCACGAGGGCGGTCACGCGCTCGTGGCCATGAACCTGCCGGCCTCCGACCCCGTCCACAAGGCGACCATCATTCCCCGTGGCCGCGCCTTGGGCATGGTCATGCGTCTTCCCGAGCGGGATCACCTGTCGGTGACGCGTGCGAAGTTCAAGGCCGATCTGGGCGTCGCCATGGGCGGTCGCGCGGCGGAGGAGCTGATCTTCGGCCACGAGAAGGTCACGTCCGGCGCATCCTCCGACATCAAGATGGCAACCCAGATGGCCCGTGCCATGGTCACTCAGTATGGAATGAGCGAGAAGCTCGGACCTTTGGCCTATGGCGACAACGAGGAAGAGGTGTTCCTCGGCCATTCCGTTGCCCGCACGCAGAACCTGTCTGAGGAGACCCAGCGGATCGTCGATGCGGAGATCTTCAAGCTGGTGGATGAAGGCCACAAGCTGGCGAAGGACATTCTCGAAAAGAACATCGATCAGCTGCATATCGTGGCGAATGGCTTGCTCGAATACGAGACCTTGTCCGGAGATGAGATCAAAAATCTGCTCAATGGCAGGCCGCCGGTAAGAGACACCACCATCAAGGAGGATCCCTTGCCTCCGAAATCCGCCGTCCCCTCCGCCGGCTCCGGCCGTCGTGGAGACGCGCCCACCGGCGATATGAAGCCTCAGCCGCAGGCTGGAGGCGCTGCACATCGGACGAGGTGAAGCCGGAGACTTGTTCTCCGGCTTTCCATATTTCGGGAGGCGCAATTGGCCGAAGTCTATCTGAGGCCCATGGGCATTCTGCACGGCGCCGAAGCTCGGGCCGCCATCGCGAGCGGAGTGGCGGTGCCCCTCGCGGGGGGACCAGCAGCCTTTAGTCTGGCCCAAATCTTGGCGCGCGACGAAGCCAAGAACAAGGTCATCGAGATTGGCGGGCTGACATCAACGTCGGACGCGATTTTGAAAGAGCGGTTGCAGGCCCTTATGGCCCCGCGCGCGCCTGTGGCAGGTCTGGATTTTTCGCGGCCGCTTGTCATGGGCATCGTCAACGTGACGCCCGACAGTTTCTCCGATGGGGGCGAGTTTGCCGACAGTGCCGAGGCGATTCGGCAGGGCAGGGCTCTCGCCGCGGCCGGCGCCGACATCCTCGACATCGGAGGAGAATCGACCCGGCCCTTTTCGCAGGGCACGGATCTCGATGAGGAGCGGCAGCGGGTGATCCCCGTGATCGAAGCTCTGCGCGACACGGGCGTGCCGATCTCGATTGATACGCGGAAATCCTCCATGATGATCGAGGCTGTGAGCGCCGGTGCAGCCATCGTGAACGACGTCTCCGCCCTCACTTATGATGCAGCTTCTCCCGATGCGGTCGCGCGCCTCCAGGTTCCGGTGATCCTCATGCACAGTCAGGGGCCGCCGGAGACCATGCAGGTCGATCCCACTTACGAGCACGTCCTCCTCGATGTCTATGACAGCCTGGCCGGACATATCGCGCGGGCCGAAGAGGCCGGCATTAACCGTGGCACCATTATTGCTGATCCCGGTATAGGTTTTGGCAAGACGCACCTGCACAATATGCAGCTGATGGCTGGCCTGAGCCTTTTTCACGGCTTGGGCGTCCCCTTGCTTCTCGGCGCGTCGCGCAAAGGCTTCATCGGAACCATCACCGGGGAGAAGGAGGCGCGACACCGTATATCGGGCTCCGTCTCCGCGGCCATGGCGGGGATGCAGCAAGGGATCCAGATGGTTCGGGTTCACGACGTGCGCGAAACGGTGCAGGCGCTCGCGGTTTGGTTTAGACTGAATGACCCGCGATAGAACAGGATCAGGCACGGGGGGCAGAATGCGCAAATATTTCGGGACGGACGGGATAAGAGGTCAAGCCAACGCATGGCCGATGGATGCAGAGACGGCGCTGAAAGTCGGCATGGCGGCAGGTCGTCTCTTTACCCGCGACGAGAACAGCCACCGGGTCGTAATCGGCAAGGACACTCGGCTGTCCGGCTACATGATCGAATCGGCGCTGGTCGCAGGCTTCCTCTCTGTGGGGATGAACGTCTTCCAGTTCGGTCCGTTGCCCACCCCGGCCGTCGCCATGCTCACCCGTTCGCTGCGCGCCGATCTCGGCGTTATGATCTCCGCCTCCCACAACCCCTTCGCCGACAACGGCATCAAGTTGTTCGGACCCGATGGCTACAAGCTCTCGGATGAGCAGGAACTCGAAATCGAGCGCATGATCGAAGAGGGGGTGGGGGAGAAGGCGGCATCCGACAAGGTGGGCCGTGCCAAGCGCATCGAGGATGCTCAGGCGCGCTACATCGAATTCGCCAAGCGCACCTTCCCTAAGGATCTCCGCCTCGAGGGGATCCGGGTCGTTGTCGACTGCGCCAATGGTGCAGCCTACAAGGTCGCGCCCGCTGCCCTCTGGGAGCTGGGTGCTGAAGTGTTTCCCCTCGGGGTTGAGCCGGACGGCTTGAACGTCAACGACAAATGTGGCTCGACAGCACCCGAGCGGCTTTGCGAACGGGTAAGGGAGCTGCGGGCGGATGTCGGAATCGCATTGGATGGCGATGCCGACCGGGTGATCCTCGTCGATGAGAAGGGCCAGATCATCGATGGCGACCAGGTCTTGGCGCTGATCGCCGAGAGCTGGTCCAGCGCCGGCAGGTTGCGCGGCTCCGGCGTAGTGGCGACCGTCATGTCGAATCTTGGCCTCGAGCGCTATCTGAACGGGATCGGCCTCGATCTCATTCGCACGAAGGTCGGCGACCGCTATGTGGTGGAGTGCATGCGCCGCGACGGCTTTAACATTGGTGGCGAGCAATCGGGACACATCGTGCTCAATGATTTCACCACGACGGGCGATGGACTGATCGCGGCCCTTCAAGTGCTCGGCGTGGTCGTGGCGAGCGGCCGTCCCGTGAGTGAGGTCTGCGCTCGCTTCCAGAAGGTGCCGCAACTCCTGAAGAGCGTGCGTTACTCCAATGGCAATCCGCTGGAAGCCTCCGTTGTAAAGGCCGCGATCGATGCGGGCACGGAGCGGCTGGGGTCCAGCGGCCGCGTCGTCATTCGCGCCTCGGGGACGGAACCCGTCATTCGGGTTATGGCGGAGGGTGACGACGAGACGATCGTGCGCGCCGTGGTCGATGAGATTACCAGTGTCGTGAAGCAGACGGCTGCGACTGCCGCAGCTGCCTGAATCCAGTCAATCACCGACAGTCTGAGCAGGGCCCGGGCACTCGACCGGGCCCTTTTTCGTGGCGGCATCCCACCCGTCGCACCCTCAAAACCACCGGCACATGGTTAAGGCATTATTAATCTTTATGGTTAATAAAACTTATACAAGTGATCAATCGAGCGGGGGCGCTCAATTGGCGATGCATCGAGTTGGCTTACGCGCCACGGCGGGACCTTGGCGCGCTGGGCTCATGCAACCGAATCAGGGTCTGGCGAGCGAGGGGACAGCGTATGTTAGGTAAGGTGACAGGGGCCGTTTTGGGTGCAGGCGTGGTGTTGGTCTCGAGCGCCGGTCTTTCTTGGGCCGCCGACTTGCTCCCCGCACCGGTTCCGGAACCCGTTGTTGATGCCAGCTGCCTCTATCTCCGGATCGATGGCGGAGGCAGCTTTCACGAACGCCCGAATGTCTACAAAAATCACGGCAAGTACGGCAAGAGCAAGGCTTATGGAGAGAAGCTGAAGGATGGAGGCTTCATCGAGGGTGGCGTTGGCTGCCAATTCACCTCCATGTTCCGTGCCGATATAACCGGCGGCTATCACTTCGGCACCGGCTTGAAGGACAAGTACAACAGTCTCGATGCGGAGCTTTCGACGGCCACCATCTTTGCCAATGGCTATGTCGACTTCGATATGTTCACGGATTTCGTGACGCCTTACATTGGCGGTGGTGTCGGTGTGGCCTTCCACGACATCTCTGACGTGAAGAGGCCGCCACTTTCGAGCTCAGGGTCGAACACTCAGTTTGCTTGGAACGTCCAGGCGGGCCTGGTCTTCGACGTCACCGAAAACATCGCCTTGGATGTCGGCTATCGCTATTTGGACCTGGGCGATGCAAAGTCCGGCGGACCCGACCCATTCCACGTGGACAATGTGGTCTCCCACGAAGCGCGCATCGGTCTGCGCTATAGCTTCAACTGATCAAAGCAGGAATTGCAGCACAGTCCTGACAACGAGCGCGTCGGGATTGTGCTGCTCCGGAACGATCGTCTCGATGCGGCCTCAATCGGTCTGGAGGCCGGCGCATTGACGTCGTGAGCCGATCACGTTTCCGCTCTTAGCATCCCGGATTAGCCTTGCGTTCTTTCCTTCCGGAAAGGCGCAGATCCGGGAGCCATATTTTGTCAGTTCACAATTCTCTTTTTGCGGCATGCCTTGCCGCTGCGTCAGCCGTCACGGGTGCCGCCGCCGCCGATCTGCCTCCGCGCTCCGTCTCAAGCTCTTTGGAGCCCGCTTGGACGGACACAGAATCGGAGCCGGTGCAGAGTGGCTTTTACGTCCGCGGTGATTTCGGTGGGTCATGGGCCCACGTGGCGATCAAGCCGAACCTCGAATCGGACATCGACAATTTCATCTTCGGAGGCGGTGTCGGCTATCGTGTCAACCGTAACTTCCGAATGGACGCCACAGCCGAATATGGCGGTGGCTACAACATGCAGAGGAAACATCTGCCGAAACTGTCGACGGGTCACTACAACCGCTACAGCTTTCAACCAATTACGGTCATGGGCAATGCCTATGTCGAGGTTCCGGTCACCGCCGTGCTGAGCCCTTACCTCGGCATGGGGGCCGGCTATTCTGTCTTTTCCCACGAAACCCAGAACTTCAAAGGCCCCCATCCCCTGGAGGCTCAGATGAAGACCGACGGCGGCTTCACCTGGGCGGCCATGGCTGGTGTTGGGATCAGTGTCACTGAGCAGTTCGGCTTTGATCTGGGCTACCGGTATCGCCAGATCCTGGTGGAGGGGCCGTGGGACTTCAATGATCATTCCCTTCGCGCCGGGCTCCGCTACACCTTTTGAGCACGGGCCGGCTTCGGGGAGGTCAGCTGATTAAGGCCCGGTTAACCGTGCGGGCAACAAAGCCGAGCTGCGACATCGTAGGACAGATTGCTTCGGATTTTAGCCTCATTTGAGCAGTCTAACGAATGGGAGATGGAACGTTGCCTCAAATGGGACGTTCCCGATCCTGTGAGTAGAGTGCGTGCGTACGCAAGGAGGGAAATCGTGAAGTACAATCTGACAGCAGCCATGCTCGGACTGGCCGCTCTGGCTGGCACCTCCGGTCATGTCCTGGCCGCAGATCTGGCCCAGCCTTATATTCCGCCGCAAGTGGTTCCCGAGACGGTCTATGTGGATGAGACCGGCTGGTATCTCCGTGGCGACATCGGTTGGTCCTTTCTCGATTCGGACATCGGTCGGAAGAACGACAATGCCTTCACCGGAGGCGCTGGTGTGGGCTATCGGTTCAGCAACAATTTCCGTGGCGATGTGACGGCGGACTATTCCGGAAACTACAATGTCGGCGGAAACAAGCTGGATGCTTGGACGCTGCTCGGCAACGCCTATGTCGATATTCCCATCAGCGATACCGTGGTGCCCTATCTCGGAGCGGGCGCCGGCTATGGCTGGTATGATGGCACGCATGGCTATAGCGAGGACGGATTCACCGTCGCCGCCATGGCGGGTGTCGGCTTCAAGGTCAGTGAGAATATGACCCTGGACGTAGGCTATCGCTTCCGCGATGGCTTTATTGATGGGCCGAATTTCTATGATCACTCCGTCAGGGCGGGCTTGCGGGTCGGCTTCTGACAGAAAAAGACCGGGTCTAATGAGAGGCGGCATCACGGATGCCGCCTTTTTCTTTGCTCCAGGCTTGTAGCATCCCAGTCACAGAGCTCTCCTTTCAACCTAAAGGATATGTTTCACTATTTAAGCAATTTTTAAGTGTGTTAGGGTTGTGCCATCGACACGGAAATGACGGGCTACCGCCTGACCGGAGGAGAGGCAAACATGAAGTACTTACGGTTTCTCGGGGCCGCGGCAGTCCTATATGCCGCCATCGCTACGGCCTCGGCGGCCGATCTTGTTCCCATCGAGCCGCCGGTGGCTCCGCCGCTGCCGGTTTATGACCCGGGATTTTATCTTCGCGGTGACATCGGCTGGTCCTTTATGGACACGAAGTTCCTTGAAAATGACGACAATCTCACGGTGGGGGTCGGCGTCGGCTACAATTTCACGGAGATTTTCAGGGCGGATCTGACCGGCGACTACTCTGGATCCTATGACATCGGTCTTCCGGACGACATGAATGTCTGGACCGTCTTAGGCAACGCCTATGTCGGGGTTCCGATCATCGAAGAAGTAACCCCGTATGTGGGACTGGGTGTTGGCTGGGGGTGGCTCGACGCGGGATCTGCAGAAGATGATGGGTTCGCCTTAGCGCTTCATGCGGGCTTCAGCTTCGCTGTCTTGGACAATCTTGACCTCGATATCGGCTATCGCTTCCGCGATATCATGGTCACCGGCGCGGACTTTAAGGATCATTCTCTGCGGGCAGGCTTCCGAATCGGTTTTTGACGACCGCGCGACCGGGGGCGCTTGGGGAGGGTCGGGCATGCGCAAGCATGCTCGGCCCTTTGCCGATTTGTCTGAACTTGACGTGCACGCGGAAGTCAGGACTTCTGCTCTAGTCGACAGCCCAGCGCTCGACCAGCTGTTCGACGCTGCGGAAGGTTTCCACGCCTCCGCTTTCGAGTGCAACGGTTGTGGGTTGTGCCGGTGTAATGCGGCCGAACCGCAAATGACTGTGCTCTATTGCCCAGGGTTGACTCTTCACGCGCAGCACGGACAGCGGCCAGCGGTCTGAGTCTCTGATCATCTCAACATGCCGTGCTATGCGATCATATTTGGTTTCGTCGGACCAGGCGTTCATGGGAATCGTCCTCCACCAGCGTGAGCACGCTTTCTCCGGGTCTGGTCAGTCCCAAACCCGGTCGGGCGCACCACCGATTTTGTTCTTCGAGGAGTTTTGGTTCGTGATGAGACTCAGCCAGACCGCTTGGGTAGGCTCCTTCGAGAGATATACGCCAGTAAAGCGGGCCTTGAGCCATCTCTTCGCTCCTTGAGCAATCCCATGATCAGGTCACATCGTTAATTTTGAGTTTAAATTCATCGTCGACGTGCCACAGTTCTCTCCCCCTTGCGCCACTGAGGCTTTGCTGTGTCCCGTGAGGAATATTTGAACACCTTCGCCTCCGGCATCCGATTGCTCTGGATGTTCGCCATGGCCGCGACCAGAGCCGGAGGGAGATGCGCCTTTCGTGACGGCGCCATAGGCAACTCAGCTTACTCGGGGCATCAATACAAACGCGCAGCCGGCGGGATCGACGCGACATCGTTGGACAGTGGCGTAAGATGTACGGGGCGGTATCCGATGCGGCAGCGATTATGCGCGTCAAGCCAGCAATAGGTATGCTTTAACCAATTCCGATCATCACGCTTTGGGAAATCTTCGCGCGCGTGAGAGCCCCGACTCTCGGTGCGTTCGATGGCCGAGCGAAGGCTAACGATCGCCTGGCTGATCATATTGTCGAGTTCGAGCGCCTCAACGAATTCGCTGTTGAAGATCATCGAACGGTCCGTGAGGCGAAGGTCATCCCGAAGTCGAGCGGCAACTTCGCCGAGTTTGCTTGCACCCTCCTCCAACAGCGGTCCATCCCGAAAGACTGCGCAGTGTCGCTGCATTATGAGTTGCATGTCCAGGCGCATGCTTCCAACATCGCTCTGACCAGATGCCCAGCGGATGCGGTCAAAGCGCGTGAGAGCCCGCTCGGTGGCCTCCGGCGGAATGGGCGCGTGCTTCTCGCCGGCAGTGACGCTTGTCGCTGCCCTGAGTGCCGCCGCTCGGCCAAACACTATGATGTCGAGAAGAGAGTTGGAGCCGAGGCGGTTTGCGCCGTGAACAGAGACACAAGCGGTTTCACCAATGGCCATGAGACCCGAGACGACGGCCTTGTCGTCGCCATCGCTCCTGGTTACCACCTCACCGTGAAGGTTGGTCGGCACACCGCCCATATTGTAGTGGACGGTGGGCAGCACCGGGATGGGGTCCCGGGTCACATCCACCCCGGCAAAGACCTTCGCGGTCTCGCTAATCCCTGGCAAGCGGCTATGGAGCAGGCCTGCCCCAAGGTGCTCAAGGTGAAGGAGGATGTGATCCTTCTTCGGCCCGCATCCTCGACCTTCGTTTATTTCGATCGTCATGGCACGACAAACGACATCGCGCCCAGCCAGATCCCTGGCACTGGGCGCGTAGCGCTCCATGAACCTTTCACCCTCGGCATTGGTCAAGTATCCACCCTCGCCTCGCGCGCCCTCCGTGACCAGGCAGCCGGAGCCATATATGCCGGTGGGATGGAACTGCGTGAATTCCATGTCTTCCAGAGGCAAGCCAGCGCGTAGCGCCATGGCGTTGCCGTCGCCAGTGCAGCTATGGGCGGCTGTGCAGGAGAAGTAAACGCGACCATATCCGCCCGTTGCGAGAATGGTTTTATGGGCATGAAAGCGGTGGAGGGTTCCTGCTTCGAGGCTTAAGGCGATCAGGCCGAGGCAACCGCCTGCATCGTCCATGAGCAGGTCCAGCGCTACATATTCTACGAAGAACTCGGTACGGAGTTCGAGACACCGTTGATAAAGAGCATGAAGAATGGCGTGCCCGGTGCGATCCGCAGCCGCACAGGTTCTCTGAGCCATCGTCTTTCCGTAATCAAGGGTTTGCCCACCGAACGGACGCTGGTAAATCCGCCCGTCTTCCGTTCGAGAGAAAGGCACTCCGAAATGCTCAAGTTCGAGCACAGCAGGGCCGGCCTCGCGGCACATATATTCTATGGCATCCTGATCGCCGAGCCAGTCGGACCCTTTAACGGTATCGTACATGTGGAATAGCCAGTGATCGCCATCCTCCATATTACCGAGAGATGCGGCCATACCCCCTTGAGCCGCCACGGTATGGCTGCGGGTGGGGAAAAGCTTGGTGACGCAGGCCGTTTTCAAACCTGAGGCGGCCATTCCCACGGCGGCACGCAACCCCGCCCCGCCTGCGCCAACAATCACCACGTCATGAAAGTGATCAGTTATCTCATAGTGACCCATTTCTGCGCACCTGTATCACTGGCCAGCACTTTGGCCACCATCGACGTGGAGGATTTCGCCCGTCACGAATGGTGCGGATTCGAGGTAGAGTACGGCTTTGACGACATCGTCGATTTCCCCCATATGGCCGATCGGGTGCAGCTGGTCGAGTGAGGCATGTGTTTCCGGCGGATGCATGGATGTTCGGATGATGCCGGGTGATACGGCATTCACGCGGATGCCTCGCCTGGCATATTCGATGGCCAGTGATCGAGTGGCCGCATTGAGACCCCCCTTTGTGAGCGCCGCCAGGGTGGCCTGGACGCTTGAACTCGCTCGCTCTGCAAGCGTCGTCGTGATCTGGACCACATGCCCCGCTCCCCGCTTCTCCATCTCTGCGATGGCGAACTGCGTGATGTTGAAGAAACCGGTGGTGTTGACCGCAAGAATAGCGACGTAATCTGCCTCGGTATACTGTGTGAAGGGTTTCGCAATGAAGATCCCGGCATTGTTGATCAAGGTGTCGATGCGTCCGAAATGCGCCATTCCTTCTGAAATCACATGCTCCGCTGTGCCGCGCTCAGCAATGTCTCCAGCGACCGTGAGAATATCGGGATCGCCTGAGGGCGCGATTGAGCGGGCCGTCGCGACGACTCCGTATCCGAGCGTGCGATAGGCGCCGACCAAGGCAGCGCCGATTCCGCGGGATGCGCCTGTGATGACGGCGACTTTCTTGTCCATCTTGCCGCCCTCACAGACCGATCTGGCCGACGAAATGACCGAGCTGTGTCTCGACGTCCCCGGGTTTGTGAAATCCGAGGTCCATCAGTTTTCTAATGCGATCCTGCGCCGCCGGGCGCTTGAGCGAGCTGAGAAAAGCATCCCATTCCGGTGCGATGTCGGAATCCGCCGGCAAGCTGGCCACATTCACCAACGTCTTCGTCTCCACCAATGCCTGCCGGTCGAAGGTCGCGATGCGGGTCGCCAGGGCATCGACAAAGGCATCGAGCTCCGCATCGGGGAACGACCGATTGACATAGCCGTAGCGCTCAGCGAGTTCGCCATCGACGTCATCTGCCCCGAGCAGAACCTCGAGCGCACGACCACGACCCATAAGGCGCGGCAGCCTGGCCATAGGGCCACCTCCCGGCACCAGGCCAGCTCCGACCTCCCACTGTGACAAGACCGCCTTTTCGCGACTTGCAAAGCGCATGTCGCTGGCAAGGGCGAGTTCGCTGCCGACACCGGTTGCTCGTCCACGGATCTTCGTGATCGAGACCACCGGCGCCCGGCTGATGCGCACCAGAAGATCCGGTAACTGCTGCAGCCCTGTCGGTCCCGGTGGCAGTCCTAAGGTATCCTCCGGATCCGCCAGAAAATTGTAATGCGTGATGAAGAAGCCGTCGATGGCACTGTCGAAGACCACCACTTTCACCTCTTGATCCGTCTCCAGCGCTTCGACCATCTCCCTCAGCGGCGGAATGCTCTCGGGGCCGAAGATATTGAGGGGTGGGCAGTCGAAGATGACACGCCAATACGCGGCGGACCGGCGTTCGAGGTGAATGAAATTTCCGGACATTTCTGCCTCCGTGCTCAGGTGGTGATGCACGACTTAGGTGGCAGACAGGAGCTCCAGCCTCTATAGCCCTAACGTATCGACGATACATTGGTATCGACTGCTGGCCACTGTGCCCAGTGAAGTTGGGTCAGCTGGAAGAGTGAGCTTCCGGTCCCCTGTATCGCTTCTGGACAGCACCCAGAAGGTTTCCTTGCGTTCCTGAAGAAAAATCGCCGCTCCCGGAAAGACTTCTGTCCCTCAAGTCGGATCGAACATGTCCAGCCGATCTCGGTGGCGCAGCTTCACGCCACCGATACCAAGATATCGGCGATACCAACGTGTAATCGCCACCGGGACAGCATGGCCCGAAGATGACAGTCGAAGCCTGCTCATTCAGCCCGCTGAGGCGGCTGCAGAGGAGAACCGCCATGTCCCAAAAACCGCCCCCTCTCACTCGGCGCGACGTCCTGGTCGCAGCCGCCGTCGCCGGAGCCGTCACCATGATGCCACTGCCGCTCTCAGCCGAAACCAGCGACGTCAGGCCATTCCAGCTGCACGTTCCCGAGGAGGCACTCGCCGATCTCCGTCGCCGGATCGCCGCCACCCGGTGGCCGACGCCGGAACTGGTCGCCGATGCCACTCAGGGCGTGCAGTTCGCGACAATGCAGAAGCTGGCCAAGTACTGGGAAACCGAGCATGACTGGCGAAAAATCGAAGCGCGGCTGAACAGCCTGCCGATGTTCGTCACCGAAATCGATGGGCTGGATATCCACTTCATCCATGTCCGGTCAAAACTTCCGAATGCCCTTCCGCTGATCATCACCCATGGCTGGCCCGGCTCCGTCATCGAGCAGTTGAAAATCATCGGCCCGCTGACTGATCCCCTCGCCCATGGCGGTACGCCGGAGGACGCGTTCGATGTCGTGATCCCCTCGCTTCCGGGTCACGGCTTCTCTGCCAAGCCGACCACCACCGGATGGGATCCGCAACGGATCGCCCGTGCCTGGACAACGCTGATGAAGCGTCTGGGATACACACGCTTCGTTGCCCAGGGTGGCGACTGGGGCGACGCCGTGTCCGAACAGATGGCCGTCCAGGCGCCGCCCGAACTGATCGCCATCCACACCAATATGCCTGCAACGGTCCCCGAAGACATCGCTGCGGCCCTTGCGGCCGGCAGCCCGGCACCAGAAACCCTGTCGCCCGAGGAAGCGAACGCCTATGCGCAACTCGGTTTCTTCTACAAGCATGGCCTCGGCTACGCCCAGGAAATGGCGAACCGTCCGCAAACGCTCTACGCGCTCGAGGATTCGCCGATCGGCCTCGCAGCCTGGATGCTTGATCACGACGCGCGCAGCTACGAACTCATTGCACGTATTTTCGACGGCGCGACGGAAGGTCTGACGCGCGACGATATTCTCGACAACATCACACTCTACTGGCTGACGGGCACGGCGGTTTCCTCGGCCCGCCTTTATTGGGAAAACAGGCTCGCTTTCTTTGCGCCCAAGAACATTACCATTCCGGTCGCCGTCAGCGTATTTCCCGACGAGATCTACGCCGCGCCCAAGAGCTGGGCGGAAAAAGCGTTCCCCAGGCTCATTCACTTCAACCGCCTGGCCAAGGGCGGGCATTTCGCCGCCTGGGAACAGCCGGCCGCATTCACCGCCGAGCTGCGCACGGCATTCCGGCCGCTGCGGTCTTAGGTGACCGCGCACCGGCACAGCCTCCGCCCCTTCCCAGTCGTCACCAAGGATAGTGTCATGAATCCGCAGAACAAGCTGCTCTACACCGCCAAGGTCCACACCACCGGAGGACGCGAAGGCAGCACCTTTCGCAGTTTGCATCGGTGACAGTCTGACGGCGATCACGCGACCTGAGGAGGACAGTGAATGATCAGCTCATCAGTGTGCGAGCGGAAAGATTCCGGTCGCCGTCGCTGGCTCGGTTGCAACGACTATCACTCGCCGATTTCGGCGTTCCCCGTCATCGATTTGAGCCGTGGTTGATCGAAATGACGCTCTCAACGACCTACAACACGATCGACATCAACAAGCTTCCGATCTTCTACCGTGAGGCTGGCCCTCATGATGGCCCGACGCTCCTCCTGCTGCACGGGCTGCCTTCGTCGTCGCGCATGTATGAACCGCTTCTGCTGAGACTGGCGGATCGTTACCGGCTCATCGCGCCGGACTATCCCGGCTTCGGACACAGCGCGTCGCCGCCCCCATCCGAATTCGCCTACACCTTCGATCACCTGGCCGAGATCATGACCGCGTTTACCGATGCGCTGGATCTGTCTCGCTACAGCCTCTTTATGCAGGACTATGGCGGCCCGGTCGGCTTTCGGATGGCAACGGCCCATCCTGAGAGGGTTGACGCGCTGATCATCCAGAACGCGGTGGCTCATGATACGGGCCTCAGCGATCTCTGGGGTCCCCGCCGCGCCTTCTGGGCCGACCGCGCGGCTCACGAGGACGAGGTGCGCCGCAACCTGCTGTCGCTGGAGGCCACCCGTCGGCGTCACCTTGGCAGCGATCCGCGCCTCGAACGCTACGACCCCGATCTGTGGACCGACGAGTTTGCCTTCCTCAGCCGGCCAGGGCAGGCGGATATCCAGACCGAGCTGTTCTACGACTATCGCTCGAACGTCACGGCCTATCCGTCCTGGCAGGAGTGGATGCGCCGCAACCAGCCGCAGCTTTTGGTGCTCTGGGGGAAATACGACCCCTCCTTCGACATCTCGGAGCCGGACTCTTATCGCTGTGACGTGCCGAATGCCGAGGTTCACATTCTCGATGCTGGCCACTTCGCTCTCGATACGGCCGCGGATGAGGTTGCCGAGCTTGTGCACTGCTTTCTGGAATCGGTTCTGGCCGACGCGCCTGCGTCCCGGAGCCATGAACCGGCCCCTCTCCTCAAGGAATCAGCCATGAACGATATGGAAATCATCGACTCTAGCTTCAGCGCCGTCATCAACGCCCCCATCGACAGGATCGACATCCCCGAATGGTGTTTCTCGCTGCCGGAGAAGGATTATCAGGCCTGTTCGCCGGCTCACATCGCCGCGGGTTTCACCACGGCGCCCGACGGCCGGCGCATGTCGATCAATGTCGAGGTGATCGGCGGCAGCCTGATGGTCCAGCACTATGTCGAGACCCTCGCAAAGAAGGATCACCTGATACTTGAATCGGCCTCCGACATCTTCACCCCCACGGGGCGCACGACCCTCCACATCAAGTGGGAGCTGAGCGTCAGGGCGATCGACGGACAGCGCTGCGAGTTCACCAACCATGTCGTCTCGACGGCAACGGACGAGTTCCGCTCCTTCCTCGACCGTCAGGGCATACCGTTCGACGTCTTCCGCGCGCAACGGGCACCGATGTCGATCGCTCACAACAAGGGCGAAACCCCGCTCTTCGCAGCCAGCATCGAACGCGCGGCCCTCAGAAAATAAGGCATCGCGAAATTTGGAGACACGACATGACGCAGCCAGCGTATGAGAAGCGGTCGACCGCTCTTCTCTTCGTCGATCCCTATAACGATTTCCTGTCGGAGGGCGGTAAGATATGGCCCCGAGTGAAGGAGATCGCCGAGGAAGTCGGCCTTATCGACAATCTGAGACGCATCGATAAGGCCGTCCGCGATGCCGGCCTCAGGGTGTTCATCGTACCGCATCGCCGGTGGGAGCCGGGTGACTATGAGTGCTGGTGTTTCCCCAATCCAACCCAGCGCGCGATCATGAAACGGCATTCATTCGCTCGAGGCGAATGGGGCGGCGACTGGCATCCAGACTTCGCTCCCCGGCCCGGTGATATTGTTGTCAAGGAGCACTGGGCTCAAAGTGGCTTTGCCAACACGGATCTCGATCAGCAACTCAGGCAGCACGGAATAACCCATGTGTTGGTCGTCGGCCTGCTCGCCAATACCTGCATCGAGTCAACGGGTCGTTATGCGATGGAACTCGGCTTCCACGTCACTCTGGTCCGAGACGCAACCGCGGCTTTCTCACGAGAAATGATGCATGCGGCCCATGAGCTGAATGGCCCGACATTCGCACACGCAATATTAACAACGCGGGACCTGTTGGAGAGACTGCCACCCGCTGAGGTCCACGCATCTAAGACTGTCGAACCAGATCCTGTGCGGCTCCGATGAGAAGCCAAAGCCCACCCCAACGACCAAGAATGGAGTGGCGGAGCCGTCTCGTCGTCATTTCATGTTCTTCATACAAGGCAAAGCGGCAGGCGCCCCGGCGAGCGCCTGCCATACACCTGCCAATGACTGGTTTGCCAGCGTCGCCACAAGACACACTTGTGGCGACAGGCTCACGCTGTCACGCGGCCGCGCACCATATGCTGAGTGACCATCGCCACGCGCTCACCGAGATGCTCTGCGGTTAGCAGATCTGATTCTGGCGGGACGATCTCCGGCCCCTCGTCGGCATTCGACTGGGCACCCGCTCCGAGAAAGAAGCCCAGCCTGTTGAGCTCCGCTTCGGAACCTGTCGATAAATTATTGCCGGGAAGAAGGCCAAGGTTGACCCAATGCATCCCGAGTTGTGCAGCCAGGATGACGAACTGCATCAAAGTCGAGAGCTTGTCGCCGGATCGCGAAGCTGAATTGGTGAAACCGGCGGCAATCTTGTTGCGCCAGGCACCGGAAGCGAAAACACTCGATGTTGCGTCCATGAATGCTTTGAAGGGTGCGGACGCGCTGCCCATGTATGTCGGTGCGCCAAAAATGATGGCATCGGCAACGGCCAGATCATCCCATCGGCTCTGAGCCTCCTCCGAAGTCAGATAGAGGACCGAGGCGCCCGGGACTTTCTCTACTCCGCGCCGTACAGCCTCGGCCTGGCGGGCGGTGTGGCCATATCCGCTGTGAAAGACGATGGCGACACGTATGTCCGTCCTCACCATATGAATATTCATTTCTGTCTCCCTCGAGAGCCTGTGGTTGAAATCGCTGATAGTCAGCCACTGGCAACGCAGGAAATCATTGGCACCTTGGTATCGACGACACTTTGGTATCGGTGAGAATGAACGACCAAAGCCCAACATCGCCGCCTGATAGTCGCAGTCTTGAATTTTGATGAGGCCAGCTGGTTGCGAGCAAACCCTTATCGTCGCAACGCAGGTCAACCATTCACTTGACGGGGAGCGGACTACGGCTCGCCGGTGGCGGTTTTCGGAAGCCAGCTGCGTCATCAGCATCTCTGAGGTGACCTTAAGGTGCACTTCAGTAAATTTCAGACCTTCCCCAAAGATTATTCAGCCAGCCAAGCCTATCCTGTTCACACTACTGTCACGCCGCCTAAGAACAGGATCTGAAAACCGCCAATATTAATAAGCAGGAGGGTTGCATGCCACTCGTCATTCACTCACATCATGTCTCTGCAAGACCTCGCACGACCTGCAAAGAAACGGCTTCAAAAGCTCGAGTTTTGGTTGTCGACAACGATGAGGATCGCTGGGCCTCCCTTGGGAGGGAGCTGCACCGATCGGGCACAGTCCTCGATGTATCGGCTCAGTTTCCCTATCAACTGGTTTTGAAGCGGCCGGAAACGCCGACCTGTCTCGTTATTGCCCTGCCTCACGGCCGCTTCGGGTTACAATTCCTGAAGCAATTCAACGCGGCAGAAACGCCCATCCCTCTCATTTTCGTCGCCGAGTCCGCTGACGTCGCCACCTCCGTGGAGGCGATGAAAAGCGGTGCGATCGATTTCCTCTGCCAGCCCTATCGAGACCACGACCTCCTTGAGGCCATTGAGACTGCCCTCACACAGGACCGGGCGCGGTGTGAATCCCATCAGCTTTTCAGCCATCTGACCCGGCTGTACGAGACCCTCAGCGAGCGCGAACGACAGGTTATGGATCAGGTGGTTAAAGGAAAAATGAACAAACAAGTGGCCTTTGTTTTGGGCATCAGTGAAATCACTGTAAAGGCTCACCGGGGTAAGGTTATGCGAAAGATGAAGGCGAGATCATTGCCGGATCTCACGCGCATGGCAGACGCAATTGCGCAAGTCAGCCCAATTTATGACCACCAAAATTTAGGCGCATTACTTTCTCGTGGGGATCAAACTGCTCGTTGATCAGTGCTGCCGGTCGAGGCCGCTCTTCGGCTCCATAAGCTTGTTCAGCACTAACATTAACCCCTCGGCTCGCTGTGTCATGGGTGTTTCAACGCCGTTGCCGAAACGATCATGCTGGGACATTAGCAGTGTGCGCGCAGGGGCAACCTTACCATGACTGAGCAAGAGCTCGGCGTATGAAATGGATGCGCAATACTCCCAATAGGCGCCTCCTTGAGACTTGGATTGAGAAAGCGCTTCGGACAGCAGCTTCTCGGCTTCGGGCGTATTCTCGGAAAAAATTTTCCCGATGATTTCGGCTTTGTTCCTTTTTATTTCAGGAATCAGCCAGCGATAATCGATGTTTGTTGCGACGGTCAACGCCCTGTCGATCTCGATAAGTGCTTCGTCAAGCCTGTCGTTTGCGGCGAGCGCTTGAGCAAGTTCCACCAGGAAGAATGGATAAAACAAGAGATAGGAAGCTTCCTGCATTCCAGCGAGACCCGTTCGAAGCGGTGCAATCGCCGCTGCGGGCTCGCCGCGTTTCGCCAGCACGCTTCCCCTTATGCACAGTCCAGCCGCATGAAATGGCTGCATGCCATGCTTGTAAGCATGCTCAACGAGCTCCTCACCAATTTGCTCCGATGGGCCCAATTTTCCCAGGGTTATGAAAGTGAACCCTGCCCAGACGAGCGCAATGCAAAGCGCCGTTGCATGCCGTGTCTCCCGCGCCTCGGCAACGGCTCGCATTGCGGACTGCGCCGCCCCTTCATGCTCTCCTAATGATACAAGATTGACCGTGAGATGACCGGCCGAGGAGGCCCGGAGATCAGAGCCTAGGCGGATGAGATCTTTCTCGCGCCGCTCGACCGGATAAGTCTCGCTCGCCCGCTGCAGTCTCTCAGCGGCCTCGCGGTGGGCGGCCAGATATGTCAAAGATATGCCAACGATCCAATCGGCAGCAGCGCGAAACTGTATCTCACGGTCACGCGTCATTTCCTCAAGTCGTCGAGCCGCCTCCAATGCTTCGACAAGTTGGGCGGAGCGCGATTTGAACAGCCAGATATCCATGCTGGCGCGCTGTTGAAAATCAGGTTCGTCGAGCTCCTCGGAAAGGCTAAGGCCCTTTGTCAGTGCAAGGAGTGATCCTTCGACCATCCCCTGGGTATACAATAATGTTCGCCCATAGGCGCACTGCAGCACCATCTCATCTCGCGATCCCAGCGCGTCGCCCAGCTGGGCCAATGCCCTGCCACTCCAATCTCGACATTCGGCGATGAGCGATTCCGCGATCCAGAAGTCACAAGAAGCGGCAGCAAGTCGGATGCCAATGGCGCTGTCGCCCGTTTCGCCAAACGCCCAGGTCAAGGCGCCGCGGAGATTGTCGATTTCCGGGCGGTAGAGAGGCAAGCCGTCGATGGCAGCCTGCAATCTGCTTTCCACTCCGAACGCTGAGAAAACCTCGAGAAAAAACTCGGCATGCCGTCGTGCTACCTGCTCGGCTTCTCCACTTTCCAGAAGTTTTTCAGCCGCATAGGCGCGGGTTGTCTCAAGCAGCCTCCAGCGCCCTGTAACCAACCGATCGGGTATGATCAGCGACTTGTCGACGAGATTGGCCAGGGTCTCGGTCACCGACCGCTCACCCAGGCTGCCCCCAGTCAGAGCCTGCGCGGCTGAAAGCCCAAACGTGCCGGAAATCACGGAGAGGGAGCGGAGCAGCCGACGTTCTTCGGATGGAAGTAATTCGTAGCTCCAGTCAAGCGTGGCCCTCAGTGTCTTGTGCCGCGGGACCGCGGTACGACGACCTGTCGTCAGAAGGGCAAACCGGTTTCTGAGCTCGACTTGTACGGCCTCGACCCCGAGAGTTGCGGCTCGAGCCGCAGCGAACTCGATCGCCAGCGGCATGCCGTCAAGATGCCGACAGATTGAAGCAATTGCGGGCAGATCGTCATTCTGGGGTAACACAATCGGGTCCAGAACTTCCGTTCTCGCAATGAAAAGTGCAACTGCGCTGTGAGAGCGGAGTTGGTCCACCTCCGTCTGTTCCACGTCCGGTACATCCAGCGGCGGCACGCGATAGATGTACTCACCGCTGATCCGCAGGACTTCGCGGCTCGTCGTGAGGATCGTAAGATTCGGACATTGGCGAACAAGCGCCTCGGCGAGGGATGCAACTGCATCGATCACATGTTCACAATTGTCGATAAGAAGGAGAAGTTTCGTGGTTCCAATCGATCTGGCGATTGCCTCCCCCGAATTCGCGTCTCCCAGCTTGAGGCCGAGCGCAGATGCGATGGTCGATGGAACAAGGCTAGGATCCGATAACGAGGCCAGCTCGACAAGCCAGGTGCCGCCAGGGTAGTCCGAGAGCAACTCACGGGCGACATGCAATGCAAGGGTTGTCTTTCCTATTCCCCCCGCGCCGCTGAGCGTGACGATCCTGTACGCAGAAAGCAGGCCGCAAACATGTGACAATGCGGCTGCTCTACCGATCAGGTCTGTGACGAGCACCGGAAGATTGGATGTTTCCTTGGTGGTTGGCTCCTGTTGCGATTTGTTTCGGGCAGATGATGGCTGTTGAGCAGCCTCTAGCTCGATAACCCAATCGCCGAGCAGTCGGTAACCTCGCCCTGATTGCGTTTTGAGCAAGGAACGGTAGAGACCCAACGCTTTCCTGACGGCCGAAATGTGAACCTGAAGCAGGTTTTCGCTGACCGTAGCCCCGCCCCAGACTTCGTCCAGCAATGCATCTTTGGTGACGAGTTCTCCACGCACGCCACTCAGGACCTCGAGGATCTGAAAGGCGCGGCTACCGATTGGCGCAGGAACTCCAGCTATCCTGAGCTCACGCCGGCCAAGGTCGATCTCGCACTCGCCTAAAAAATAGATTGGCCGGGTGCTGTTCAATGGGGGCAAACCTAAAGCCGCAGTTGCGGTTTAAGGATAGTTCATAAAATTTCAGGTTGTCCATCAATTCAACCGGAAAGGAGCGCGATGCCTTGCGCAGTGCCCAGCGCATCAGAGCAAAACCCAACTCCGCTGCACTTGCTCTTTCGGGATCGTCGAGCATGTAGCCGAGGATCAGTTGGCAGGCGCTCTGCAGACTGGCAGCAGTGGTCCCTCACGAAATCAACTTTTTGGTGACCCCTGTTCCAGCTCTGGCTCAAGAGCCTTGGCAAGGTAACCCATGAAGTCATGAATCTCCCGCTCCAGCCAGCTGAGAGGGCCACTGGAGGCCAGTGGCGCAAGAGAGCCCTTGTAGATGCCTTCGACGACAATTCTGTCCTCGGCATTGACTTGATCGAAGAACTGGATCAGGGGCGCCAGATGAGCATCGAGGTCGTTGATGGCTGCATAATTCTCTGGTGCCAACGCAACGCCGACGCGGACCTGGACCTCGCCGGGACCCTTCGGTCTCAATGAGAGATGCCAGAGATAATCCGGCGAGCACGAGAACATATGCGAGGGAAAAATCGTGGGCATAAGAGCGGTTCTGCGCCAAAGACCCTCCAGCCGCCTGTTGTCGGGATGGGCAGTGCCGTAGGGCGCTCCTTCGGGCTTGGTGAAGGTTGAATAAGTGAATGCGGTTCGTCGTTCCTCAGGGAACCGGGTTTCCTCCAGCTTAATTCCGGCACCGACCGTGGCCTTGTGAGCAACGGGTCCGTGATAGCCCTCCATGAAGTTTTCCGTCAGCAGCTTCCAATTAGTCTGCCAGACCTGATCCTGATGGATCACCGGCACGTAGCTTGCCATCCCATAGCGGGCCAGTAAGGGATCCAGGGGGGCAAGTTCCTCCGAAATGCTAGGCGCATCGGGGTTCAGCGTGATGTAGATCCAGCCATTCCAAATTTCGGTGCGAATTTCGGGCAGGCAATATTCCTTGCGGTCGAAGCCGGTGGTCTTCTGCATATGGCCTGCGCCGATAAGGGCGCCGTCGAGATCATAGGTCCAGGCATGGTAGGGGCACATGATCTTGCGTGTGCTACCGCTGCCTTCCAGCAGTATCATCATCCGATGGAGACAGACATTCGAGAATGTTCGGATAGCGCCGTCCCTGTCACGGATGACAAATACCGGCTGATCGACAATTGAATAGGTGATGTAATCACCTGTGTTAGGGATATCGGCGGCAAATCCGGGGCAAACCCATCCCTTGCCGAAGATCTGCCGCATCTCGAGGTCATAAATTTCCTGGCTGTTATACGCGGCCGGCGGCGTGGTGCGTGTCGCGTCCAAAGGTTCAGCGGCGTAGCGGCGAAGATCAGCCAGGAGAGTGGCAGCCTCAGACGACAGGCGATGATCCGGCACCGATGCTCTCGCTTTTTTAAATATCGACCAATCGGTTTAAATTATGGTGTCTTGGTGGCTAGGTCAAGAAGTCTTGATCACTGGGATCGCGACCAATGGGTGGCTGCGAAATGCTTCCTCGATTGTTTCACGTTCGACACCTTTGGTGATGAAGACGATCCGCGATGAGTGATCTTGATCAGGCCATGCATCCAGCAAGACCGGGGGGTGCAATAGATGCTGAACAGCGTGAAGGACGACGGGCTGAGACTGACCGGAGAGGGAGAGAATGCCCTTTATGCGAAGCAAGTCCTTGCCGTGCCGAGAGATTATTGAACGAATGGTCTTGACGAAGGCGTCACTTTCGAAGGGAGCGTCGAAGGTCAGACAGAAGGACCGGATGTCCGCTTGATGAGCGGCATGGTGAGCCAAATGGTCATGATCCCTGGAGCCATCGGTATGGTCACTGTATGATTCGATTGCGAGCCAGCGCCGAACATCAGTGCTCTTCGTCTCTGGGTCGTAATAACCCGCGTTAAACAAATCGCTGGGCGCGACGACACCGTCAATTGCCTCCAGGATCGTGGCGGCCGGGTTGAGCGCCTTCATGCGGTGACGAAGGCTGCCATCAGAGAGATCCGAGGTGAGATCGGTCTTTGTCAACAATAGGCGGTCCGCCATCGCGACCTGTTTGACGGCCTCCTCGTGAGCCTCGAGCGTGGCGGCGCCCATGGCAGCGTCGACGGTGGCGAGTACGCCGTCAAGACGGTAGCAGTCGGCCAGTAATTGATCTGTGAGCAGACTGTGAATGATCGAGGCGGGATCGGCTAGTCCGGTCGTCTCCACGACCATGCGATCGAATGGGGGGACCTCGCCCGCCGCTCTTCGCACATGCAACTGCCGCAAGGTGCGGATGAGGTCATCCTTGATCGTACAGCACAAGCATCCGCTATCGAGCAGGACGGTCTGATCGTCGATCGTCCTGCCGATCAGGTGTTGGTCGAGACCGACCTCACCAAACTCATTGATCACCACAGCGGTGCGCGCCATCTCCGGCTGGCGAAGCAGATGACGCAACACCGTCGTCTTGCCGCTGCCGAGGAATCCCGTGAGAATCGAGATCGGTAGCGGACGGTTGAGATCGATCTCAGGCGACGACGGCAATGGCATCGATCTCAATCAGAAGTTCCTTCAGTACCAGATCCGCTCTCACCGTGGCGCGCGCCGGCGGGTGATCGGCAAAATAGGCGTCGAAGGCCTTGTTGAACCCTTTGTAATGCTCAAAATCAGTGATGAAGCACGTCACCTTCAGCACATCCGAAATGCTGGCCCCGGCCGCTTCAAGGGCAAGCTTGAGATTGTTCAGAGTCGCTGTCGTCTGGGCCTCGATGTCCCCGATCCCGACGATCTGCCCGTTCTTGTCGATGGCAGCCACGCCAGCGGTCGCGACGATATTGCCGCGCCGTGCAGACTGGCAATAGCTTCCAAACGGCTTCATCATTGTCGGCGGATTATGACGCGCAACGTCCATTGGCTGTCTCCTCAACTGATGGTCAACACGCGGCGGGGATTCTCGATCATGATACGGTCGATATCAGCCTGGGACAGACCTTTCCGACGCATGACCGGGATCACGTTCTCTATGATGTGCTGGTAACCCTCGCCCCCATATGGCTTCAGCCGCAGCTTGGAATCGACGTCGTGCGAGACCAGCACCTGGTCCAAGTGCCCTGCATCGGCCAGCGCCATGATGTTGTCGACCCGAATTGCGTCATTGGGCATGTCGATGTCTGACAACGGATAATGGCGTGTCTCCCAACCGAACAAATCCTGCTCGCAATAGCAGCCGGTCTTGGCAAGGCTGAGAAAGTCCTTCGTCTCGAAAATCGTCCTGTCCAGATGGCAGATGATCGTCCGCGTAGGATCTCCGCCTGCCTCCTCGACAATCCGGATCGCCTCCAGCGGTGCCTGCACGTCGCGTCCAGGATGTATGCTCAACCCCAGTCCGGTGCGCTGCTGTGCCTTGGCGGCCGCCCGCAATGCCTTGATCTCCTGGGGATGCATGGGCCAGGCCATGCCGATCTCGCCGACGATACCGGGACGGACTGCGGGTGAGCCAGCCCCCTCTTCAATGTCCTTGAGGATGACGTCAGCGATCGCCTCCTCATCCATGGTCGCAAATTCCGGCGGTTGGAAATCGCGGACGTAAAAGCCCGTTCCCATCACCACATGCAATCCGGTTGCTTCGGACATCTTCCTGAGCATGCCAGGATTTCTGCCGACACCGATCGGGGTTACCTCGACCACACAACTGCCGCCGGCTTTACGATAGTCCTGCAGAGCCGCCGTTACCAAATCCACATCCAAAAGCTGCATAGCCTCCTTCAATAGGAAGGGATTGCGGCGGACGGCATAATAATTCGACAGCGAGATCGGCTCGAACCAATCGATACCGACACTGTCGGCGCCCGCCACGGCGGCAGCATGACTCCCCTGGGCATCCAGGCCCACGGCCAGAAAATCAATGATCATATGCTCGTGCATCTGGGTGATGCCGATCGCGTCAGGCTCCACGGGGCCGAGCACGGTCATTATCTTGCCCTTGTTGGGATGCGCCATGAAATTCTCCATAGATTAAACTTTACATGCTTGCCTTCAAAGGGCCGGGAACCGACACCTGAGTTGGATCGGACGCGATGGTAGCCCCGGTCATGGTCTCGCTGGCGTTCGCCCTCAGCGGCACAACCACCGCCCGGTTCACGTCCCAGGAGACGCCAACCTCTTCGCCGAGAACGATGGAAAGCGCGTCCGCATCATCGGCGGGAGTCCGGATCAGGGCCGTCTGCCCACCCCTTAACGCCACCACATATTTGCGCGTCGTCCCCAGATAGACATGGCTTTCGACGCGCCCTCGCACTGTGGCCATGGTGCCGTCTGAGACCGTAGCGCCGACCGGCCTCAGCCGAAGCATGTCGGGTCGCAAGACGATGGCGGCGGCGTCGCCATCCCGGAGGCCGACACGCCGAACCGCTCGGTCGCCGACCGGCAAAGTCATTCCACCGCAGACCAGCGACCCGGATTGCAACACGCCTTCAAAGGTGGTGGACTCACCGATGAAGGTAGCAACGAAGAGACTTGCGGGCTTCTTGTAGACCTCTTCGGGCGTGCCGATCTGCTCGATGCGACCAGCGTTGAAGACGGCGATCCGATCGCTCATCGCCAATGCTTCTTCCTGGTCGTGTGTCACGTACAGGGCCGTATGGCCGACATCGCGGCAGATCTTCATGATCTCGATCTGCATAGATTCACGTAGTTGCCGATCGAGCGCGCCGAGAGGCTCGTCCATCAGCAGAAGTTTCGGTTCGAAGACCAGCGCTCGCGCCAAGGCGACCCGCTGCTGCTGACCGCCCGAAAGCTGCTGCGGCTTGCGCTTACCGAAACCGGAGAGATGCACGAGTTCGAGCGCCGATTCCAACTTCTGCCGGATCACCGCCTTCGACAGGCCTCGCATCTCGAGAGGGAAGGCGATGTTCCGCTCCACGGACAAGTGAGGGAACAAGGCATAATTCTGAAACACCATCCCGATGTCGCGCTTGTGCGGGGGGACGTCAGTCAGATCAGCATCATCCAGGACGACCTCACCGCTCGACGCCGCCATAAAGCCAGCGACGATACGAAGCGTCGTGGTCTTCCCGGAGCCGGAGGGTCCGAGCAGAGTAATGAATTCCCCAGCATTTGCCTCAAGGGAGACATCGCGCAGGATCTGCAGCGATCCAAAGTGCTTGTTGAGCCCCCTGATTGAGAGTTTGCCGGTCGTATTCATGAAGCCGCTCGATCGCTTGCCATGACACTGAGCCGACGGCCCGTCAGCACCGCCAGAAGCAGGATCAGCGTCACTGCGGTCAGCAGACTTGCGGCTGCGGCAATCGTGGGGTCCATGGTGAAATTCGCCTGCTGCCACATGGTAACAGGCAGCGTGCGCAAGGCCGGGGTGGTGAGAAAGAGTGCAATGACGACTTCGTCCCAGGATGTGATGAAGGCGAACAGGGCGCCGACCATGACACCCGGCATGATCAGCGGCAGAGTTATTCTGATGAAACCGCGAAGAGGGGTCGCGCCGAGGTTCTGCGCCGCGCGCTCCAAGTCTGGGTCAACGCCGTGCAGAGAAGCCGCGACGGTGATTACAACAAAGGGCAGGCCCATCACGGTGTGGGCTGCAACCAAGCCGGAGTAGGAGCTCAGTCCATAGCTCTGATAGGCGAAATACATGCCGATGGCGGTGACCACCAGGGGTGCGATCATTGGGCTAATGATGATCGCCTTGATGGCACTGCCTCCCCAAACCCGGCCGCGAACCAAAGCATAGGCAGCAAGAGTCCCCAGCACGGAGGCGATCAATGCCGACACTGCGCCGATCTGCAGGCTATTCAGGGCCGAGCCGAGCCATTGTTCAGAGCTGAAGAAATAGGCGTACCATTCGAGTCCGAAACCCGGCGGCGGGAAAGAGAGCAGCTTGCCAGCGGAGAACGACATGACAACGATAATGATCGATGGGGCGATGAGGAAAATTCCGACAAAGGCGCCAAGGACGTAGAGCCACCATTTGGGTGCTGTTGACATCGGCCTATTTCTGCCCCTGGTCGAACAGAGTTTCCAGACGGACCAGTCGGCTTCCCAGCGCCACAGCCGCTAGTACCACCAGCAACAGGATCACACCGAGGGCGCTCCCAAACCCAAAATCGAGAAGCTTGTTGACCTGCATCACGATGAGAAGACTGAAAAAGGCCGTGCGGCCGCCCAAGATGGCAGGGGTGATGTAAAATCCAACCGCCAAGACGAACACCAAAAGGCATCCCGCAAGAACACCCGGCAGGCAGAGAGGAAAGAATATGCGCCAGAATGCCGTCAATGGTGGTGCTCCAAGGCCGGATGCCGCTAGGAAAAGATTTTCATCAAAGCGCCGCATAGCCGCGATGATCGGAAGCACCATGAAGGGAAGCAGGACGTGGGTCATCCCGACGACGATCCCCAATGTGTTGCCCATCAATTTCACCGGACGATCGATGAGTCCGGTGCCGATCAGCGCCCAGTTGATCAGGCCCGAATCTCTCAACAAAATGGTCCACGCATAGGTCCGCACCAGAAGGCTTGACCAGAATGGCAGAAGAACGAGGACGATGAGAACCCACTGCCAGGTCCCGGCAAGACGGTAAGTGAGATATGCGTAAGGGAAGCCGAGCGCGAGGCATAAGGCCGTCACCAGGGCCGCCATCCATAGCGTGAAGAACATGGCACGCGGGTAGACAGAGGATTCAAAAAACCTGGAGTAGTTTTCCGGCGACGGGTCGAAGAGGCTGCGTTCCACCATCACCAGCAGCGGGATGATGAAGAAGGCCACCACGAACATCATCGCCGGCAAAATGAGCCAACCGGACGACAGGCGAAGCTTCCAATATGAGCCACGCTCTCTGGTCACCGCATTGATTGCCGGGTAGCTCACGGATCGCGCGCCCCTTCGTGTGCCGAGAGGTCCTCTCCCGATATCGGGAGAGGCTGAAGAAGTCTCAGTTCACACCGGCCAGCCATTCAGTCCAGCGTCTGTTCACTTCGGCGCGATTTTTATCATACCAGGCATCGTCCAAGAATACGGACTCCTCAGTGTAACTTGATTGTAGAAAAGGTTTTTTCTCTGGGTCGACCTTGTCGAGCGACTTGATGTTTATGGGACCATAATCAATGAAGTTCGAAAGTGTCCCATTATTGTCTGCCGCCGTGATAAAAGCGGCGAGCTTCATTGCGAGATCCTTGTTCTTGGTACCCTTTGGGATCACCAAGTAACCAGGAGAGACAATTCCTTGGTTCCATTCGACTGCGATGGGTGCTTTGGCATTCTTCATGAGATCCGTAAAGCGACCGGTCCAGCAGCCGCCCATGACGGCTTCTCCAGATGCCACCAACTCAGCGCAACCCTGATAACTGGGTGCAACGACCAGGTCATCACCGAGAGCCTCAAGCTTCTTCACTGCGCGATCAAGATCTAAGGGATACAGATCCTTTGGCGCGACACCATCACCAAGAAGAGCCTGCTCGAAGACATAAGAGCTGGCGTCGTTCATCAGCACACGCTTGCCTGGCACCTTCTCGGTATCGAAGAAATCAGCCCAATTCTTCGGCGCCTTGTCGGCAGGGACCTTGTCCGTGTTGTACCCGATCGCGAGGCCAGAATTTGAATGACCTGCGCGATAGCCTGTCGTCATGTACTTGTCGGGCTGAAGTTCGGCGCACGGGACAAGATCGCAATCAATCTTTTCAAGCATTGGTGCGTCGGATTCCATGCCGAAGTCATTTGCTACCACGGCCAGATCCCAGACGACATTTCCAGACTCAACCATGGCTTTTAGCTTGGCATAGTCAATGATGTCATAGACGATTTTGACGTCCGGATTGGCTTTCATGAAGGGCTCGAGCCACGCCTGCTGTTCTGCCTTCTGCAGGGCACCGCCGAAGCTCACATAGGTCAGTACCGTTTCGGCAAAAGTGGCAGTGGTAACGCCAAAAAAAAGAACACCTGCGACTGCGGAAGAAGCGGCAAGACGCCGGGCAAATAGACGAACTCCGCTAGAAAAACTGCTCATGGCACACTCCCCATTTCACCGACGTCGGAGTTTTTGCATATCGATCATACGGTATAAAATGCTAGGCAGGAGTTCTGATTTATGTCAAGTAACAAAGGGTGGTCGTTTTGCGAACACCACAGTGCTTCTTGTTAGAAAATCGATGTCCAATCGGCCCGGGCCAAGGGTGGGTGCTTGCGAAATCCTCGTGTGAAGATCGTGCTGAATTAGCCGGGCGGTGTTTTCCGAAAAACCGGGCATCAAAATCGAAACCGGCGCAACGGCAAGGATGGGGCGGAAGAAGGACTACATGCCGAAGCTTGGAATGGAACCCATCCGGCGGGATCAGATCAGGAAGGCCGCCAGCAAGATGATTGCAAAGCGCGGGTTCAACAAAACGACACTGGCTGACGTCGCGAAGGCGGCAAAGGTGAGTACCGGAATGGTCAACCATTACTACAAGAACAAGACCGTTCTGATGGTCGATACTCTGATCTACGCGTCCGAGTGGTTTCAGTCCTCCATGAGGACTGCGATGGCAAGAGCTCCGACACCTCTCGACAAGCTGTCCCAGATCTTCAGGGTCGGCCTGCTGGATCAAAAAGGCATGGGTTATATCGGCTCTAAGATCTGGGGCTGGGCCTTGGCGGAGGGGATGCACTCAAAGGAACTGGCGGCAGTTATCAAAGAGCGTCGGGATCTATTCGAGCAAATGATCATGGAGCTGATTTACGACATAGACCCCACGAGCAGGGCGCGGAAGACAGAAGTGCGGGAACTCGTGGCCGAGCTGGACGCCTATGTGAACGGACTCGCTCTGCACAACGTGACTGGTGCGCAAAATCTCAACCCGAGGTCCGTCGAGCGGTCACTGATGATGCTGGTCATGTCACGACTGTGTTTAGACGAGTCCGTGGTGAATGCCAGGCTTGATGGCCCTGAAACGGCGACCCCGAAATCATCATCGTTCGGAGTTCGGCAAGCTCAGGCCAGCTAGTTCATACCGGCAAACTCTCGCCGCAGACGACCTAATCCTGATCGAGCAATAGAAAGAGTCAAAGAAAGGCCAAATCTTGAAAAAACTCAGTATCATGGTGCCGGATCTCTACGATGCCGCACCCTATGCCCATGCCGTCAGGATCGACGAGATCGTTTATACATCCTGTATCGAGGCTCTAGATCGGAACAACCGGCTTATTGCTCCGGGAGACATTGTCGCCCAGGCGCGCCAGATCTACGCTAACCTGGACCGAATCCTGCAAACTGCGGGCGCACAGTGGCGAGACGTCGCGAAGGTGAATCACTTTTTCGCCCCGCCCGGTGCATCGACAGAAGAGTTCGACGGTCTAAAAACCGTCATGGCGGAATATCTGCCGCTGCGCCAGCAGGCTGGAACTGATATTTGCTTCGGGCTTGCCAAAGCTGGCAGCCGCCTCCAGGTCGAGTTGATTGCCCATGTCGGTTCCGAGAAGCGTGTCCTCGGTTCGACGGTTGACCACGATGGGCATGGCCGTGCCTGGGCTCCGGGCGTGAAAGTGGGGCGCCACGTCTATGCCGGCAGCCGCCGCGCCTACGGACAGGGTCATGGCGAGCGAGGTACCCTGGCAGCGCAAACGGCGACCATCTATGGGGAATTCGACACCATTCTGAAGGAAGCCGCGATCCCATGGCGCGATCTGGTTCGCGTCCGACAGTTTATCACCGACACCAGCGTAGACTTCAATCATGTCCGGGAAGGGCGACAGTCCTTCGTACCCGCGGGAAGGTTTACTTCCACCTCGGTGGCTTGCGACGGCTCGGATCCCAGCGGACAAGCTGGTCGAGACTGGATCATCGCCGTCGACATGGAAGCGGCCAGTGGAACGAAAGTCAGCGTGAACACCAATGCCATGGTCGATACGCCAGGGGTCCCGCATGCCCTGAAGATCGGCCGCCTGGTTCATTTGCAGGCAGAAATCGCGAATGACGACAAGGACGAGATCGTCTTTGTCGGCGACATCGAAGGACAGGCGCGCCACGTTCTTCAGTTTATGGACAAGATGCTGGACGCCGCAGGTTGCGGCTGGTCCGATGTCATCACCAGCCGCATTTTCTGTCGCGAGCGAGAGCATCTGGACATTGTCCGGAGGATCGAGCGCAATTGGGCAGGGACGGCAACCTATGCACGCTCGGACCTGTTGTGCCGTTTCTTTCATGCAGAGGCTCTGCTGGAAATCGAACTGACTGCCCATCGCCGCTGAGAGGCCCCCATGACGAATGCAAAGCTCGTCGACACGTCCCTGGAGCGCGAGTTCCGGCGCCGCACGCCCAAGTCAGCTGACTTTGCCGAGCGCGCGTCGCTGGTCCTTCCCGGCGGCAACACCCGGACCACGGTCTTTCATCCGCCCTACCCGCTGTCCTTCGCGCGCGGCGATGGCCCCTGGCTCTGGGACCTGGACGGCAACAGGTATTTCGATCTCTTCTACAACGGACTCAGCATCATCCACGGCCACAACTACGCGCCCATCAGAGAGGCGATCGCCGCAAAACTTCTCGACGGAAGTGCCTTGGGGAGCGCTTCCATTGAACTTGTCGAGTTTGCAGAGACGCTGCAGAGGCGGCTGCCCAATGCTGAATTGCTGCGATTCACCAATACGGGATCGGAGGCGGGCATGATCGCGGTGCGCGTGGCCCGTGCCGTCACCGGTCGCCCATTGTTGTTGAAGGCCGAAAGGGCATATCACGGCAGCTACCCCGACCTGGAGGCAGGCCTCTATGGCGTCGGCGACATGCCCGGACGTTCGCTGGTTGCGCCCTTCAACGATTTGCCTGCCTTCGAGACCGTCATGGCCGAGCACGGCTCTCGAGTTGCGGCCATCATCCTCGAGCCCATCATGTTCACCGGGCGCGTGGTGCCGCCGGAGCCCGGATTTCTCGAAGGGGTGCAGGCCCTCGCCCGGAAGCATGGCAGCCTCTTCATGATCGACGACTGCCTGATGTTCCGCCTTGCGGTGGGCGGTTCCGCCGAAAAATTCTCGCTTGATCCCGATATCACCATTCTGGGCAAGTTTGTCGGCGGCGGAACGCCTGTCGGCGTGGTGGCCGGCCGAAGAAGCGTCATGGAGTCGCTCGATCCCACGAAACCCGGCGCGATCTTTCATGGCGGCTCGTTCAACGGCAATCGTATCGGGGCAACCGCTGGCCATATCGCCATGCGAGATCTGACGGAGGCTGCAATCACGGGCATGGATAAGCGCATGGAGCGTCTGCGCCACAGTCTCCAGTCGAAGGCGGATGCGATCGGCTTGCCCGTGGCAGTGACCGGGGAAGGATCGGTGGCGGGGATCGCGTTCCTCACGGATCCTGTCCGTCACGAAGACGATCCTTCCGCACTCGGCCTATCGGTGCTGTTTCAGCTTGCGTGCTTCAACAATGGAGTCTCCGTCGCCCCGGGCGGCGTCATGGCACTTGCCACGATGGTGGACGACGACAGCCTCTCATTCGCGATCGGAGCCATGGAAGACGCGTTGGAGCACGTGGCGGATCTGGGTTGATGGACTATCCCAAGTGGAGAACCCCGCTACCTGACAATAAAGAAGAGGCCCGAGCGGGCGTTCCTGCTGCATCGAACGGCAACAAACGCCACGGGTTGTTCCAATAGGAGATTATTCCTCTCACTCTCGATTGGCACCGCCCATTTAAAACGAGCGCGTATGTCTGGTCGGCGATGCCGCCCAGATCATGCTGATCTTCTATACACGGGGGCATGAAAAGCTGCGCCCAAACAGTTTAGCATGAGCGGCATCATCCTGTTGCCCATCGCCGTTTCTCATCGGCAAGCATCACTCCCGATATGCACAGCCCGAATCCTGCCAGAGCTTGCCAGCGGATGTCTGAGGCGCTGGTCCGAGGCTAAAGCTCCATTTAAGTACTAAAGGCGACTCTTCTTAATTGATCGAGGCGAAGATAAGCTCACAAAATGGCTAAGCTTTAAGCTGCTTAGAAGGCAGATAAGGACGATGCGCCACGGCAGTTCTCCTGAACACATGCGGCAGGTGATCATGTGGGCTGGGATAGGGGTAATTCTCCTTATCCCTCTGCTGGCCATGCAGTTCACGGATGAGGTATCCTGGACAAGCTTTGATTTCGCCTGTGCTGCCGTTCTCCTAGGCAGCGCCGGGTTACTTTACGAAGCGGTGGTGTGGAAGACCCTAAGTAACAGATACCGTAAGAGTATCGGTGCTGCGATCATTGCCGCTGTGATCGTCATATGGGCTGAAGGAGCAGTGGGAATTCTCTAATCAATTCCCCAAGAGCCCCTATTCACCGACTGATGCCGGCATCCTTGATAAGCCGCAGCGACACATCCCAGAGCTTGGCGGCATTGCCAGGATCGAGAGCGTAGCGGGCGTATCCCCCTGTAAAATCGGTTGGACGCTTGGCGACGGGTTGAGCCTCGTTGCAGTCCTCGAAATAGCGCCCGCTGACCCCATCCAGTACAGGGGAGGCGGCCAGCAGTACAGTTGTAGCGGCGCCCTGCTCAGGCGTCTTCCGACGCTCGACTGGGGTTCTCAGGCCGCCGGTATGCTTCTGAAGTCCGGTCGCGATGGCGCCGGGGTTGAGCGCGTTCGACAGGATACCATCACCGGTCCAGTTTTGTGTGATCCCGACCGAGAGGAGCGCGGTCGCCGACTTCGACTGACCATAGGCCCCAATCGGGGTGTAAGGCACGAAGTCAAAGCCGAGGTCATCGAAAAGGACCGGGGAGAAAAAGTGGCCGCTGGAACTGACCGAGACGACGCGTGCGCCATTCGCTGCCGCCAGGAAGCGGTGCAGCCCCTGCGCCAGCGCGAAATGACCGAGATAATTGGTGCCGAATTGCAGCTCGAAGCCCTGCGGTGTCCGCTCGAGCTCCGGCACGGCCATGATACCGGCATTGTTGATCAGGACATGGACCGCGCCGGCCCAGTCATCCACAAATGAGTGGACGGAGCGGAGGTCCGACAGATCAAGCTGCCGCACCTGAATTGCCTGGTTACCGGTGGTTCGGCGCAAGTCCTCGGCGACTTCAAGCGCCGCCGCCGGCCGCCTTACAGCCAGCGTGACTTCGGCACCTGCACTGGCCAGGACACGGGCGGTCTCGAGGCCGATACCGGCGGCACCACCGGTGATGATGATCCGCTTGCCGGTGAGACCAATGTCGGCCGCAACTTCTGTGGCCGTCGACTGAAACCCGAAAGAGGTCTGGAACCGAATTGTTTCCGCGTCAGCTGGCATTCGTTCACTTCGCTCTTCATCGCCTAAACAGTCGACGTTTGATGCAGGTTTACTGAAGTGTCCTTGGCATTTGAGGGTTCGGCCCTCATCGCTCCTCGATCTCTTTCATTTTCAGCGCAAGTTCGGTTGGCGTGAGAATTCCCTTCCTGAAGAGGATATTGGCGAAGGCCACGATCCAGCGCTCATAGTAGCTGAGCTTTCCTACCATCTCGGCGCCGAGAGCCTCGACGCCGTAGCGCTTTTCTTCGGTGTTTATGATTTTGTGGAAATCCAGGACGTCGGCCAAGGCATGACAGCGCTTTTCCCAGGGCTCGAGTTCGTGATCAACCTGCTGAACAGGATCGGCCGGCAACCCACCGATATCGTTGGGCAGGCGGCGCACAATATGCTGCGTGTCAGTCATGGTGGACCTCACTGCTCAAGTCTGACGGGGATCACGCCAATCATCGCATCGCGCGTGACAAGATCGGCCAGTTGCTGCTCGCTATAGTCTCCAGTGCCGTCCGGCCGCATGGGCAACACCAGATAGCGCACGATGGCTGTTGAATCGCTCACCCGAACTTCGACGTCGTCCGGGATGTTCGTCCCGAATTCAGCGAGAACGGCGCGGGGTTCGGACACAGCGCGTGCTCTGTAGGGTTTCAGCTTGTACCAATCCGGAGGCAGGCCGAGAACAGGCCGTGGGTAGCATGAGCACAGGGTACAAACGATCAGATTATGGACGTCGGGCGTGTTTTCGAGAACGATGAGTTGGGTGTCGTCGTAGAAGCTGATGCCGAGTTCCTCGCATGCGGTGCGGCCGTTCTCCAGAAGACGCACCTTGAAGGCTGGATCAACCCAGGCCCGGGCGACGACTTTTGCACCGAGCGCCGGGGTCCTCGAGTCGATGACTTCGATCTGGCCTCGGATTTCCTCTGCACGGATCAGCTTTCGCTCGATCAGAAGCTCACGGACAGCCGTTTCCATGATGTCGTAGTAGCCTGGCTTGCCGGTCAGCGAGATCTCGTCGTGATCATGATCATGATCATGATCGCCATGGCTGTGGTTATGATCGCCCTCAACCATATTCAGATCCTCTCAAGCCAGGTCTCGAAGACTTCGATGCGCAGCCCGTCTCGGGCTGAACCCGCATAGGCGGGCCATATCTCTGTCATCGGAACCGCCACGCGATAGTAATGCCGCTTCGACCCGGCATTCCGTCCGAAGCCCTCTTCTTCGTTGTCGACTGCAGCCGGCTCGATCACAGCTTCAATGGATCCCTCCTTTCCGCGCAGATAGATCGGCACCCGATAGTGACCGATCGGATGACGCGTGAGTATCCGAACGCGCTCTCCCGGCTGGAAGCTCGGTGCTTCGCCCAAAGCGCGAACAACACTGAAATCTTCATTTCTCGACGGGTCATCCAGGGTTGGCATCCTCATGTTTTCCCCCTCTTCAATCCGCGGAATACGCCGACTGCTCGCTCAACCGCGCCTCTTTCTTCGAAAAACTGCCGACGAGTGACAAGATCCATATCCACAGCACCCACCTCCTCGATTAAGATCAAGGCCGGACCGGAACTTCGAAATGCACAGTCTTGCTGTCAATGACATGATGGGTCGGGTCGGCAAGCTCGACCAGTACCTTATGCTGACCAGGCTGCAGCCCGACCACGATGATCGTCTCTCCACTGGCATCGACGAAATGCCAGGGCGCGTCATCAACGGTGATGTGGACATGGCCGATGCGCGGCGAAACGTCGAGGGCGCCTTTCCCGAAGACCGGTACCACACGCAGATTCTCCGTGCGGTACTGAATGAAGACGAGGCCACGCGACAGGGGCTCGGACAATGGCGGGTCAACATAAAGTTTTGGGGCAGGCTCGTTTTCAATGGCGACGAGCGGTGACGGGCCCACGACCTCTTTCGCGGACTGTGCAGAAACCCCGGTGGTCATAACAACGCTTGCTGCCACGGCGATCAGATCCTTGAAAAAGAGTGTCATCGTGACATCCTTCGTTTGAGAAGTGCGGCCGACCTAGATTTGTGCCGAGCCGCCATCGACGAACAACTCGCTTCCGGTAACGAAACTGCTTTCGCTCGACGCAAGAAAAAGCGCCGCGCTAGCAGTTTCCTCTGGGTTGGCAAGTCGACCCAGCGGCGTCGTCGTCGAAACAAAGCGCATCATCTCGTCACGCTCTGATGGAGAGGCGGCAAGGCCATGCCAGCCGGGGGTCGACGTTGCTCCCGGAGAAAGGACATTTATTCATATCCCTCTGCCGCTTAGATCGAGGATCCAGCTCCGGGCAAAGTTCCGGATCGCGGCTTTGGAGGCGCTATAGACGCTGAAGTTCGGCGTCCCCATCGTGCCCGCCGTCGAACCGACAAGGATGATCGAGGAATCGCGAGTCATCAGCGGCAGCGCCTTCTGGACCGTGAAGAGGGTTCCCTTCACATTGGTCCGGAACGTTTTGTCGAAGTGCTCTTCTGTAATATCACCAAGAGCGGCAAATTCACCGCCGCCTGCGTTCGCCACGAGAACGTCGATGGCCCCGGCTTCATCCTTTACAACCGCAAACAGGCGGTCGAGATCGGCCATGTCGGCGACATCCCCTCGAACACCTCGTGCGCCATGGCCAACCTCAAGGACCGCTGCGTCCAGCTCCTTTGCTCGGCGACCAGTCAAGAAGACGCGCGCGCCTTCCCTGGCAAAACGTTTAGCCATGGCCAGTCCGATGCCGCTGGTGGCACCGGTGATGACCGCAACTTTTCCGTTGAGCCGAGCCATCACACGCCCTCGTAAACCAGTCTGGTGAAGAAGGCCGGGTCGATGACGAAGTTGCCGAACTTGGCATCGAACGCGGCCGTGGGTTTCGCTGCAACGGTCTCGTCGCGGGTGCGGCCCTCCCGCTTCAGCTCGGCGACACTGTGCCTGATCGAAACAAGCATGTCGCGGAACTCCTGAAGCTCCCTGCGATTGCTGACCGGTTGACCGTGCCCGGGAATGATGATCGTCTTGTCGGTCGTCGCAGCCAGGTTGGCATCCGATGCAGCGATCATTCCGTCGATGCTGCCGCCCGTCGAATAGTCGATGAAGGGGTAGACGCCGTTCCAGAATGTATCCGCCACGTGGACGACATCCGCCTCGGAGAAGGTGACGGAGATGTCGCTGTCGGTGTGGGCAGGACCGTAATATTTCAGCGAGATGGAGGCGCCATTGAGCTTCAGTTCAAGGTCATCTTCGAAGACTTCGCTCGGGAGACTGTCAGCCGCGAGAGGCAGGAAATTGTAGTCCCATTCCTCCACGCGCTGGACCTGCGAAAGATACTTTCGCGTGTTGTTCTGCCCGATGATCTTCGCCCCATCCGGGCCCAGCCAGGAATTTCCGTCCGCATGGTCGAAATGCCAGTGCGTATTAATCAGGTGGGTTACTGGCTCGGCTGAAATCTCCTCCAGCCTCATTGTCATCTGTGGCTTCGAAACGCTGATCCCGGCATCCACAAGCAGCTTGCCGTCCGGCCCGGTCAATACCGCAACATTGCCCCCGGACCCCTCGAACACGCTGATGTTGTTGCGGAGTTTGTGCACGGTGATCGGTGACTTTGCTGCGCTGTCTTTGATCAGGCTGACCAGTCCACGTGCTTCTGCATACGCTTCGCGCGGGCTGAGCCATCCCCCCGTGGCAGCAACAGCCGAGGCGCCTACGCAGCAGAGACAGAAGCCGCGACGTGACAGAATATGTCGGCGTGGATTTGGCACTGGTTTGATCCTTGGGCTCGCGTAAATATGCGGTGTTTTAAGAAGGTGCCGTGACGTGGCATCTCAGCAAGTCTCAACTTTTGCTCTTCGGTGTGGTCGCCACCTTGCGATCCAGGAAGTTGCGGATCAGCGGCGCCATCTCGTCGAGCTTGTCCTCGAGCGCGAAATGTCCCGTATCGATGAGATGCAGCTCTGCTTCCGGGAGGTCGCGCAGATAGGGACTGGCCCCATCAGCCGGAAAGATCTTATCGTTCTTGCCCCACACGATCAGCGTCGGCGGCTTCCGTTCGCGGAAGAATGCCTGGAAGTCGGGATAAAGCGGGACGTTGGTGCCGTAGTCGTGAAAGAGGTCAAGCTGGATGTCCTTGTTGCCCGGGCGATCGAGCAAGGCCTGGTCATGAGACCAATTGTCTGGATCGATGCGCGACAAGTCGGACACGCCGTCAGTGTATTGAAACTTCGTGGTCTCCGGAGCGACGAGGAAACTTAAGGCCTCACGGTGAGCATCCGATCCGTCCGCCCAATAGGCCTTGATCGGATCCCAGAACTGCTTGAGGCCTTCCTCATAGGCATTGCCATTTTGAATAATCAGACCAGTCACCCGCTCAGGGTGCTTGAGCGCCAGCCTGTAGCCGACAGGTGCACCGTAATCCATGACGTACATCGCATAGTTTTCCACCTTGAGCTGACTGAGTAGGCCCTCCATCAAGTCAGCGTAGTGGCCGAACGTGTACTCGAATTGCTTGTGATCGGGCGCACTGCTCAGGCCGAACCCTGGATAGTCTGGAGCGATCACATGGTACCGGTCTGCAAGCAAGGGTATGAGGTTGCGAAACATGTGCGACGATGTCGGGAAGCCGTGCAGCAGCAGAACAACTGGCCCATCGGCGGGGCCAGCTTCGCGGTAGAAAATGTTGACACCCTGGACCCTCGCGGTGCGGTAATGGATGGTCGGCGGAGCTACTTGTTCGGCAGAGTATGCGGGGTTCAGGCCAAATGACATCGGCGCCGTCGTCGACGAGAGAAGAACGGATGCGAACGCCAGAGCGGCAGTCCTCGAATTCAACGTCATGATCTGCTCCTTGCCGGCCAGCGCCCGGCGATCGTTATCCTACGGGCCGCCATGCGACGGTTCGCCCGGCGCGAATGGCGCCGACTGTAGGCTTGTCAAGATTTGATAAATGCGAGCAGCTCGTCATTCACCCGGTCCTTGAGAGTGGTGCACATTCCGTGCGGCGCGCCCTCGTAGACGACGAGTTTCGCGTCCTTGATAATCCTGTGCGAAAGAAGAGCCGAGGCGGCGATTGGGACGATCTGGTCGTCATCCCCATGCAGGACGAGGGTTGGGACATCGAAGCGTTTAAGGTCTTCGGTGAGGTCGGTTTCAGAGAAGGCCTTGATGCAGAAGTAGGAGGCGGGGAGGCCAGCCATCATGCTCTGCAGCCAGAACGACTGGCGGACTCCCTCCGAGACTATCGCGCCGGGGCGATTGTAGCCGTAGAAGGGAAGGCTGAGGTCCATCCAGAACTGCGAACGATCCGCCACAACGGCAGCACGAAGTTTGTCGAAGGCCTCCATTGGAGTGCCGCCTGGATTCTTTGCGGACTTGATCATGACCGGCGGAATCGCGCCAATCAGTGCGGCCTTGGCGACGCGTTCGGTGCCGTGCCGGCCGACATATCGCGCCACTTCTCCGCCGCCGGTGGAATGACCGATGTGGATCGCGTCTTTGAGATCGAGCGCAGCAGTCAGTTCGGCAAGGTCATCCGCATAGGTGTCGAGGTCGTTTCCGTGCCACGGCTGGCTTGAGCGCCCATGCCCACGCCGGTCATGCGCAATGCAGCGGTAGCCACGGGAGGCGAGGAAAAACATCTGATCTTCGAATGCATCCGACGAAAGCGGCCACCCGTGGCTGAAGACGATTGGCTGGCCCGATCCCCAGTCCTTGTAATAGATCTCAACGCCGTCCTTCGTCGTGACTGTGTTCATTTGTGCGGGGCCTTAATGGTGCGAGCGAACCGTTCTCGTCGGAACGGCGGCTGAAGCCTTTTGTGAAATGGAGACGCTCGTCGCTGACTTTTCTGGTGGATGAGCGTTAGCAGCCGATGTGTCTATCGGCAGTGCCGCTAATTCCGAAGTCGCGACAAGACTGCGGACCATCCTGCTGCGGCGAGGCATAGCCCAGTCGTCTCGCGGGCTGTTGTTTGGATAAGTCATGCAGAACCTCCGGCCGACACATTCGTACCGCGTTGAAGTGGAACCTGACAGGCGGTACAATCGAGAGGCAACTTCCCGAGATTTGGAAAGGCAGGACGCAGATGGACCGCCTAGAGGCGATGTCGGTGATCATCGCCGTGACCGAGAGCGGCAGCATCTCGGCCGCATCGCGTCGTCTAAATTCGCCTGTCGCGACCGTCAGCCGGAAGGTCGCGGAGCTCGAGGCACGCCTAGGAGCCCAACTTTTTCAACGCACCTCGCGGCGGATGACGTTGACCGATGCCGGACGCTCCTACATCGACGCCTGCAGGCGCATTATTGAGCAAGTTGATGACGCGGAAAGGGAGGTATCTGGCGAGTACCGAGTTCCCAAAGGGGGGCTGGCGGTGACCACGCCTTGGGGCCTCGGGCATACGCATTTGCTGCCGCTTACAGTCGAATTCCTCGAAGCCTATCCAGATATTTCGTTGCGGCTCATGTTGACCGATCGGATCGTCAATACGACGGAGGAGAACATCGACGTCGCCATACGGGTCGGCCCCCTCTCGGACAGCACCATGATCGCCACTCGTATTGGCTCGATCCGTGTCGTCGTTTGCGCGAGTCCCTCATACCTGAAGGCCCATGGCGAGCCGAAGCAGCTCAGCGATCTGGCAAATCATCATTGCATCGCCATCGATGATCACATGATCCCTTCAGCCTGGAAATTTGTACGGGGCAGACGCACCATAACAGCGCCCATCAGCTCGCGGTTGTGTGTAAATACTTCCGAAGCAGCGGTTCTAGCAGCGATCGAGGGCGCCGGATTGGCTCGGGTCATGTCTTACAAGATGGCCGCTGCGAAGCGCGCCGGAGAACTCGCTGTCGTGCTGGAAGAGTTCGAACCGGAGCCTCTTCCAGTGCATATCATTTACGCGCCGCGAAAGCCGCTGCCACTCAAGCTGCGTGTGTTTCTCAACTGGATGACGCCGCGGCTCAAGACCCGACTGACCTTGGGCTGAGGGACGAGGTCATCTCAAACTCTGAAGCACGCCACCACACATCCACAGCCCACGCGCGCAGATCGTTGCGCATCCTGCCAATCCAGCATTCAAGCCACCAATGCACTGCTGCAGCAACCGTCCGACTGTGACTATTACCACTTACAGATCCTGAGCTTCGGCAGACCCTGCTTCCGCTTTGTCAGCGTGCCGCACGGGGGTCTGTTATGTCGAGCGCTCTGGAGTTTTCTACTCTTGGATCCTTCCCGATCTTCCTGGCCTACTTGCTCTATGTTCTCACGCCTGGACCCATCATGCTGGCAATCGGCTGCATGTCATCGATGCGCGGTTTCAGGGCAGCAATGCCAATGGTCTTTGGCATCTGCCTTGGCACCTTCTGCCTGGCGCTCCTGGTGGCCATGGTAACCGCTCACGCGGCCACTATGCTCTCCCCGACGACTCTCTATGTCGTAGCGTCACTTGCGCTGTTATGGGCCGCCTACCGGATTGCACGATCTTCTCCCGTGGAAGTCGACAGCGGCCGTGACCTTGTTCTCCCAGCGGTTTCGCTGGTTTCGGCCGGGTTGCTGATCGCTGTTTCAGATCCCATGACGGCAGCTTTCATGGCGGCGACATTCACCGGACCTCATCTTGAGCAGAGGAGCAGCATGGAGGGAATGGCGATTCTTGCCATGATGTTCGCGCTTCCCAAATTAGGCTGGCATGTCATCGTCGCCCTGACATTCTCCCGACCCCTCGCCCGAGCCGTCGCCCTGCGTCGTCAACTCGTCATCCGGTTGGCCGCATCAACGCTGCTTGTCGCCGCCGCCGCCTCCTGTGCCGTGAAAGCCGTGGGGCTGCCTTGACGGCAGTTACAGAAGAGTGGCTCGCCTATCTCAGGCTCAGCACTGCAGCGGAGAACCGTGTTAGGCCGCCGGGTTGAACCGGCGAAAGTGGTTCACTGTTTCTGACGGGACCCGACAGCGTCAGCCGCACAAGACCTCGCTCCTGGTCGAATTGTAAGCTGTGACAAGGTGCTCGCCACCAATGGATTAGTTGACGAGCTAAATATACATCCAGTCCATATCCAACCCAGAGTCCTCAAAAGCAACAAAGGCTGCTGGACAAGGGTCGAAGGGAAAGCTCAACGCGCGCCGGCGGGCCGACTCTCGAGTTTCCTCTACGCCGTGCCATCTGCAATGCTGCCGGAACTTCCAGTCCCCTAGTGGAATTCTGCCTTCAGAACGTGAGGCAAAGATTAACAGGAGAAGTTTGCATGGCTGACGACGACAAGAGCAAGCGAGGACAGCAGGACCGTAGCAGGGTGGCTGGTGAAGAAGCCTACGAGGTCCGATACTTCGCTGAAAAGCACGGTCTAACCACCGAGCAGGCCGAAAAGCTGATTGCTGAGGTGGGAAACAATCGAGATGAGCTAGACGCCGCGGCGGTGAGGTTAAAGGCCTAGCTTTTAGGGGCGAATAGCCCCTAGTTTGAGCGAAATCATCTGCCCTGAGTATGGATCTCCCATCCCACCGGAAACCGCAATCCAAGCCACAATACCTGCCTCCGCCCCGCAACGGGCTGCTGCGGCCAGGCAGGGGCTGCTGCTGGTCTTCGGCGCAGCACTGGTCTGGAGTTTTGGGGGAGCCATCGCGCGCGGGCTTGAGGTCTCAGACCCTTGGACGACTGTGGCGTGGCGATCCTTCTTTGCCTCAGTTTTCCTGCTGGGATTCATGCTGTGGCGCGACGGCGCCGCCGGGACCATGCGGCTGTTTCGCACCATTCGGTGTGGCGCTTTGCTTCGCCATCGCCTCTATCTCCTTTGTGGTGGCGCTCGGTTACACCAGCGTCGCCAACATTCTCCTGATGCAAGCCGGCGCACCGCTGATCGCAGCCCTGCTTGGTGTGATTTTTCTGCGCGAGGGAGTGGACAGGATCACCTGGGCGGCGATTCTGGCGGTCATCGCTGGAATAGCCGTGATGGTGTCCGATTCCTTTGCTGCCGATGTCTCGTTCATTGGCGACGGGCTGGCTCTCCTGATTGCCGTCGCCTTTTCCTCCGCAACAGTGATCACGCGGCGGTTTTCCAGCGTGCGGATGACGCCAGCTGTCTGCCTCGGCGTGATCGTCAGCACCGTGGTGGGCGTGATCTTCTCATCCGGGCTGATCGTCAGTGCCGTCGATTTCGGTCTCCTGTTCCTGTTGGAGCCTTAAACCTGGGTCTCGGCATGGCACTGTTCGCCACCGGCGCGCGGCTGATCCCATCGGCATTGGCGGCGCTGATCTCGACCCTGGAGCCGGTGTTTGGCCCGATCTGGGTCTGGTTAATCCATGCGGAGGTGCCAGCCACCCGGACAATGATTGGCGGTAGTATCGTGTTCCTGGCGCTGATCAGTCAAATCCTGTGGCATTGGAACTTAAACCGCCGCACGACATTACAGGTCCCGATCCGACCTCTTTGAAAAACGAGAGCACCTTGGGGGCCTGGAGCGCCATCAGCCGCGCCCTGAACCCGCTCATGCCCCACTCCCATGAGAACAAGAGCGGAGCGGCAAGGAAAAGCTCTGTGCCAATTTTGTGCTGATCCAGGGGGCACGTTCTTCCCCCGGTCTACTTTTCCATGAAATGAACTCCGACATAACTCTTGCGAGCTTCTGAGGTTTTCCTTAAAGACGGCGGTGGGACACCCCTCCCCACCGAGGGGCTGCTGTCTGAAAGGGTAGCTGCAGATGATGGACATGAAGAAACCGGCTCGGCGGCCGGCAAATCCGCTGTTTTCTTCCGGCCCCTGTGCGAAGATTCCGGGCTGGACCCCCACTCTCCTCAACGAAGCGTTTCTAGGAAGGTCGCACCGAGCCAAGGATGGCAAGGCGCGGCTGAAGCGAGCGATCGACCTCACGCGCGAAGTGCTGCAGGTGCCCGACTCGCATCTGATCGGCATCGTTCCGGCCTCGGATACCGGCGCCGTCGAGATGGCCCTCTGGACGATGCTTGGCGCCCGCGGTGTGGATCTTCTTGCTTGGGAGAGCTTTGGCGAGGGCTGGGTGACCGACGTGGTCAAGCAACTGAAGCTTGCTGAGGCGCGAGTCCTGAAGGCGCCTTACGGCCAATTGCCTGACCTGGCCGAGGTCGATTTCAACCGTGATGTCGTCTTCACCTGGAATGGCACGACTTCGGGCGTTCGTGTGCCCGATGCGAACTGGATCCCGGCGGACCGTGCTGGACTGACCATCTGTGACGCCACCTCTGCGGCCTTCGCACAGCCTCTGGATTTCGAAAAGCTCGATGTGGTGACCTTCTCCTGGCAGAAGGTCCTGGGAGGCGAAGCGGCCCATGGCATGCTCATCCTGAGCCCCCGTGCGGTCGAACGACTCGAGACATATACGCCTGCATGGCCGGTGCCCAAGGTCTTCCGTATGACGAAGGGGGGCAAGCTGATTGCCGGCATCTTCGAGGGCGAGACCATCAACACGCCGTCGATGCTCTGCGTGGAGGATTACATCGCAGCCCTCGACTGGGCAAAGCGGCTGGGCGGGCTCGAAGCGCTCATCGCTCGTGCCGATGCCAACGCCAAGACCATTGCCGATTGGGTCGCGGCGACCGATTGGATCGACTTCCTGCCTGAAAGCGAGGCGATTCGCTCCAACACCTCCGTTTGCCTGCGTCTCTCCGACAAGGCTGCGGCAGGGCTCTCGACGGAGGATCAGGCTGCGATCACGAAGGCGATCGCCTCCACTCTCGACAAGGAGGGAGCGGCCTTCGACATCGGTGCCTATCGCGATGCACCGCCCGGACTGCGGATCTGGTGCGGAGCGACTGTGGAGCGCGCCGACCTCCAGGATCTTCTGCCCTGGCTGGACTGGGCCTATGCCACGGTCACCGCTGCGCGCCGAGCCGCCTGAACATCCGATATCCCTGTTCCCATTCAAAGGAGGCTGACATGGCCCCTCGTGTTCTCATTGCGGACAAACTGTCCGACCGTGCCGTGGAGATCTTCCGCGAGCGTGGAATTGAAGTCGACGTGAAGACCGGTCTCGATCGCGACCAGTTGATGGCGATCATCGGCGACTACGACGGACTGGCCGTCCGCTCAGCGACGAAAGCCACGGTCAAGGTGATCGAAGCCGCAACGAAGCTGAAGGTGATCGGCCGCGCCGGGATCGGCGTCGACAATATCGACGTGCCCGCCGCAACCGCCAAGGGTGTGATCGTCATGAACACCCCCCATGGCAACGCCATCACCACCGCCGAGCATGCCATTTCGCTCATGATGGCCCTCGCGCGCCAGATCCCGGAGGCGAATGCGTCGACCCAGGCCGGAAAATGGGAGAAGTCGCGCTTCATGGGCGTCGAGCTCACAGGCAAGACCCTGGGTGTGATCGGCTGCGGCAACATCGGCTCCATCGTCGCGGACCGGGGCATCGGCCTGCGTATGCGGGTCGTTGCCTACGATCCCTTCCTCTCCGAGGAGCGCGCCCTAAGCCTCGGCGTCGAGAAGGTCGAGCTCGACGACCTGCTGCGACGGGCCGATGTCATCACCCTGCACACGCCGCTGACCGACAAGACCCGTAATCTCATCGATGCGGCAGCTCTGGCCAAGACGCGCAAAGGAGTCCGCATCATCAACTGTGCCCGCGGTGGCCTAGTCGTCGAGGCTGACTTGAAGGCCGCACTCGACAGCGGCCATGTGGCGGGTGCAGCCCTTGATGTCTTCGAGACTGAGCCCGCGACGGAAAACGCGCTCTTCGGCATGCCCAATGTCGTCTGCACGCCGCATCTGGGTGCCTCTACGGCGGAGGCGCAGGAGAACGTCGCCATCCAGGTCGCCGAGCAGATGTCTGACTATCTCCTGCAGGGCGCGGTCTCCAATGCAGTGAACATGCCCTCGATCACCGCGGAGGAGGCCCCGCGACTCACCCCCTTCGTCAGACTGGCGGAGCAGCTGGGCCTGTTTGCGGGTCAGTTGACGGAGAGCAGTCTGCAGGGAGTTCGCATCGAATATGCGGGCACCGTCGCCGAGATGAACATCCGCGCCCTGACCAGCGCGCTCCTTGCCGGACTGTTCCGGCCGATGCTGTCGGACGTGAACATGGTCAATGCACCGGTGATCGCCCGTGAGCGCGGTATCGCCGTCGACGAGGTGCGCCAATCGAAGCGTGGAGCCTATGACAATTACATCCGGCTGACCGTGACGACCGCTCGGCAGGAGCGCTCAGTGGCGGGAACGGTCTTCTCCGACGGCAAGCCGCGCATCATCCAGATCAAGGGCATCAACATGGAAGCCGAGCTCGGTGCCCACATGCTCTATGTGACGAACGAGGACAAGCCGGGCTTTATCGGGGCCTTGGGGACTCTGCTCGGCACCTCGGGCATCAATATCGCCACCTTCCATCTCGGACGCCAGGCGCCCGGACAAGATGCCATCGCCCTGGTGGAGATCGACGAGGCCATGCCCTCGGAGGTGCTGGCGAAGGTCTCCGCCCTGCCGCATGTCCGCCAGGCAAAGCCACTGGCGTTCTGAAGGGCGGGGCTCCAGGGGTGATCCTTCGAGAGGCAGCCTCTCGAAGGACGAAGGACGAGGGTGTCGTGGGAGCCTATCTCACATAGCGCAATTCGAGCGCGCCCACCCCGAGAGCGACATTGGCGCCGGTCTGGATCGATGCACTGAAAGGCTGCAGCGTGAACGACCGGTTGCCTCCGCCCACAAGCGCGTTAGCGCCGACGCCGCCACCGACCGTGGCTTCTCCTGTGATGCCTGCATAGGTCCCGGCCAAGGCTCCGCGGCCGAATTTCGTGCGCGGCGCGAAGACGACCCATTTCACATAGGCCTTCTTGGTCGTCCCGATATCGATGCCGAATTTTTTGAAGGAGCCGCGATAGCGTTCCTTGCGGCCGTTGCCGACAAAATTGCAGGAGACCGCCTTGTCCGATCCGAGGATGAAGCCGGTGCCGCTGGCGACGGTGCAGGTCAGGACGCCGACCTTCACGCCCGCAGCGCTTGCGGGGGAACTGAGAAGGGCAAGGGGGACGAGCACGGCGCCAAGGCCGAGAAATCTATGCGCACGCATGAAAGCTATCTCCGAAAATAAATCACCGCACCGTGATTGTGAGAGTGATAAGCGCTGTGAACACGACAAATTCGTGGCGTATGTGGCTTACCGCCTGCGGGTTTTTGGCGGCTCCTCGCGATAGGGGATCCTGGCCCTCCGATCCGTGTCGTAAAGCTCTCCCCCGTAATTGCGATTGTACTGTTTCGTCGCATCGAAGAGGGGCTGGAAATCCCACGGCGTGACCTTGCCGGTCAGCAGCGCATCCTGCACCAGAAGGCGGGCCTGTTGGCTGGCGACGACCTGGCTTCGCAAGGCGCGCGAGTCCCAGCGTGCATCAGCCGCCGCTGCGAATTCGGCGGCAAGGCGGGTATGCGCAGGGTCATCCGCCAGGTTCACGAGCTCGTCCGGGTCGGCCTCGGTATCGAAGAGCTGGGGAGGATCACCCGCGGCGGTCACGAACTTGAAGGTGCCGCGTTTGATCATGAACACGGGCTCCGTCGTCCCCTCGGCAAAATACTCCCCATAGACAGTATCCGGCCAGCCCGCAGAGGAGCCTTGGGCAAGGGGCAGAAGGCTGGAGCCGTCCACGGGTGCGGCCAGCGGAGGCGCTTCGGGGCCGGCAATGTCCATGAGGGTGGGGAGCAGATCGACCAGCGAGGCGTTCTCCTTGACGCGCCCAGCTGTGAGCGTTCCGGGCCAGTTCATGATCAGCGGGACCCGGATCGAACGCTCATAGAACACCATCTTGAACCAGAGCCCCCGCTCCCCGAGCATGTCGCCGTGATCGGCAACGACCATCACGACCGTATTGTCGGTGAGGCTGAGATCCTTGAGGGTGCGCGTGATGCGCCCCACCAGGTCGTCTGCATAGGAGGTCATGGCGTAGTAGCCATGCCGGGCGGCCCGAATATGCGCGTCCGTCACTTCGTATTCGCCGCGATCATACAGCTGCCACATGCGTTGCGAGAACGGGTCGCGCTGCTCGAGCGGAAGGGCGGCGACCCGCGGCATGTCGATATCCTCCGACCGGTACCAGTCCCAGAAGGGCCGGGGAGCCAGATAGGGGTCGTGCGGATGCATGTAGGAGACGGTCAGCATGAAGGGTCGCTCGTCCTTCGACCGCGCCGCATCATAGAGCCACCGCGAACCTTGCCAGGCGACCTCCTCGTCGTAATCCATCTCCAATGTCCGGTCATAGGGGCCCGCCTCGGTGACGGAGAGCATGTTGTGGAACCACCAATGGACGCGCTCGGGGTCATCCCAGGTGGGCGTCCAGCCGTAATCGCCGGGATAGACGTCCGTCGTGACCCGATCCTCGAACCCGTGCAGCTGGTCGGGGCCGACGAAATGCATCTTGCCGGCCAGACATGTCCGATAACCCGCCAGCCGCAGATAATGGGCGAAGGTCGGGATCGCTGCGGGGAAGTCTGAGGCATTGTCGAAGGCGCCGATGCGCGAATTCCTCTGCCCCGTCATCATCGAAAAGCGCGACGGGCCGCACAGGGCCGAGTTGCAGTAGAAATTGTCGAAGACGACGCCCGTCGCCGCCAATGCGGACAGATGCGGCGTCTTGACGAGCCCGTGGCCATACATCGGGAGCGATTGCGGTGCGAGCTGATCGAGCATGATCAGGACGATATTCGGTTGCTTGCCCATGCGACTCCCCTGCCGTGACGAGGCGATGATCGCAGATCGGGGTGCCACGGCAATGGCGGGAGCGACATGCTCGGCCCGTCACCCGACATCATCGCTTGGGATGCCTGACGATCCGCGCTATAGACGGCGCCGTTTGCAGAGACGTTTGAAGGAATGTTTTGATGGCCAATGTGGTCGTGGTCGGCGCCCAATGGGGCGACGAAGGCAAGGGCAAGATCGTGGACTGGCTCTCGGAGCGCGCCGATGTCGTGGTGCGCTTCCAGGGTGGCCACAATGCCGGCCATACGCTGGTCATCGACGGCAAGGTCTTCAAGCTGTCGCTGCTGCCCTCGGGCATTGTGCGGCCGGGAAAGCTCTCGGTGATCGGCAATGGGGTGGTGGTCGACCCCTGGGCCCTGTGCGGTGAAATCGAGCGGCTGCGGGGGCAGGGGGTCGAGATCTCCCGGGACAATCTGCGCGTCGCCGAGAACGCCGTGCTCATTCTGCCGCTGCACAGCGAGCTTGATGGCATCCGCGAGGAGGCGGCAGGTAAGGGCGCCATCGGCACGACGCGACGGGGCATTGGTCCCGCCTATGAAGACAAGGTCGGGCGTCGCGCCATCCGGGTCATGGATCTCGAGCGTGTCGAGGAACTCGAGGGCAAGATTGCGCGGTTGCTGAGCCACCACAACGCCCTGCGTCGCGGCCTGGGCGCGCCGGAGGTTGATCCCCAGGCCCTGCACGACGAACTCTGCGCGGTGGCACCGAAGGTTCTGCCCTATGCCGATTCGGTCTGGATGCTCCTCGACGAGCATCGCCGCGCCGGCAGCCGCATCCTGTTCGAGGGTGCACAGGGTGCTCTGCTCGATATCGATCACGGCACCTACCCCTATGTGACCTCGTCCAATGTCGTCGCCGGTCAGGCAGCGACCGGCTCGGGGCTGGGACCGGGGGCCATCGGCTATGTGCTGGGAATCGTGAAGGCCTACACGACGCGGGTCGGGGCTGGACCTTTTCCGACCGAGCAGCTGAACGAAGTCGGCCAGCGCCTGGGCGAGCGCGGCCATGAATTCGGCACCGTGACCGGCCGTAAGCGGCGCTGTGGCTGGTTCGATGCCGCCCTTGTCCGCCAGACCGTGAAGACCAGCGGCATCAACGGCATTGCGCTCACCAAGCTGGATGTGCTCGACGGCTTCGAGGAGCTGAAACTGTGTGTGGGCTATCGTCTGGACGGCAAGCGCATCGATCACCTCCCGGCAAGCGAGGCCGCGCAGGCGAGGGTCGAGCCGATCTACGAGACCGTGGAGGGGTGGTCGCAATCGACGCAAGGCGCGCGCAGCTGGGCCGATCTGCCGGCCCAGGCCGTGAAATATGTGCGCCACATCGAGGAGCTGATCGAGTGTCCCGTGGCGCTGCTGTCGACGAGCCCCGAGCGCGACGACACGATTTTAATGACGGATCCCTTCGAGGATTGATAGAGCGGACCCCCCTCGTCTGGTCGCACTGCTTCTGCTGTTGCCTACCCAAATCGCTCCAGTCACGTCATCATGAAATCCGTTTCGGCTGTGTACAAGGGTAAGTTTTTGAGCGCTTCCTTGATTTGGTCCGAATGTTGAGACAAATTACTCATCATGCTTTGAAATTTCGGGTCGTCGACGTTCCCTAAAAAATCATTAATTTGATTCAGATTATCTGGAATTTTATTTAATCTACTGTTTAAAAAACCTTTCTGCCACTCCAATTGTTTGTCAATTGCGCCACTCCATGAATTTAAATGAAAATATTTCTCTGGTTACATTCATTATAGTTCCAGACAACACGGTTGTTTTGAGTAAGTTGGGCGTCTCATCGTATTTATTACCGAAGTTTAATTTTAAATAATTCATGATGTTGTCGGTTTCTATAAGAAAACCACTTATATTATCTTGAACTGCAATGTGAACTGGTGCAACCCTTGTCATGGAAAATCTCCTATTGGCAAAATGGTGTTACAGCTTGAGACGGGATCATCGCCTAAAACGCGCCAATTTAAATAGGAAGGGATAATATCAACCTTGGGTTGTGTTGTCCAGGAAGTCCGTGGCAGTCCGAGTCCTCCCTTTCTTGAGACTTGCCTCCAGCGGCTCTATCGCCCACACTGAAACCTCGTTCCGAGGGGTGCGCCTTAACCGGTGCTGAGATGCTCGGAAGCCTGATCCGCTTCCATCCAGAGCAAACCCTTCGAACCTGATCCGGGTCATGCCGGCGAAGGGACTGGAACACGCCGTTCATCCAGCTCGACGTCTGTCTCCCGGATCTCCTTGTGCAACAGGACCAGGAGATCTGACATGAACAAGCCCATCAAGCCTGCCGATCTGACGGCCCCGACGGTCACCACGGGGCCGCTGCCGGCCAGCACCAAAGTCTACACCCATCCCGCGGCCGACACCGATCTCGCGGTACCGTTCCGCGAAATCGCGCTGCATGCCAGCGCCAACGAATCGCCCTTGCGTGTCTACGACACCTCCGGCCCCTTCACCGATCCCACGGTCTCAATCGACGTTGAACAGGGCCTCGCCCGCAAGCGCACCGACTGGCTTCTCGAACGCGGCGGCGTGCGCGCCTATGACGGCAGGACCATCACGCCGGAGGACAATGGTGGCGTCGGGGGCAAGCATCTCGCCCGCTTCTTTCCCTTGACCCACAGGCCGCTGATCGGCGACGGCTCCAAGCCCCTGACCCAGTTGCAGTGCGCCCGCGCCGGGATCATTACCAAGGAGATGGTCTATGTGGCCGAGCGCGAGAATATCGGTCGCAAGCAGGCCCTGGCGGACGCCGGCAAGATCCTGGCCGATGGCGAGCAGTTCGGCGCCGAGCTGCCGGAATTCGTGACCCCGGAATTCGTGCGCTCCGAGATTGCGCGGGGGCGGGCGATCATCCCCTCCAACATCAACCACGCCGAACTTGAGCCGATGATCATCGGCCGCAACTTCCTGGTGAAGATCAACGCGAATATCGGCAATTCGGCTGTGACCTCCTCGGTGGAAGAGGAGATCGAGAAAATGGTCTGGGCCATCCGCTGGGGCGCCGACACGGTCATGGACCTGTCCACGGGTCGGAACATCCACAACACCCGCGAATGGATCATCCGCAATGCTCCGGTGCCCATCGGCACGGTGCCGCTCTATCAGGCCCTGGAGAAGGTCGACGGCGATCCCGTGAAACTCGACTGGGAGGTCTACAAGGACACCCTCATCGAGCAATGCGAGCAGGGGGTGGATTACTTCACCATCCATGCCGGCGTCCGTCTGGGCTACATCCACCTGACGGCCGACCGGGTGACCGGCATCGTCAGCCGCGGCGGCTCGATCATGGCCAAGTGGTGCCTCGCCCATCACAAGGAGAGCTTCCTCTATGAGCGTTTCGGCGACATCTGCGATCTCATGGCGAAATATGACGTGTCGTTCTCTCTGGGCGACGGCCTGCGCCCGGGATCGATCGCCGATGCCAATGACCGCGCCCAATTCGCGGAGTTGGAAACGCTGGGCGAGCTGACGCAGGTGGCTTGGGCGAAAGGGTGCCAGGTGATGATCGAAGGGCCGGGCCACGTGCCCATGCACAAGATCAAGATCAACATGGACAAGCAACTGCGCGAATGCGGCGAGGCGCCGTTCTACACGCTGGGCCCCCTGACCACCGACATCGCGCCAGGTTACGATCACATCACCTCGGCGATCGGCGCGGCCATGATCGGCTGGTTCGGCACCTCCATGCTCTGCTACGTCACCCCGAAGGAGCATCTTGGGCTGCCGAACCGCGATGACGTCAAGGAGGGCGTGATCACCTACAAGATCGCAGCCCACGCCGCCGACCTCGCCAAGGGGCACCCGGGCGCCCAGATGTGGGACGATGCCATGTCCCGCTCCCGTTTCTCCTTCCGCTGGGAGGACCAGTTCAATCTGTCCCTGGATCCCGAGCGGGCCCTGAAGTTCCACGATGAGACCTTGCCCAAGGAGGCGCACAAGGTGGCGCATTTCTGCTCCATGTGCGGCCCGAAATTCTGCTCCATGAAGATCACTCAGGACGTCCGCGACTATGCAGCCAAGCTAAACGATCAGACGCAGGGCATGGCTCAGATGTCGGAGAAGTTCATGGAGCTCGGCGCCGAGGTCTATGTGCCGGACGGGCATGCATCGCGGCCCTAACTGCTTGCTGCGGACCCCCAGGAGCCAAGGCGGTGCGTTTCTCGCGCCGCCTTTTTTCATGTCCCTGCAGTTCCGATGCGCGTGAATGCGTTCACCAATCGTCAAGCATGCAACCTTAAATAGTATAGAGATGTATTTACAAGACGCCGTTGACTTTTTATGGACTGTACGGCAAATGTTTGTGGATCAAATTTTTGAATGGTCCGCTATTATTATCAATTTCATCAGTCAAATAATCCTCTGATCATAACAACTATTTAACTTACATAAATTCCTATAATTTATTGGAGAGTAAGAGTCATGGAAACGTATGGATTTCTGTTTCTTAGGAGATCGACCAACCGCTCTGCCTCGACGTTGCTTTTGGCGGGCACCAGCTTAAGTGCCTTGATTGCCATTTCATCTGCGGCGATGGGGCAGACATCTGCGGGCCCGCGCGCCGACAAGGGGGCGACGGACCGGGTCGGACCGCTCGCTTGCATCACCCGCACCGTCACCGGCAGCCATGGAGCGACCGAGACGGCGACGGCCTGCGATGGCCGCGAAGGAAAGGGGCCGACACCGTTTAATGTCGCCAATCCGCTGGGCGCGCTTGGCATCGGCTATAATGTGAGACTGGGTCAGAACGACCTCGTGCTGGGCTCGAATGCCTTTGGCAACGGGAACTCCACCACCATCGGCAATTCCGCCTTCAGTTTCGGTGAGAATACGGTGGCCGTCGGCAGCAACGCCGAAGCTCGAGCTTTCCAGGGCACGGCCCTTGGCGAAGCCGCGAAATCGCTTGCGGAGCAGTCGACATCCATCGGCGCGGAGGCTCAGGCTGGACTGGCGACCGACGCAGTGGCCTCCGACAGGACCAAGGAGTCTCTGAGGGGCAAGAGGTCGACCGCCATTGGCTTCCGCGCCTTGACGCTCGATGACGACGGGACGGCGATGGGTGCCCACGCACAGGCAGGACTGGCGGCGACGGCGATCGGGCCTAAGGCCAAGGCGGGGTTCCAGCGATCGGTGGCGATCGGCGACCGGGCGGAGACGACTGCCGACTATCAATTCATGTTTGGGACGGCGGAGAATGCCTATGTCATGCCGGGGCTGTCGAATCGGGCCCGCAGAGAGCTCGGCGCGGATGACGGCTTCGTCTTCGCCGATCCGGTGGGTAGATTGTCGGCGGTCGGTTATGACGACGTCCTCGCCAAGTTCAGGGCGGACCTCGCCAAGGACGGAGCCACTCCCTTCAACCTGCCAGATGGGATGACGCTCCAGGGGTTCCAAACCGAACTTCAGCGCATCCGTGACAACACTGGCCAGCACGCCCGCTCGATCGCGGATGCTGTCGACGATGTGAAAGCGCGCGCCAATGAGGCCAACAAGCTGGTGGCGGATCTGTCCACGCGGAGGCAGGAGGTCGACGGCTTCGTGAGCACAGCCAACCAGGCCGCCGACAAGGCGGGCCGACACGCCCTGGCGGCCGAGCTCTCGGCCCAGGCGACCAAGGAGTATGAGGACGCCGCAAAGAAGAGTGCCGACAACGCGCGTTCAGCCGTCGCACCCGTCAACGCCGAACTCAACCGGGCGAAGGGTTATGCCGACGAGGCGCAGAACCATCTCGGCCGCACCGTGAACAGTGCAAATATGGCCCAGGAAAATCTGCGCGACATTGAAGCCACGAAGAGGGGGGCCGACAGCGCCGCGCAAGAGATGAACCGTCTCCAAACGGCGGCAGGGCAGGACGGGGCCTTCATCACCGAGGCTAGGATCAGAGTCTTGGAAGACAAGGATAAGATCGCTGGTTATGCGACGGAGGCAGAAGGCTTTAAAAGCAACGCCGAAGGCAGCGCGAACGCGGCGGATTTCGCAGCGCGGGAGGCCGACGAGGCCCTGAATCGTGCCAAGCGCGGTGGTGGGGGGACCGAGCCCAAGGGGCAGGGGGACCAATCGGGCGGAGACGCTCCCGGCATTGCGGCGGTGAATGCTCGCCTTGGTGTGAACGACCGGGCGGTGAGCAAGCAAGTCGGAGTGATCGGCGAGATCAATAGCCGCCTTGGAGTAAACGATCGGGCGGTGACCACCCAGGGTGACAGGCTCGGCGCGGTGAATACCCGCCTCGGTGCGAACGATCGGGCGGTGACGACCCAGGGCGACAAGATCGGCGAAGTGAACACTCGTCTTGGTGTGAATGATCGTGCTGTGACGACCCAGGGCGAAAAGATCGGCGGGGTGAACACCCGCCTCGGCATCAACGATCGTGCTGTGACGACCCAGGGCGACAAGATCGGCGAAGTGAACACTCGTCTTGGTGTGAATGATCGTGCTGTGACGACCCAGGGCGACAAGATCGGCGAAGTGAACACTCGCCTTGGTGTGAACGATCGTGCTGTGACGACCCAGGGCGAAAAGATCGGCGGGGTGAACACCCGCCTCGGTGTGAATGATCGTGCGGTGGCGACCCAGGGCGAAAAGATCGGCGCGGTGAACACCCGCCTCGGCGTCAATCACCGAGCGGTTGAAAAGCAAGGTGGGCGCATCACCGTCCTGAATGGCGAGATCAAGACCAATGGAGAGGCGATCGGCCGCCAGACGACGACCATCGCGGAGCATGAGGCGATCCTCACCGGCAACGGGAAGGCGCTCGATTCGCACGGCAAGATCATCGAGAACCATAAGAGCCGCTTGGACGGCCATGATGATGACATCACGGGGATCAAGGCCAAAACCGATCAGATGGAGGTCAGCAACGGCAACGTCGCTCTGGGAACATCCGACAGCACGCACAGCCTGCGCGGCGTGACGTCGCAAAAATCGACGGAGGCCCAGAAGGGCGAGGTCAAAATCGTCACCACCGATCAGGATGGCAACCTTGCAGCGCGAGACTTCAACGAGTTATTCACCTCGGCGGCGCTCGGCCCGGTCAATGCGCGCATCGGCACGCTTGAGCATGGAATGGATATCCTGAGCGGGCGGATGGATCGTCTCGATCACCGGATGGATCGGGCCGAGGAGGGCATCGCCATGGCCATGGCGATGGCGACCGTGCTGCCGGCCTTCGACAAATATGCCTTCTCTGCGAATATGGGTGGCTTCGGAGACAAGCAGGCCATGGCCTTCACTGCCGCTGCCCGTATGCTTCCAAACCTGATCGTATCCTCAGGATTGGGGGTCTCCGCGCAGAGTGGTTATGTGAGTTACCGGTTCGGCGTGGCCGTCGCCATGTAGCTCTGCCCGCAGGCCAGTGTGTTAACCTCTGGTCATGATTGAGACGTAATACAACCATAGGATGAGTCGATCTCATCCTATGGTTAGAGTTTTTCATGCGTCGCTCTTTCATCGCCGTCGTGGTTGTCTGCGGAGGGCTGCTCCACGGCACAGGGACCTTCGCCCAGGTTTCTGCCACTGCTGGAGGGATCGAACGGTCCCAGGACATTCCTCAGGACCGGGAGCTGATCGCCATCATACGGGGGACCGTCACGGCCTTCGATCAGGCGAACCGCACCGGGAATTACACTGTCTTCAGGCAACTGGCTTCCAACCCGTTCCAGGACGAAAACTCTGTGGAGAAGCTCTCCTCCATCTTCAAGGAATGGCGCACCGGCGGGTTCAATCTCTCCTCGCTCGCGGCCCTGGACCCGATCATGACGCGCAAGCCGATGGTGGATCGCCGCGGCCTTCTGCGGCTGGCTGGCACCTATAAGACGAGTTCCGGCGCGCTGACCTTCGACTTGGCCTTCGCTGCCGATCCCGAGCGCGGCTGGGTTCTGTTTGGATTGACCATGACGACGGACATTCAGGACCCGTCCTACCGGGACAAGCGGCAGGCGGCTTCAGGCAAACAGCTCATACGCATCCCGGACCTGCCGATTCCCGCCAACCCCTCGCGCCGCAACTGATCGACGGCCGGCCGTGAACTCATAAAGGCGGATGACCGGGATCGTGAAAAGCCGACGTCGGGGAAACGTCAACGATGTTGCCGAGACTCGATTTCCGCGGCCCTCAGTTTCTGGATTTGCCACAGCAAGGATCGCGGACAGGGACGATCCTACATGTGAAGGTGGTAGAGCTTGCTGACGATCTTCCACTCTCCGGCGATCTTGAGCAGGGAAAGATAATCGGTGAACCTCATCTCCCCGAACTCGTCCTCAACCTTCACCGTGGCGGCATCGACTGTAATGTCGAGCAACGAGACTTTCCAGTTGGGGCTGCTGTTCGGTGCCAAGCCAGCCCCTATCACCTCTCCCACATAGGCATCGACGCTCAGCCATTCGACTGCCCCTTGGTAGTTGCCGATGATCGATGCTGACGCGTGAAACGCCGCACGCAGCTTCTGCTCGTCGGCAGTGGACATGGCCAGTACGTAGGCCTCTACAGCAGCATTGATTTGGCTCTCGTCGGTCCGCGACATCAGAGCAGCTCCAAGCGTTCCCCAAAATCATAGCCCAACCAAAGAGCATCCGCCACTCAAGCGCGCCGACGGCCCCCTTAAGCCTCCAGCCGCTTCAGGTACCAGTTGATCAGCTTTTCCCAGAGCACGTCCTTCTCGTTCAGATCCTCGATGCCGTGATTGAGATCCGGATTGTCGTTGACCTCGATGATGTACAGCCCCTTGTCGGTCTGCTTGAGGTCCACGCCATAAAGCCCGTCGCCGATCAGCCTCGCGGCTTCGACGGCGGCTTTCATGACGTCCTTCGGCACCTCGCCGAGCGGCAGGGTCTTGAAGCGACCCTCGTCCGGAGCCTTGCCGGGCTCGTGCTTGACGATCTGCCAATGGCGATGCGCCATCATGTATTGGCAGGCATAAAGAGGTTCGCCGTCCAGGACGCCGATCCGCCAGTCGAAGGCGGTCGGAATATACTCCTGCGCAATGACGAGATCCGACTCCTCCAGCAGCGCCTTGAGCTTTGTCTTGAGCGCCTCGGGCGTCTCCGTTTTGAACACGCCGCGACTGAACGAGCCGTCGGGAATCTTCAGGACGACGGGCCAGCCGAGCTTGCCAGGAAGCTCCTCGGCTTGGCGGATGCTTTGCACAATGACGGTCTTCGGAGTCGGCAGCCTGTTGGCGGTGAGCAACTCTGCGAGGTAGACTTTGTTCGTGCAGCGGATCATCGATTGGGGATCGTCGATGACCGGCATTCCTTCCTGCTGGGCCCGTCGCGCGAAGCGATAGGTATGGTTGTCGATGGAGGTGGTTTCCCGGATGAACAGGGCGTCGAACTCTGCCAGCCGGTCGAGGTCACCCTTCGTGATCGGCGCGACCTCCAAGCTGTGCTTCTCCGCGACCTTCGCGAAATGCTTCAGCGAGTGCTCTTTCGACGGCGCAAGTTCCTCCTGCGGATCATAAAGGACCGCCAGAGTGTATTTGGCCGGTACCCGGGTCCGTGCCGCGCGCCACGCCCGCCTCGTATAGGCATCGAGTGCGGTGCGCAGGAAGTCCATCTCGCCGCCTTTGAGGGCGTTCAAAGGCTCGAGCGCGATCTTCTTGATCTGCTTTTTTTCGCCGCCCTCATATTGAACGCGCAGGATCGGAGCCCTGAACCAGTCAAAGAGCAGCCGGCTGAAGGGGCTCAGGACGGGATCAACGGCCATTCCGAAGCAGGCGAGGAGGTCGGCCTCGCCATTCTTGGCCTCGTGGCGCCCGTTGCATCCATTGCCGTTGGACTTCTCAAGGCAGCGGTTCAGCACGTCTTCGAGTTCAGGAAGGGCGTGCTTGTAGAGCGTCTTCTTCGACAACTCGACCATCGTCTCAACGGCCGGGATGATGCGGTGTCCCCGGGCCTCGGCAAGCAGAGAGCAATAATAGCCCGACGCCTGATAAGAATAGTTGCGGGACAGGTTGATGATCTTCGGCTTCATTTCGCCGAAAAGCTGGGGGCGGGAGAGATAGTCGCGCGACGTCATCACCTTGTGAGGGGTGTCCGCATTCGCGAAATCTCGGTTTTGGTCGACGATGATCAGCCAACTCATCTGCGCTCGAAGGGCTCCACGATCACGGCCGCTCTGAGGCGCGGCTTTCCATACGCGCTCATGCGGTCAAACTCATCCACCGGGATGGCGACGGCCGCCTTGCTGACGGCAATTTCATAGGAGTCGGGGTCGACCCATGGATCATGCGCGAACACGAAATGCTCGTCGCAATCATAGGCGAGGATCCAGTGGGGATAGCGCTCGTGATACATGCGATAGGCACTGACGAGCACGATCGCGGTGGCCCCGCGTTTGAGGGCGGTCCGGAGCTCCTGGAGCGACAATGGATAGCGGTGGATCGGCACCTGCAGCGCCTGCGCCTGTTCGAGGAACTCTTCCTGAACCGCGGTCATGACCTCTTGCTTCCAAGGCGTCCGGACGCTGTCCAGGAACAGAGGTCCTGTCTTGCTTACGAAAACGGCCGTTTTGAGTCCACGCCTCGCAAGCGCCACGGCCATTCCCAGGGGCTCGCAGCCGCCGAGGCCCGAAGTCATGAAGATGGTCGTGGCTTCTCGCCAAAGATTGATCTCGACGCGCCGGGTAAAGGTGCCGGGCGCACCGGCCCCTGCCATCGCCATCATCATGGCGGCAGGGCCGCATGTGAACTCGGTGCTCTGCGGATAATAGGGCACCTGACGCGCGATCTGCGGCGCATGCGACAACAGCGATTTCTCGAACCGCAACGCGTCGGAGTGGTCGCCATAATAGTCGAGAAAACGACCGAAGGCGCGGTAACCCAACCGCTGATACAAGGCGATCGCAGCATGATTGTCGGGCCGCACCTCGAGGCGCATGAACAGGGCATCGCGCCCGACGGCGGACGCTTCGACGGCGGCCATCAGCTGTTCACCCACATGTCGGCCGCGAGCCCATTCGGCGACCGCGATGGAATAGAGGCGCGCGACCGACGTGCCGCGACGGAAAAGGACCACCGCGTATCCCGCCGTCTGCCCATCGATCTCCGCCACACGGGTCGCCGCGGAATCGGACCTCAGCAATTCCTTGAAGCTGCGCGGGCTGATCCGGTCGGTTTCGAAGGCGGCATTTTCAATGGCGACCAAGCTGGGGATATCGGCAGCCACGCCGGATCTCAGCACGGCGGGACGAGTGTCCCGCGCCTGCGAGGCCATGGCCGACATCATGCCCATGCGAAGAGGCTCCATGGGACTGGCGATGCGCCAGCACCAGCGCTCACTCTCCCTAGACGGGCTCATATCGCGCTGTTTGGTGGCGAGTTCAAGTGCCCAGTGGGATTCCTGGCCAGCTAAATTCCACGAAGGCGCAACGTCGCTCCGAATGATCGTCCGCGCGCCCTGAAAGGAGGTTGTGGCGTGTCCGTGAAAAGGCCTGAAAAAGGCCTTCTCCTGGCCCGAACCTACACCGACCAAGTCGATCTCGCGTCAAGGAGATGCCATGGCAAACCAAAGAGATCCGCTGATTGTCCTCACGACTGAACCCGACGAATCAAGCTGGGCTGACGCCAAGTCCGGCACAGCGTTGGTGATCGTCCGCAGCAGCGTTCAGGTCGACGACGAAACCGTCCATTCCCAGAAGCTCACCACCTACCCGCTAAACAGCCAGCGATCGCTTCAGGCGGTCATCGATGAGGTTCGCGCCAAGAACCGGCAATGCCAGGATGACGATGCAGCCAGAGAGGATCAGTATCGCGTCGATATTGTTCGTACCCACACCAAATTTGAACAATCATACGACCAGTACGTCGATACCTTGCCCTTGGACATTCAAGAGGCAAGGTATTCCTCTGTGCTTCATTATTGGACGTGTACCCGAAGTGACGATTACTCTTTGCACACATGAAAATGGCGCGTCCGAAGACGCGCCATTTCAAACATTGCGTGATGTGACGGTTACGCCAGCGCCGCGTGCGCCTCTCCTGAGGAGGTGAGGGCCCGAATGGCATCGCTCTTCACCGCCTTCTGCACCTTCTCGAAGGCTCGCACCTCGATCTGCCGGATTCGCTCGCGTGAGACGCCGAACTCTTTCGACAGATCCTCCAGGGTCAGCGGGTCCTCTGCCAGGCGACGGGCCTCGAAGATCCGCCGCTCGCGCTCGTTGAGCTTGCCGATCGCATTGGTGAGAAGCCCGTGGCGAACCGACATCTCCTCCATGTCGGCCAGCCGGGTCTCCTGATTGTCCTGGTCGTCGACCAGCCAATCCTGCCATTCACCTTCGGATTCGGCTCTCAGCGGAGCGTTCAGCGAGGCATCGCCCGACAACCGCCGGTTCATCGAGATCACATCCTCCTCGGGCACGCCGAGACGGGTCGCGATCTCAGTCACCTGATCCGGCCGCAGATCGCCTTCTTCGAGGGCCTGAATCTGACCCTTGACCTTGCGCAGGTTGAAGAACAGCTTCTTCTGGCTTGCCGTGGTCCCCATCTTCACGAGGCTCCACGACCGCAAGATGAACTCTTGTATCGAGGCGCGGATCCACCACATGGCGTAGGTGGCCAGGCGGAAGCCCTTATCCGGATCGAACCGCTTCACCGCCTGCATGAGCCCGACATTGCCTTCCGAGACGATCTCGGAGATCGGCAATCCGTAGCCGCGATAGCCCATGGCGATCTTTGCCACGAGGCGGAGATGGCTCGTCACCAGCTTATGCGCGGCGCCGCTGTCGGCGTGTTCGCGCCAGCTCTTGGCGAGCATGAATTCTTGATCCGGATGCAGCATCGGGAATTTGCGGATCTCCTGGAGATACCGCGACAGTCCCCCGTCGCTGGTCAAAGTCGGAAGCATTTGCTTGCTCATTTAGTCCCCTTTCCGAGGGGCGGCCCATGAGGCCGTTCGTCCTCTGTCATCATGCGCGAAGGTCAGCCTAGGTTCCGTATATGTCCTTCCTAAGGCGACCCGCTTTTCACGCGTCGTAACTATCTACGCAACGGGGTCTGGTTTGGATCAGTTCCGTGAATTAAATGTAATGATTGGGCCAAAGCTCTGAAGTCTTCCGGAAACGGGCTGTTGAATTCCAGCTTGTCGCCACGCGTCGGATGGTGGAATCCAAGCGTCTCTGCGTGGAGCGCCTGCCGGGCGAGCCCTGCCAGTGCCTCTCGGGCAGGGGCTGACAAGCGGCTGGCCCGGGACGCAAAGCCCTTTCCATAAGCCTCATCCCCCAGCAGAGGATGGCCGATATGGGCCATGTGGACGCGAATTTGGTGGGTTCGGCCGGTTTCGAGGCTGCATTGGATGAGCGAAGCAATATCGTCGCTGCCTCGAGCGATTGTTTCGTAATGTGTGATGGCAACCCGGCCGCCCGTCCGCAGGACGCCGATTTTTTGCCGGTTGGCATCCATCCTCCCGAGCTGCGTGCGGACTGTGCCACGCATCCTGTCGGTGACGCCCCAGACGATCGCTGCATATTTGCGGATGAGGCGGCCGTCCCGCCCATGGGCGGCGAACTGAGCTGAAAGCGCGGCATGGGCGGCATCCGTCTTGGCGACCACGAGAAGCCCGCTGGTGTCCTTGTCCAACCGATGAACGATGCCGGGACGCTTGACGCCTCCAATGCCGGAAAGGCTCTCTCCGCAATGGGCGATGAGGGCGTTCACGAGCGTTCCCGTCCAGTGCCCGGCGCCTGGATGGACGACCAGGCCAGCCGGCTTGTCGATGACGATGATCTGCTCGTCCTCATAGATCACCGCCAGGGGGATGTTCTCTCCCTCGGGTTCTGCGGGTTCCGGAGGAGGCAGGTCGAGGACGATGGTCTCGCCGGATTTGACCCGGTAGCGGGCCTCGCCTATTTTGCGGCCGTCAGCGGTAACCCTGCCGGCTTCGATCAAGGCTTTGAGCCGCGATCGGCTGAGGTCGCCGCAATGGGCGACGAGCATCCGGTCGAGCCTTTCCCCCGTCTCGGCAGTGTCGACGACGATGCGTCGTAAATCGTGAAAGTGTGTTTCCATGACCATGCAGTCGCCGACATCATCTCGCATAAACAATCAAGACCTCCCGCCCGAACCTTCGGCACGCCGGGTTCGCATATTGAAGGCGATCTGCATCGGCCTCGGTGTGCTCATCGTCGCATCATTGGCAGTGGTCGTGGCCACCATAGCCTTTCGCGGCGCAAACCGCACCACCGGTGATCGGGCGCCGACCGAGAGCGTCGTCGACCTCGCGATCCCGACGGGCTCCACGATCAGCGCAATGAGCCTCGATGGCGACCGCCTGGCCATGCATGTGACAAGTGCGGAAGGATCCCAGTTCATTGTCGTCAATACGCATACGGGAGCGGTTCTCAATCGGATCAGACTGGCCCCCTCGTCAGGGCCGGCGCCACAGACTGTCGACTGATCGCCTCGGCTTTCCTCTTGCCTTCGTCCGCCTCTCCGCGCTATAGGACCCGCTCGCGCGAGGCCGAAGCCAGCGCGACCGCTCCCTTCGTCTAGCGGTCAGGACGTCGCCCTCTCACGGCGAAAACAGGGGTTCGATTCCCCTAGGGAGCGCCACCCTCTTCGAGAAACCGTTCATTTCCGACCCTCTCCAGCGTGGTTTGCCACTCCTGCCAAAGTGGGTTTGCCACTAGGTGTTCCTGTTTGCTTCTCGATCGCCTGCCGTGCGAGGCGTTTTTGGTCCGCTGCTCTGGTGTAGCGCTCGACCTCAGCAAGGGTCTTGTGGCCGGTTATGGAAGCAATCTGATTGGCGGAGCATCCCGCCTCAGCCAGCCGTCTCGCGGCAGCCTTTCGAAGCCCATGTGCGCGGCATTGAAGTGGCAGACCGGCTTCCCGAATGGCATCGGAGATCATGTTTCCGAAACCCTTTACGGTGAATGGCTTGCCGTACTCTGTAGCAAGGACGGTCACATGCCTGCGCTTAGCCAGGCCGAGCTCAATCTGCAGCTCGGGATGTAGGGGGATTTCCAGCTTCTCCCCCGTCTTCTGTTGGGAGACGCGTATAGTGTCGCCGGCGATATCCGACCAGGTCATGCGGTGTGTGTCGGAGCCGCGCTGACCGGTGTAAAGCAGGAGTGCGAATGCCAGGCGCTCTCTGGTTCCAATCGCCCAATATCGCTCATAGTGGGCTATCTGTTCCTCGGACCATGTGTGAATTTCTGTTGATCTATAGCTGGTGGCGCCCGCTGTCGGATCCTTGCCGATCCATCCGAGAGATACCGCGTACCTGACAAGCGTCCGCAGTCGCTTCAGCAGGACTATTCCAGCCCCTGGCTTGGATGCAAGCTTCCCTACAATGATGTCGACATGCTCGCGCGACATCTCGGAGACAAGCCTGTGGCCGTGCTCGACGAGAAAGCTATCTATGACGCGCTTGTAGTTTATGCGGCTGCTGACCGCCAAATTGCGGTATTGCGGTGAGCCGAAGTAGCGGATGGCCAGGGCAGAGAAAGTGCCTGGGCGCACCACGGGCCTAGGATCTACCTTGGGAGCGGGCTGATCTTTTAGGGCGACTGCGTAAGCATCCATGAACTCTTTCGAGCCGGGAAGGCCAGGAAGTGGCGTGCGGATGCCATTGCGGCGGAAGTAGTACCGCATCTCATTGTGCCGGTCCCTGAACTTGTGGATGTACTTTAGCCTGATCACGCCACGTCCTCCCACGTGTTGGCGACGTTCTCATCAGGCAGCGCATCGAAGTACATGTCCAGGGCTCTGAGATCCCAGACATTGCGGCTGTCGATCCGCTTGGCTTTTGGCATCCGACCATCGGCCACCAGCTCATCAAACTTCGATGGGCTCAAGCCGACATAGACAGCCGCCTCCGTCCTGTGCAGTCCGCGGCGCGGCAGCGTTGACGCTCGGAGGTCGGCGGCCTTAAGTGCCATCCTCTTATCACCCACATCGATCAAATTGCTGATCATTTCCGTGCTCCGGAAGATCAGGGGCAGCCCAGAGCTCGAAGTGCCCGAAACGGAAGGAGATCAGCAGGGCATCGGCGTCACCATCGACGATCAGACCAAGGCCGAACGTCTGCTTGAGGGCGAGCTTGCCGATACTCAGCGAGCAGCGCTTGCTGGGGCGGGGATGGGCTCGGTCATAGGTTTTGACCTCGGCCCATATGCCGGGGCTTGCCGGCGCACCGAAGTGACGCAGTTTATCAAGAACGGACAGGCGGACGCTGAGGTTCATTCGTCCAAGACCCATAAAGTTTCACCGAAGGTAAATTGCGATAATCGCGATTAAAGGTCAACGGCGACTCCGTAGTAATCGCAATTTAGTTTGCAGATGTTCGATTTCTTCGAGGCAGAATCAATTTCTGGACTCCGCCGGAAAAATCGGGAATCAATGAGAACAATAAGAGAACAGAGGAGTGTCATGCAGAGGCTTCCACCCGATGCGCGCCGGCTGTTGTCGGAGATCCTCAGCGTCTACGTGGCGTGTGATGATTGCGGGCGAGAGCGCGAGATATCGATCAGCCGACTGAGGGAGATCCAGGCCTTGGGTATTCACACATATGGAGATTTGTGCCGCAAAGTTCGGTGTGGCGAGTGCCCGCGGCTACCTGTGAGGAATAGAAACCTCACAATTCGCCCACGGTGGAGAACCCTTGAAAACTATGCAGGGGTTGATTTAAAGCAGCTGCGAAAAGACGATTTTGTGAATAGAAAAGACTTGGCTTGCGGGTAATTGGAAAATTTCCTCCTCACCTTCCGGCGGATTGAGTTGCCGTAGCACCAAGTGTTTTGAATTTCTCGTGATGAACTGCTTGACATATCCATGCAGCAGCTCGTCTCCTTCGATCGTCAGCTGGACAACGACATAATCGCCCTTCTTCACGGGCATGTAAGGGTGAAGCCAAACGGTCTCCCCCGCTTCGAATTTTGGCGCCATAGAGTCACCGTGCACATACACGGCATAGGCGCCTTCCACATCGGCAAGAACAGGTGGACAAAAAACGCTAGAGACCCGCTGACCGTTCAGCACGAAGCGGCCGTCAATGCCGCCTTCTGCCTGCCCAAAGACTGGTAGGGCCCGATCGGGGAACGGGCGATAGCTGGGAGGTAGTGTGGCGTTGGACGCCAGCGATCGTTGAGATTGCTCCGGAAAAGGTGTTCCAAAAAACTCGGCAATTCGCGAGAGTTCATGCGCCTTTATGAGGCGCGTTTCCTTTCCGCCGGGATTGAGCATTCTCGTTATGGCATCTGGCCGCACTCCCAAATGTGTTGCGAGAGCCGCCTTTGCTCCGCGGCCTCGCTTTGCCAACTGGCCTTTAAGCCAATCACGTATCCGATCATTTTCAATCATCACGCAATCTTTGCGATTTTCGCACAGAATGAAATCGCGAAAATCGCATTGACCAAAAGCCGCGATTATCGCAATTTAGACTCTAAGGGATCGTACTAGAGCCGGCGGTGCTGGTGATCGACAGATTTTGCCTCGAAGGCCGCTGAGGAAGGCCCGTGAGATGTATGAGGCGTTCGTCTCCTGGTGCCATGCCAATGCGGTCAAGACCATGGAAGGAGGCGACCTTCGGGCGGGTGATGCCGCAGAAGGGCTTCCTCAAGACCTCGGAGCGCATCCGCCGCTAGCTCGATGTGTGGCTGCCATGATGTGCCGGCGCGGAATGAGGGCCGTGCGCCTGAGCCGCCGCATCCGGCCGATGACGCCTGATGCTGCGAGGGTTGCGAGGCTTTGCGAGGGATTGAACAAACCCTCGCGCAGCTGAAAATCGTTTCGGGCGAGTGACTTAGAGGATCTCTGCGAGGGTTGCGAGGGTTTCGCGCGTGTCACGCATGAGAGAGTCTTAGAGGAGGGATAGATGGAAAGTTTCTATACACACACGGGAGAAAAACCCTCGCAAGTCTCGCAAGAGACTTATAACGATCTGAAATCAAAAGAAAAAAGTGCTGCGAGGGTTGATCCCAAACCCTCGCATGACCCTCGCAACCCTCGCAAGGCGGATCTGCGGCGGGAAATCGATGCCTGGTCATTGCTGGTGTGGGCCTACAAGGACGAATGCGTGCGGGCTGCGGCCGGTGGTACCGAGGATTGGTCGCTGCGGCATGAGCGGTCCTCGCTGTGCATGGCCGAGCGCCGCGGCGGTCTGATCAATGGCTGGCTGCAGGTGCACGAGGACGCGGTTGCCGTCGATGCCTGGGCTCGGAAGCTGCCTCGCAACGATTACTGGCTGATCGTGGATCACGCAGAGAAGGGGGGGATGCTATCGCCTAGAGGAATGTTCCATAGCTTTTCACACCATTTAGTTGAAACTAGCCAGCCGCTTGCGAAATGGCTGGTGAGCGAGCCCTGGACCGAGAAGCAGGATCGTGTCGGTGCTGATCTTCGTGCCGACGGTGAACGACACGCCGCGCTTCGACTTCCTCGGCATCGTCGCCTGCTCGATCCGCCTGAACGGATCGCGCCTGATCCAGCCTTGATCGAGCAGGCCCTCCCCACGATGCGGTGGAGGGGCCCCTGGAGAACTGGCTGCCATCGGGTAATTCGGGCGGTGAGTGTTCGCCAGTCTGACGGCTTTTCAGAAGCCTAAACATCTGACTTTACCTCTAAACACGAGGCCGATTTTCAGCGTGAGCAAAGCCAATGACCCTGGCATCGTCTCGAAGGGCGAGCTTGCGGGGCTTTCTAAAGTGACGCCGGGAAGCGTGTCGCAGTGGTTTGCTGAGGTCAAGATCCGCGGACCCGCGATCATCGGACTGGACGGAATGCGCGCATCGATCTCGAGGCTGCCAAGTCGCAGCCCAGGCTGCGCCTCGATATCGGCCAGCGCTTAGGCAACGTGGCGGGGACGGATCTTCTGCCCGGCATGGCCGCAGCATTCGCGTCGCCTCTGCGGCCCGTCGACCCGGTTGAGGATCGCCTTCGCCGCGAGAAGCCCGCTAGTTAGATGGCCGCTGGGAATCAGCCTGCTCAGGATAAAGCGGGTGGGCTCGCATCGGTAGGAAAAACGCCTCGGACCTGAGATCAAGTCGGGCGATTACGCCAAGGAGCTGCTAGGCGAAGGCGCTGGTCTAGATCGCCGACTGCGAGAGCAAGCGGGCAGGGGTGGCAAGGGTTCTGTGGTGATGTACGGAGGGGGGTGGCAGGAGCCGAGTGATCTGCTTTGCAACTCTTCACCATCTCTACCGCAGCGCTCCAGTTGATCTGCGTGCGGCTCCAGCACTGGCGTATTTGCGCTCAACCCGGCCATTCGGGGCGGATGCCCCTGCTCCTGAAAGCTGACATACCCGAAAGGGGCCTCGCAGCCCGCTAGTCCAAGCAACCCTTCGAGACAGAAGGTAGGAGATTGGGAATACACGCGTTCTGGCCTCTTTCAAAGATGCCGGCAAAGATTTTCCGCGTGGCTTTTGTTGGGTTGCCGCGCCCGGGACGATCGCACAGGTTCCCACACGTGAATGGTCTCGCAACGACACTAGAGGTGAAGGCGAGGATGCGCCCCGGCAATAAATCGGCCTGTTTGCAGATGCACAAAGAACGCGTCTGTGAGCAGGCGTAGGCTCTCCTTGTCGCCAACGAAGTCTTGCAAGGAGAACCATCATGTTCACGCGTCGTCAGGCAGTGCTCGAGGGTGTCGCCGCCGGGACCTTGGCCGTCATCCTCCCGAACTCGTCTCGGCGGCTCCCGTGCCCGCGAGCTTGGCTGCCGGTGTGCCTTTCGGCGGGGACCCTCACGGCGGCGGCAAACGATCACCGCAACCCTTCCGTGCGATGCCTGACCCGCTACCGCGAGGAGGCCGCATCGAAGCGGTGCGCCGATCCGGCCCCGAAGCCGCGTGGTCACTGGAACTGGACGATTTCATGCCTGACGAGCCGGATCGCAGTGCCTTCGACGAGATCGCGGGCCTGTTCCAGGATATCGCTGATTTTGCCACTTACGGCGCGACCGCGGCCACCCTGGCCTCCCGGAAGGGGAGCGCGTGATGTCCGAAACAGCGACGACTCTCCCCAAGAGCGGAACCTACTGAATGATAGAATGCCATCATTGTCCGTGCGCAAAGATAGCGGAGAAGACCGCGACGACGATGGCACTTCCATTCGAAGCCGCATCTCGTTAAAAGTGGCATTGGAGATACTACAATGATGAGCCGGCCTGCCGCCCAACTCCCGCCACCAGTGGATGAACGCCCGGTCGTTCATCCGGACGTTGATCGCGACTTCATCGGCCGCCTAGTGCGCGACTTCTACGGACGGGTGCGCCGTGACCAGCGGCTCGGGCCGATCTTCGCCGCGGTCGTCGAGGACAATTGGGAGCCGCATCTTGAGAAGATGACGGACTTCTGGTGCTCTGTGATCCTGAAGGACGGCTCCTACAGCGGCCGGCCCGTGCCCGCCCACCTGAAACTGAACCAGGTGCGCGAGGAGGATTTCGAGATCTGGCTTCGCTACTTCCGCGCAACCGCTGAGGAAACCTGTCCTCCCGGGGTAGCTGCTACCTTCATCAACCGGGCCGAGCGAATTGCCAGGAGCCTCATCCTGGCGATGTTCTTCAGGCTCGAACGCCCGGCGCGGGATGGATCGCAGGAGGTGGCATGCGCCTGACGTACCATACCGACTATGCGCTGCGCGTGCTCATCTACCTGGCGGTCAACACAGGGAAGGCGACGCGTGTGTCGGATGTCTCTGACAGCTACGACATCTCGCGCAACCATCTTCTCAAGGTGGTCCTGCGCCTCGGACGTCTCGGTTACCTGACGACCGTGCGCGGGCGTTCCGGTGGGATCGCGCTTGCAAGGAAGCCGGAGGAGATCAACCTCGGGGATGTCGTGCGGCAGATCGAGGACGATTTCGGGCTGGTTGAGTGCATGCGCTTCGAGGGCGGTACCTGCGCGATATCTCCCGACTGCCGGCTGAAGAGGGTTGTCAGGAAAGCGGTCGAGGCATTCTTGTCCGTCTTCGACGACTATTCGCTGGCGGACATCGCCGGGAACAGGGAAGCTCTGGCAGAGCTGCTTGGCCTCATGGGCAAGACTTCCGAGCAAGCGTGATCGACTTGCAGAGGGCATCATGATCGAGAAACTCAGTTCCACCGAACGGTAATATGCGGCGGTCGTCCTTGTAATGCTGTCCGCCGCCGGGATTGCGATGGCCGCGCTCGGCAGGAACGGCGCCCTTGGAGGTCACGGCCTGCGGGTGATTCTCTTCGCAGGAGGACTGCTCTACCCGGTCCTTTCCCGGTTCTACGAGCCCGAGCCGACCGAGGACCGCAAGGCTTCCTACTACTACGACCCCATCAAGCCCTCGTCTGGATAAAGAACAAGGTTGACCCGACGATTGCCTTGCGCCGCTCGTGCCGCGAAGACGTGTGCGGTTCCTGCGCGACGCGTATCGAGGGTACGAACTGGCTAGCCTGCACGCGGTTCATTTCTGACATGAGCACGCCGGCCGCGGATATACCCCTCCTTCGCATCGCGGTCGGCAGCTGGCGGCGAAGCTTACATGCATGCGGGAAGCCGCTGAGAGGATCCAAGAATGTTCATAGATCAGATGGTGCCCACCGCACGCGGCAGGCTCGTCACCATTTCCAACGACGCCCCGCTCATCGAGTCTGCCAGGCTCCAGACCCACAGACGATCAGGAGGTCGATGTTCGACAACCCCAGGGATGGACGCCTGTCGGCCGTAATCACAAAGACGGACGGGCCTCGGCGAGTTGCTCCATCCGCAAGGGTTGGGCATAGCCCTCCCGGATAAGCGCCACCGCCTGACCGATCCGCTTGTCATAGCTATCCGCAATGCCGAGCGCGCGAATGGCCGCCCCATAGCGACCGGCCAGAAGCCAGAAGTGCAGTTCGCACCAACTGGTCCCGCAGCACCGGGAGCGCCTCCTTCAAGCGGCGTTCCTTCATGATCGCCCAGATTTCGGTGACCAGATCGGTCGTTCGGCAGGAGACGAGGTCGTCGGTCATTATGATGGAGACCGAGACCGTGCAGCTCGAACCCTGGCAGCTCCTGATCTGGCGAACCACGTCGTTGGCGCGGTAATCGATCTCGCGCGGCGGCTCGGTAAAGCGACGGTAGCCGAAGGTATAGAACCGAACAGCAGGCGAGGCAGCTTGCCGAGCAGGGGTGCGACCTCGGGCAAGGCTTCCTGTTCGGGCATGCAGTCGAGGCGCGCCAATTAGAGGAGACACTGCGTCTAACCTAAGCGCGCGATGGCGTGCAGTCTCCATCTGATGAGCAAGGATGTTGGTAACAAGCTGCGGCGCGCACAGGTCAGGCAGTTAGCAATTGCTGGTAGGCCTTGTCGCCTGGATTTGCCGGGGCCATTGGTTCCACGTTCTCAACTGTAAGCCGATGGGAACGTCCGTCTCGCGCAGTCCAGTCGATGGACTGGCCAGCCGAGAGTCCAATCAGGGCCGCGCCAATCGGAGTTAGAATCGAGATCTTGCCTTCTGCGATATCGGCTTCGCCTGGGAAGACCAGCGTAACAGTTCTATCTTCGCCGCTGTTGGTGGTAAAGCGCAGGGTGGACCCCATACGGACGAAGTTAGCTGAGATCCGTGCGTCGTCAACTAGGCGGGCGCGCTCGAGCTCGATGAAAAGCTGCTCAGCGACTGCGGGGTTGGTGGCGGAATACGACTCCGCTAGCCGGGATAACCGGTCGTGGTCGGATTGGATCATCTTGATCATGGGTTTGTCACGTCTAGTGCCTTCGGGAGCCATCATGGCCTCCATGAAATGCTGCCGAGGGTGTTAAAACGCCGCCGGCACGATCGAGTTCTGGATTTTAGTCGCAGTCTGCTGTCCCGCTGCATCCGCAGCCAAGGAAGCTATGCCCCTCGCCCGCGACGCGACGCGTCCGGGCCGGAGGGGGTCAGTGGCCTGCGATAGGGCACACCCGCTCTATGAGAAGAATGGAGCACTTTGAAAACATGGCGAGAACGTGGGACGCCGTGGACGGAAAGTCAACCTCGATCATGATACTGGACCATTGGCAGGGGTGAGCTAGTCTTAAGATCTTACCCAGCGACCAGCCATCGGTTAGAAGGCCAACGCTCGCTGGAGAGATCTTATGGCCGCCGTATTCTCCCAAGAAGACTTGAGGCCGATCCATCCGGTTCATGCGACTCTTCTGCATCTGCTTCCCATGTTCCCCGACGCGCTTACCAGTGCCATGGCCTGTTGGACAAACAAAGCTACAGGGTATTTTTTCGCGGCGTGTTTATGGGAGAACATGGAAGCTGGATCCGGAGCACGCTCGTCGGCAGACGATCTGGGACAATACGGTAGGGCGGATCATCCAGCCCCAAAGGCGGCGGCCTTCGCCTCTTGAGCAGACGGGGGGACCCTGGTCCTCCAGTGACTGGGGGCAGAACCGGAGTTCACAGAGATGGCTTGCAAAGAGGGGAATGGAGACGGATAGCGTCGTGGCGCCTGATCAAACTAACATCAGCAACCAGGTCCTTTCACGTGATGTTCGATGCTTTTACCTCTATTCTGGACTGGGTCGGGATTGTTGCCTTTGCGATGACCGGAGCCCTTGTGGCCTCGCGCAAGGAGATGGATATCGTGGGGTTCATTCTCCTTGGAACTGCAACGGGTATCGGGGGCGGGACCATCCGCGACACGCTGCTCGGGGTGTTTCCCATATTCTGGATAGCCGACCCCTCATATCTTGTTGTTTGCATCCTAGTGTCCGGGGTGACTTTCTTCGTCGCCCACATTCCTCAATCTCGCTACCGGCTGTTGCTATGGGTAGACGCCATTGGCGTGGCGGTATTCGCGGTCACTGGCGCGGAAACAGCCCTAGCTGTCGGTGCAAACCCAATAGTCGCCATCGCCATGGGTGTTGTCACTGCCACCTTTGGAGGGATCATTCGGGACATACTCGGCGGCGAAAGTCCTGTTATTCTCCGCCGTGAAGTCTATGTAACCGCCGCGCTTGCCGGTGCTTGTCTGTTTGTAATTTTGTCCATTTTGAGCTTACCGCGAGAGGCTTGTCTGGGGAGCGGCCTGGCCGCAGCTGCCACTATTCGATTTGCGGCTTTACGTTGGAACTGGTCACTGCCCAGATACCAATCGCGGGCCGGCCGGGAAGGCAGCGCTGCGCCACCGAGCGACACGAGGGTGGACGGCTTGATGAAAGGTGATCTCGAACGTGAGGGGTGATTGAGACACCACGCTTCTCGAGAGTGCCGTCTAGCTACAAAGACTGCTTTTGCACTGGAACTGGATAAGGCCACCGCGCGAGGCCGCGCTCTCCCTGAAGTGAGTCGAAATGTCCTCAAATCCGGCGAAGGCTGTCGGCTTTTTAGGGCTCGTTATCAGGCGGCGATGGTATTCGGCCCTTGGCCTGTTTGATGTCGTGAACAGGCGGCGTTCCAAACAGCCGGCGATATTCGCGGGTGAACTGCAGCACGCGTTCATACCCCACTGCATACGCCACGGTGCTGGCGGGCGAAGTGACCCTCCGAAAATGCTGGTAGAAGGAAGAAGGGCGCATGCCCACACGGGATGTATAACTCTCGGGAGGTGATAGTTCCTGCGCAGCGTTGCGCGGCTCGGGCTTCTGCATTCCGTTTCCAGGGCGATAGGAAATCTTCTGGTGTGAGCGGTAGCGGCTACGCGCTACGGCGGTGGCGTGGCGGTGGAGCAACCGCGACCTGATTGCGGCCGGCAGATTTCGCCCGATAGAGCGCTTGGTCCGCCCGAGCAATTAGATCGGCCATCGCTTCTCCCGGCGCATATTCGGCAATCCCGAAGCTGCTCGTCACTTCGCCGACTTCATTGATGCGCTTGTTCGCGATCAACTTACGAAGCGTTTCCGCGACATGCCGGGCCTCTTCCGTGTTTGTGTCTGGCAGGACGAGCAGGAACTCCTCTCCACCCCATCGAATAAGATAATCGGAAGCCCGCAGTGAAGTCCTCACGGTACCGGAGAGCTCTGTGAGCACTTTGTCGCCAGTGTTGTGGCCAAACCTATCGTTGATCGCCTTGAAGCGATCGATGTCATACATCACGACAGAGAGCGCGCTGTCGGTGCGATCAACTCGCGCCATCTCGTGGGGAAGTATGTCGTTCAGTCGCAATCGGTTTGAGAGCCCAGTCAGCGGGTCTGTAGTCGCTTTGATGTTGAGATCACGGGCGATATCTCGGAGCTTCGACTGGGCTTCAAGCTGAGCCCCTTCGTGCATCCAGCGCTCCTTCCCGAGGAGATAAATTAGCGCGACGATCGTTACGAGTAGTGTGATGATGATCCCGACAAAGCGAGTTGCAAAGATCTCACGTGTGGGTTTGAGGATGATCAGCGACCAGTCACTGTCGGCAATGAACTGTCTGCGAACGTACTCACGTGAGCCGGAGATTTCCGTCCAGGTCGCATCCTTGATTTCTTCGCGGGAGATCGGACGAGGGTCTAAAGAGCCAAAGCGGGCGGTTAGCGCACTCTGCTTGCTTGGGCTGATCGGCCAGAGCGTGCGATGCTGAGACCTGCGCAAGTTTGACATTGCCACGATGCCATTCGGATCGACGAAGTAATAGGGTCGATTCAGCCCCTCTAAATCCTTTCCGAACGCTTCCACCGAGACCATGAGCACCGCCGTGCCAATAGGACGAGCCTTATCATCGGTGATGCCGCGCCTCGTGTAGTAGACAGTCGAACGTGTGACCGCATCGCAGACAAAGCCGGACAGTGCGGAACCCTTTTTGTCGTAGCTTCTCTCCAGCATGGCAGCCGACGGCCGTTGAGCCAGCACGCCAGACACTGCGATGGCTCCTCCATCCTCATTTAGAAGGTACCCCGCCTCTGCGCTGCCGGCCACCACGTGCAGGTCCAGCATCGCGCGCGCTCGAGTCAGTGCGGGTTCATCCCCTCGCTCCAGCGCCTCCTGCGTCGAGGGACTCGCAGCCAATGTTTTAACCAACGCATCCGCGGTATTGAGTTCGCCTGCAAAGCGGCTCGCAAGGAGCTCAATATCGCCTTCAGCTTCAATTTGGACGTTGTGGCGGTAGATGTCACCCAACCATTCCGTCAACGTCCAGCCCGAGAGCAGGATCGCGGATATGATACACACGGTCCAGATGAACTGTCTGCGTAGGTAGGCCGAGAAACTTCCGGACAGAACCTCGGAGGCAAGCTGCTGTCCCCATATTGCCCACACTGCCGATGCGATCCAACACGCGAGGAGGCCACGAACGAGCTGAATAGGAACTCCCGTAAGTTCGCTGAAAGCGTTATAATTGACGACGTTCGCCGGCCAGAAGGGTGCCGCCGGTACGATTGCTCCTGCTGCAACAGCATAGAGCGCGAAGCCAATTGACGCGGCCCGTGAATAGGCCCGTCCCGAGCCGGTTAAGCGGCTCGCGTGAATCGAAAGAGCTACGGTCGCCGACAAGGATCCGAAGAAGCCCAGGGTGTAGCGCGAGGCGGTACCCGCCTCCACAAGCCCACCCGAATATCCGACCAGAGCGATCAGACCTAAGATTGGCAGATAGACCCACCGCCCTGGGATCCAGTTACGGCCAGCCATTTGAAGCCTGCCGAACTCTGCGAGAAACACGAAGGACGCGGTCATTACGCTAATGCGGACGGCGGCAAACTCAGCCGAGTCTCCGAGGATCAAGGCGCTGAGGTCGAGCCATTCGGCCAAGCCATGCACCAGACCGAAGGCCGCGAGGAGCGTCCAGTGACGCTCGTCAGCGCGTCGTCGGGCGATCGCCGAACTGGTAGCGCCCAGGAGCAGGAATGCTAACCCATAGAAGAAGAAAATAAAATCAAGCTGGTCGTTGAGAAATTCCGACATTTTTACTTTTGATCTTCATTGGAGCACGGGTCGATGCATTGGAAAATCGCTCACAGCCATGCCTAAAGATCAACCGGCAATTTCGTTACTTTCGCCCAGTTGCTCTGATCTAGCAGGATCTGTCTGTTTTTGCCAGTCGCGATGATGGGTATGGTTTCTGCCGAGGCAGCGTGGAACAGATTGAGCATTAGACAGGCTGACCTAGCTCCCCCACTGCGACAGCCAGCACTGACGCTTACCGGCAGCGCCTTCCGGGCGTGGATCCATCAGACCGGACGGTTTCTGTGCCCCCGGGCGTCTGTGGCGTGAGCTTCGCTATCGTTCGCCGAGTGACGAGCCTGCGCCTACGAGAATGTAGCAGGTGTAAGGCCAGGAATCCAAACTGAGCCCGCACGTGTGTCTTAAGGGGGCAAATGGCTGACATAGCAGCTTGGAAATCGATATTCGAAGCTAGCGTGGTTAATCCTCCATCGAAGTCACACTCCGACGCTGGCAGAGGGAAGGACATGGCGACCTCTGAGCCACGCGCCGGCACCTCAAGGCTGTCGTCGTCGGGATAGAGTAACCAACGCGGTTCGTCTCGTAGGAGCGCGGCGAGCTAGTGCAGACGGGGGAAGCCATCGAAAGGGCGCTGTGATGACAGCGCTGCGCAAATAAGCTTCGTGGATATGCACTAGTTGGAGCTGCCGTTCTGCCTCCCCAGACGCGAACTCAAGATTTTGCTGCTTCCCTAAGGAGCAA